>JBHLOG010000059.1:0-20062 GCA_048940765.1 Promethearchaeota archaeon | reverse complement strand
ACATCAGCATCTAATTCACCAGTTCCGGTAATACCAGATTCCATTTGAGCAAGAAATGTTGAAATTACTGATAATATTATCCCCCCAAAAAACAAACCAACACACATACTAAAAAAGATATTATAAAATTCTGTGTAAGTTAAACTTACAAATGTTAATATTAATCCACTAAAAATAATTAAAAAGATCGCCATAGAATCTTTTTTCTTCCATTGAATTGTATAACTTTTATTCAAAATTCTTTTTTGCATTGTAATCCTAAACTTTACCCCCTTTTTTTATTTGTTCTAATAAATATAAATCTAAAATTTTAAAAAATTTAAAAATTACAATTTAGTACCACATAAATGACAAAATATTGCATCCCTGTCAATTTTCGCCCCGCAATATCTACAGTAGTTAATCACAGGAATTTCTCTAGGAATTACCTCATTAATTAATTCATCAGATTGTTCTTGAATTGGATCACGTATTTTATAGGGATTTATTTGTTGATATTGTTCTAAAGGTTGGTATGTTTTCAAATCCTCTCTTTTTGGTTTTTTATTTGTTTCACTTATTGACATTGAAATTGTACTTATAAAAATCAGAATCACAATAAATATAATAAATCCGTTGAGAAAGATAATTGGAGTAAAACCGAATCTATTAATACCAAAAAATCCAAAAAAGAATGAAAATAATACACCAAGTATTACTAGAGAAAAAATAAAGGCGATACATGCACTTCCGGCGCTAGATCTACGCGAATTTCTTCTCCTAGTACCAGCAACAATAGGAATCCAGGCCATTTTTTTACTCTCTTATATTTTCTTATATTTTTTTATATTTTTTTTTATTTTCTATATACATTTATATAACAATATATTTAAATGTTATGATCAATTATAAAACCAAAGAATATAGCTTTAAATCCTTAATAAAAACTATAGAGTGATATATATAAGTATATATATTTATTTTTTAAAAAGAGAAGAAATAAATATTTTATTTATATATAATTATATAAAGATATATATTTTTGATAGATTATTAAAAGTAAGAATATAGAAGATGATTTTAATGGGAAAAGCAAATGAAAATTCTAACGATAAGAATAATGAGAATGATGAAGATGAATTTATAGAACATGAACTAAAAGATAAACCCATATATGTTAAAGTTAGTGATGAAACAAGAAATTTAATTGATAAATATAAAGAACATGGAACAACAATATCAGATCTAGTTAAAAATGCAGTAAAATTGTATGATGATTTTAATTCGATCTCTCCTGAAATTCAAGGGATTATAAAAAAATATATGATAGAAGATGAGACTGAGATTTCTTTTATAGAACGAGCAATTAAGTATTATGGAGATCAGAAAAATCTCGATAGAGATCTATGGGTGCGTGCAAGAGACGAGATGAAAATGATGCTAATTGGAAAAACGACCTTTAATCAACTAATCCATGCAGCAGAATCTCCAGAAGATAGCTTGGAAAAGCCATGGCGCAAAAATGTGGCTATTGATATAATCTTATGGTATAATGAATCGAAACCGTTGAAAAATCTCACAATAGACGAAATAATATATACCATTCAAAAGGTCTGGGTTGTAGCTAATTACTTTCATACTATTGACGTAAGAAAAGAAAGTGGCGACCAATTTCATCTACTCTTTCGACACAGACAAAATAAACGATATGGGAATTATTGGCTTGGATATTTTACAGAATTATTCGCTTCAGACGAAATGCCGTATAAAGTCGAAATTGAGGGTCAAGCCTTTGATGAATCTATTTCAATGACAATAAAAGTGGGCTATAAAAAAGATTAATTTAAGATTTTTAGTATTAAATATCCCTTCTTTTTAAATATTTATGTAGGAGTTAGTAATTTCTTATCTTCTTCTTTTTCTTCTTCAGAATCAAATAGATCAAACCAATCCCAAATTTCAAGAGAAAAATCTATGAAAGCATGACCTTTAGCTGTAATAATATTATCATCTTGAATTACCCTTGCATCAATATATGTTTCTCTTGGAAAGGGGTCCTCTTCATTTCTTTCTTTGTAATTTTGTGGTTCTTCTGAAGTAGTGTATTTTCTCCCCTTTAAGATACCACTTTTTGCCAGAAATTCTGGTCCAGCACAAATAGCTGCAAGTAATTTTTTTTCATCATTTATTTTTTTAATTAGATGTTCGAGTTCTGGCTTAAGAATTCTTATACTTCCTCCTGGGATTATAAGACCTTCTATTTTATTTATGTAAGTAATTTCAGAGATTTTTTTATCCGGTAAAATTGTAATTCCACTGGAACTTTTAATAGGCTTTTTTTCATACGCAACGTAGGTTAATTTATAATTTTCACTTCCATTTATTGGCGAACAAGTAAGAGCCATCTCAAAATCAACAAATCCATCATATAAAAAACATAAAACTTCTTTCATAATATAATCCATCCATATTATTTATTAAAAATATCAATCTAACTCCTTGAACTCTTTTTCTGAAGGATGAGATAAATCTTTATTTTTTCGCGTATCATGATAACAAAAATCGCAATAATCATCACCTTCCATTAATGTATGGGTTCTAGTGAGAAGAAAATCGGGATTAAAATTTTTAGCTCTTTCAAAATCTTGATAACACATCATAGTATAGCCAATTTTAGGTTCAAAATCTTTTAAATTTTCAGCCCATCTACATTTTTTTACTTTAAAAACCAACTTTTCTTCATTATTAATTAAAAGAGTAGCCTCTAAATCATGCCATCTTTCTGAAAAGTCTTTAAAATTATTAACAAGATCTTCTAGGTTATCCAGATATTTCTTTGGATCTCTTCTTGATTTAGTTAAATTATCTACAAAACTTTGGTAAAATTTAATGGCTTCTTCTTGAGTCATTATTTTAAACAAAGAACTCACAAATGAATATTCAAAATGAGTGAAAGTACGAATAAGATCTGAAACTTCAATTTCAATTTCGTCATCAAGAGTACTTTGATTATACTTTTTAAACTCAACCAAGGTTAAAATATAATTGATACAAGCTTTCAAAAATTTTGGATATTGCTTTAGGATTTTATAATCGGACTCAATTGAAGCATTATAATCCTCAATCTTTCGATATAATGTGTCTAAGTAATTAAGTACAGTGGTTAATGAATCTGGTATTCTAGTATTGATATTTTTTAAATACAATTCAAGTGCACTTAAACAAGTATTAATAACATCACGAAATGCATAGCTTATCTTTGTATTTTTATTATAGATAAATATTGTTTTTTTCATATTATATCAAATGATCCTTTCAGAATACCTTAGTTTTATTATTTCAAAATTATTATTTCTATAAATAGATTAAGGGAATGAAGTAAGTCTGAACTTTGAATCTATAATTAGAATAATAAATCAACTTAAAAGACTAAATATAAAAAAAGTTACATTAAGTATTAATAAGAAAAGATTTAGTTAAAAATTTCTCTCTAGTTTTTCTAATTCATCTAAAAGTTTTAATTTTTTGTCTTTCCATTCTCTTCTTTTCTCTATTCCACAAAAACATGTGTTTATAGCCCCTTCTCCTTTATCTAAAGCCTCTCGTGCCAAATTATATTCCCCGATCTCCTTATAACATTTTGCTAAGGTAAGATATGAATTATAAGTAAACCAGCCATAAGGTTCAAGTTCTAATGCTTTTTGTATCTCTTTAATCGCTTCATCGTATTCACCAAATTCCATTAGAGCTTCAGCATATGAATCATGAAAATTTCCATCATCGGGTTCTAAATTCGTAAGTAATTTTCCAGTTTCAATCGCTTCATCTTTCTCTTGGAGATATAAGTGCCAGTATAACTTATTATTTAAAAGATCAACTTCATTAGGGTATTTTTCAAGTAATTCATTCATAATTTTTAATCCTTCCTTAAAATTGTTTTTCTTCTTATAGAGAATTGCCTTATGTTTGAATAGTTTCATTTCATACTCCGGAAACTCTATTATAGCTTCATCCACCAATTCTAAAGCTTTATCTATTTTTTCATAATCATATAAAATATTGTATTTCATAAAATGTAAATAGATATCTTTAGGATCTAAATCAATAGCAGTGTCAATCGCTTCAAGCGCTTCTTCAAATTTCTTTATTTGATTTAAAACAAAACTCTTAAAATGATAATATTTCGCTTTGTTGTGTTTATTTGTATCTAAAGAAATTGCTTGATCAATATCAACTAACACTTGATCTATTCTTATATTTCCTAAATCAAGTTGATAGATAATTTTATACCCAAATATTAAAGCTTTTGAGATATAGGATATAGGATGATCTGGGTACTCATCATATAATTTATCACTGATTTTTAAGGCTTTATTAAATTCAGCTAATACTAAATTGATGTATAATAGTATAAAATTATAGGAAATTACAAATTTCTCATCGTTTTTATTCGAATAATTTTTTAGTTCTTCTTTCAGAAATCTAATTGCTTCTTGATGTCTGTTTGATATAATTAAGAAAATTGCTTTTAAAAAGTATAAATCTAAGTTATTAGGTTCTGATTCTATATTAGAATTTAATTTTTCTAATGCTTTATCAAAATCACTATGTTTCATTAAATGTTTTGCGTTTTCGAACTTTTTTTCAATTTTAGGGTCAGAAAATAGACTTAATACTTTTAATATTGAATAATCGATGTAATATTTGAATTGGCTCTGTTCTATTAAACTTTCCTGAGAACTATAAGATTGAAATACTTCAGGAATATCTCTCCAAGCAATTCCTTCCAACTTATCCAATGTATCTAATAATTTCCTCTCAGCTTCTATTTTATATGCTAAATTCTTTATATAATCAGGTAAAAATTCTCTTAGTGGTTCTTTTAATCCCTCATGAAATAAATTATCACATATCTCTTCTAAAATTGCATTAACTGTAGAATTTAAACTTAATTTTGGAGCTCCCTTTGGAGTATTAACATATAATTTATTTAAATATGTAAATTTTGTTATATGATCCTCAGTAATCGCACTAAGTACTTTCTCTATCTTCTCATTTGTCTGAAAATAGTAAATTTTGTTCTCATCGACCTTTAAACTGAAAAATTTAGTTGTATAAACACCTTTTTCAATAATTTGACGAATATTAAACTTAAGATCTAATAAATTAATAAAGTATTTTTTGGAAAATTGTTCAGTTGAGATGTAATCGGGATATTGATTTGGATGATTCATTGATAAAAATAATAATATTTTGTTAAATTCTTCCTCTGAATCCAGAGAACCTTTTAAATTTGCAAAGGGTAACTTCAAAATGTTATTTAAAAAACGAAATTTAACATCTCCGTCTTTTATTTCATATTTTTCAAAAAATGCAATTGTTTTTTTTGTAATTTCCTCTATTCTTTTGGCTTCTTCGTCCAAAATAGATTGTCTATCTAGGTTATATTGCTTCAACATTCTTGAGTATTCTATTTTACCCTTTTGGGTAATTTGATATTCTTTCGTCTGGTCGTCTTTTTTTATTGAACCTTTACTTACTAATAATTTAATATTTTTTGATAATGATGATTGATTAATGAATACTGGACTATCACTATCAACAAAATCTGCCCATTTTAGAAAATTATTATTATATGCCATCCAAAGAATTATATCATCGTAATTGCGACTTTCAACAATAGTATCAGGAGGATAACTTAACTTTCTTTTAGTTTCCTGTGATCGAGATAATTCATTAAATCTTTTTTCTCCTTCTGTAGTTATTTCATAGATTCCTCTTTTCGGTTTCTTTACGAACCCATTAGTTATGAGAGTTGCCATATAATTCGATAATGTAGATTGAGGAATGCCAATTGGTTCTTCCATAAAATTGGACCATCCTACTTTTTCATTATTCTTAAGCATCCATAAAATAATATGTTCAGTATTTTGTTTTTCCCCTAATAATTGGGTTTGAATCTCTTCAGAGGGGAAGTTTATTTCATGTGTTCTACTCATTAGCAAACACCTTAGTTTTAACAATATATGATTAGGTTTTTTAATATTTAAACGTTCTGGTTCACTCTGTACTATGAACTTCTATCGAACTACAAACTACTTGGGAAGTTTTGTATTAGAAACTATAAATGTTTTTTTTGATTATAAAAAATTAAGAAAAAAAAAAATTAAACCAAGAAAAAAAGAGGTTAAAAAAATGGCTCAAGCAGTAAGAAATAAGAACGTAAGAAAAAATTGTATTGATGTAGAAGAAGTTATCAGAGAATGTCTTTGTGATACTGAAAGGGAAAATATTCAAAGATTAGAGGAGTCCTTAGAAGAAAAAAAACCTGGTAAAAAAATCTCAAGATTAATCTCTAAATATAACGGAATTTATCACCAAGAATTAATTCCCTTAAATCAGGTTAAGCAGAAATCAGTGTATAGAGTTTATGCAATTTATTAAAATAAAAAAAATATGAAAATGAAAAAGGAAGGTTGAAAAGATGTATAAAAACAGAAAAAGAATCATTATAATAAGGAATGATCCAGCAAGCTATAATTTAAATTATAGCAGTTTCTATAAATAAATTTTTTTTTAATTTTTTAATTGAAGTTAGAGGAATTTGTGAAATTAAGAAAATATTGAAAATATAATAATGATTTATGCGATGATTGATCCAGAAGAATTTCTAAAATTTATTAAAGCAAGAAGAAGTATCAGATCTTTTCAAAACAAGGCAATATCAGAAAAAGAAATTGAAATGATTTTAGAAGCAGGAAGATGGACTCCAAGTGCTTCAAACCTTCAACCATGGGAGTTTATTGTCATTAAAAATAAAGAGATCTTGGAAAAAATCTCTAAATTTGCATACTATGGTCAATTTATTAAGGATGCTCCAATAGCTATTGCGATTGTTGGCAAAATTAAAATAAATCCTATATGGTATAAAATTGACTCTACATTGGTTTCAATGAACATGACATTGATGGCTTGGGCTCTAAGGATAGGAACTTGTTGGTTAGGTGATATGAACAGGGAAAAAATAAAAAGAATAATAGGTCTGGATGAAAATGATCATCTCTTAACTGTTTTGCCTTTTGGATACATCAAAGGTGAGGTTCCAGTACCTATGCCTAGGAAACCTCTAAATAAAATCGTGAAATTTGTTTAAGTAAATTTTGAAGAAGAAAATCATATACTAAAATAATAGGAAGAATATGTATAGACCCTATATTTGTCCTCTTTGTAAATCTAATCTTGAGTGGCAATTTGTAAGAATTATGAAAAATCTGAAAATCACCCAAAACTTAATGCTAATGAGAAGTTAATTATGATTTCAAAGAAAGTAAATATTAGTTATCCAGACTTGAATTTCATGCCCCAATTAATATTTAATAGAGATATGTTATCTCGATTATTTGAATTTCAATTAAGTATAAAAATTGTAAAGCAAATAGAAAAAATAGTTCGAAATGAAGTTCAGAGTTTATATTAAGTTCATTTGCTAAATCTATAAATAAAAATTGTGATTAATGAATAATAAAAAAAAATATCAATGGAAAAGGTAAACAAAAATGGAAGACATAGTTAGCAAAAAATCGTTTCATCATTATCTTATTTTCTTATTTGGACAACAATTTTCTATGTTAGGCTCGTTGATAGTCAATTTTGTTATTACATGGTGGATTACGATAGAAACTGGTAGTGCTGTTTATCTTTCAATTTCAACCTTTTTGATGTTTCTTCCACAGATCATTGTAACACCGTTCTCAGGAGTAATTGCAGATAGATGGAATAAAAAGGTGATAATAGCAATTTCAGATACAATGCAGGCAATGTCAACAACTTTATTATTTGTGCTTTTTTTAATGGATTTTCAAAATATTTGGTTTGTTTTAGGAATGAATACATTTAGAGCAGGGTTATTTGCATTTCAATACCCAACTGTTTTATCACTTATCCCTACCATGGTTCCAAAAGAACGACTAAGTAGGATAAATGGAATGAATTTTTTGTTTAATGGATTAATTTATGCAATAGGTCCAATGATTGCAGCAACGCTTTTAGCAATTTTTCCAATAACCCAAATTTTTCTTATTGATGGAATAACTTTTCTGATTGCACTTATCCCATTATTGATTATTAAAATTCCTAAAGTGCACCAAACAACTGAAGAAGCTGTAAAAAAATCGATGTTTAAAGACTTCAAGACAGGTCTCTTAACAATTAAATTAATCCCCGGTTTGTTTGCAATGATCATGATGGCGATGATATGGAACTTTATTAATAGGCCTTGGGCGGTTCTAACTCCGTATTTCGTTAGATATACACATGATGGATCCGCGTTCAACTTAGCACTATTAATGATGTCAATACAACTAGGAAACACTATTGGTGCTATAATAACATCAATTAAGAAAACGTGGAAGCATAAGATCAAGATTAATATCATTGGAGCATCAATATTCTTTGTTGGACAAGTACCTGCAATTCTAGCTCCTAAAGGGAATTTTATTCTTATGATGATTTCACTTTTTCCAGGAGCAGTAATGATTCCAATCGCCGTTTCTACATATTTAGCAATCCTGCAAACAGTTGTTTCTAAAGATAAAGTCGGTAGGATAATGTCAATTGATCATATGATCTCGATGGCTATTGCTCCGATTGGAGCGCTTATTGCCGGTCCATTAGCAGAAATGTTTGGTATAATCAATTTGTTCCTTACTTGTGCAATTTTAGGTATCGTATTTCCATTTTTTTTATGGTTTTTCACTAAAATTAAACACTTAGAAATAATTGATCGTGAAAAGATGGCAGAAGTGGAAGCTGAAAAGAAGAAAGAGGAAATTACAGAAATGCCCGAAATTGTACCAGTTGTTGAACCTATAGAATAAATCTTTTTCTATTTATTTTTTTTATAATTTTCAATCTTAATTAGAAGATAGTGAAAATTATCGATTCAAAAATGAAAAGCTAGTCCAAATTAAATTCAAAGTTCAATTTAAGTTCATCAGTCAAATACAAGTTCATCAATCAAATCTATATATGCAATATTTTCCATTTTAATTAGTAGAGCAAATCTGAATTTATAATTTCGCTATATTGAGAAAAAATGGAACAAACTACTACAAGGAAAAGCTTTATCTATTATTTGTTATTCTTATTTGGTCAACAATTCTCAATGTTAGGTTCAATGATAGTTGGTTTTGTAATAACATGGTGGATGGCTGGTAACGTTTTCTATCTTTCACTTTCAGTATTTTTGATGTTCCTCCCACAGATATTAGTAACTCCCTTTTCAGGAGTAATTGCTGATAGGTGGAATAAAAAGGTGATCATTGCAATATCAGATTCGATGCAAGCAGTATTAACGCTTTTACTTTTCATATTTTTTCTTTTGGATATTCAAAATATCGTGTTCATTCTCACAATTAATACATTTAGAGCGGTATCTTATGCATTTCAATTACCTGCCGTCCAATCTTTAATTCCTGTTATGGTCCCTAAAGAAAATTTAAGTCGAGTTAATGGGATGAATTTTTTAAGTTCAGGAATAATATACAGTATAAGTCCTATGATTGCCGCAGGTCTCATGGCAATCTTTCCACAGACAGAACAAATTTTCTTACTTGATATTATAACGTTTCTAATAGCCATGGTCCCATTGTTAATTATTAAAATCCCTACAGTATACCAAACTACAGAAGAAAATGTAAAAAAGTCAAGGTTTAAAGATTTCAAAACTGGACTCATAACAATCAAACTGATTCCCGGCTTATTTGCAATGATTGCATCCGCTATGATATGGAATTTTATTAGCAGACCTTGGTTTGTATTGTTACCTAATTTTATACGTGTCACTCATGGTGGTACTGCTTTAGATCTTGCAATAATAATGACCGCGAGTCAAGTTGGGAATATAATAGGCTCTCTAATCACTTCATTTAAAAAAACATGGAAACATAAAGTAAAAATGCATCTTTTTGGAGGGGCTATATTTCTTATATGTCAAATACCTGCTATACTTGCACCAAAAGGGAACTTTATCATTATAATAATATCTCTATTTCCTGCATGGGTGATTTTTCCGATAATAGTTTCCGTATACTTGGCAATCTTACAAACAGTTGTTTCGAAAGATAAAATTGGAAGAGTAATGTCAATTGATCATATGATTTCTAATGCAATTACTCCGATAGGAGCACTTATATCAGGTCCATTAGCATTACTTATAGGAATAACCAATTTATTCATGATTGCTGTAATTCTTGGGGTTATTAATGCCTTCCTTTTCTGGTTTATCACTAAAATAAAGCACCTTGAAATAATTGAACGCGAGATACTTATTAAAGACGAGAAAATTGAGGAAAAAGTAGAAGTAGAAGAGATTATTGAACCTACAGAAATTGTCCAAGTTACTAAACCAAAAAAATAATTTTTTTTTAATTTTTCAATCCTAACTAGAAGGTACTAAAACCATTAATTAAAAAATTATTAATTCTTTAATCTAAATTTAAGTTCAATATTAGTTCATTATTCAAATCTATTTATTTTATAATTTCTACATTTATTTGTCAAGCTAATTTAAATTTATAGATTCGCAAGGGAGGATTAAAATGGAATAGACTCCGACAAAAAAGACTATATTAAAACCTATAATACACTTTGAATGGGAGATATCTAAAAGTTTCTTTAACTTGATTTTTAAATTCTTTCGAAATTGGTTCAAATCCATTTAAAGTATAAGTACTAATAGAAAAATGATCTGGCATTGTTTTTAGTAAAAATATCTTTAAAGATTCCAGATTCTCTCTATTATCATTTATCCCATGTAAGAATAATGAATAAATCCCTAAATTCCCGTTGAATTTTTTCCTGAATTCTTTAATCCCCTCTAATACTTCTTTTGAATCTACAGAATCAGAGCATTGATTAATTTTTGAGAAATTTATAGGATCAACAGTATTTAAATTTATTGCAACTAAATCATATTTATGAAAATCTTTTCTAAGATTTACATCTTGAAAAAGTTCGCAATTTAAGTAGATGCCAATTTTCTGATTTGGATAAATTTTCTTAACTTTTTTAACAATCTCTTTACATTTTTTATGTTTTAATGCGGTTCTTATTCCTTTGAACCATATAAAATCTGGAAATCCTTCATTTTGGATACAATCTATTATTTCATTCACTATATTGTCAGTTAGATTTACTGCATATAAGTTTCCATAATTTAAGTTAAAATCAACTGATAATAATTTCCCAAAGTCAAAATCAAGGGTAATTGTTTCTATGAATTTGTAATCCATTTAGATCATTTTTCCAAGTGCTGATGATCCCTTTTTTTCAATTTTTCTATTATATTTTTTATTTCTGAAAGATTTTTCTTTGCTTCATTAAAAGCCTCATTAAAATAAAATTCTCTTATACATGGGATCATTCTTTCTGTAAGCAATTTCCCTTTCTCAAAGGATTCAAGTGCTTTATCATACTTTTTAAGTTTCTTATAACAAAAACCTAAATTTAACCATGTCTGGAAAACAAAATCACTGGTGGGATCAATTCTTATAGCTTCTTCAAACTTCTCTATTGCTTGCTCATATTCTTCAAAAAACATATGAATAATACCATAACTATCGTATGAGTTACCAACATTTGGATTAAGCTGGATTAAATATTCTGCACTTTCTAAAGCTTCTTCTCTTCTATTTAAATATGCTAAAATTATGCTTCTATTATTTATAATTTCCACCCTATCAGGAAAGAATTTGAGCAAATTATTAGTGCTTTTCAAGGCATCCTCATATTTTTTCTGTTTAACAAGAATACAAGTTTTTTGTTGACCAAGATTGAATTTTAATTGGGGAATTTTTATATTTAATTCTTCAATCAGGTTTAAAGCTTTATCATCTTGATTTGTTACTGTCAAAAATGTCGATTTTCTAAGATAAAGAAAATACAGATTTGGTATTAATTCAATAGCAGAATTAATTGTTTCAATTACCTTGTCGTATTGTTGTATTCCATGCAATATGTTTGCTTTTAGAAGTAGATACTGAACTTTATTATATTTTAGCGGTTCAAGGGAGAGCATTGTATCAATTAATTCTAAAAATGAATGAATATTTGATTGATCAAATTTAAATTTATAAATCAAATTATAACCTTGTAATAAGGATTTTATAATAAAGGATACCGGATGATCCGGATACATGTCATAAAGTTGATTTATTATTTTCAATACTTTATTATATTTCCCACGAGCAGTATAAGAAAATGTTAAAATGAATAATGCGCTTGTATCAATTTTAGGATTTTTTTTTAAGATACTTAAATTAATTTTATTTTTAATGAATTTTTCTGCTTCTTTATATTTATTCAACCAGACATAAGATATACTTTTAAGTAATAAAAGCTCTTGATCTGTTGGTTTTAATTTAATGGCAGAATTGATGGAATTAAAAAAGTTTTCATAACTCTTTTTATACATATGCCACTGATTTAAAGAATATATATGCTTTGTCCGTAATAAAGGAACATTATTAGGATGTTTAGACAAATGTTCATTAAGATCACTAAATATTTCCTCTCCTCTGCGTATTTTAATAAAAAGTTGAGCTTTTTGGCAAAATAGAAGGATGTTGGGTGCTTCATTTAAACCCTTTTCAATAACATCTAATGAATTGTCATAATCATCCATCAGAAAGTAGGTTATTGATTGTAATAGATACCCTATAAAATCTTTTGGATTCTTTTTGATTATTTTGTTAGTAAGGGTAATTGATGCTTTAAAATTATATTCTATAGTATTTATGAGATCTTCAAAAATTAATTGATGTATTTCTGTAAGATCTTCCTTATTCTTCTCATATAATTCTCTTGCTTTTTGTGTTTTATAATGATATAATAATTCATTCATCTCATCAAAAATTTTAACATTTTTGAGGTCATAAAACTCTTGTATTTCATCTGTTTGTAAAAAATTTATTTTTGATATATAAAAAATATCTAGAATGCTAAAAATTGATTTATCCAAAGTATAGGTATATTCATCTACTTTTCCGGTCTCTATAGGTATTGTAGAAGGTTGAAATGCTAAAAATTCTTCAAAAATGTTTTGCCATACAAAACCTTCTAATTTTGCCTCACTATCAATTAAAGTTTTCTCAGTTTCTATTTTATAAGCTAAATATTTTATGTACTCGGGCAAAAAGTTTTTTAAAGCTATCTCAAATTTTACATCAAATAAATTACCACATATATCATTTAAGATTTTTTCTAATAAGAATTCAATATTTAGAGAAGGATTATCTTGAAATTTATTTAAATAAGTGAATTTTGTAATATATTTTTCAACAATAGCATTAAGGATTTTCTCAAGTGGTTCATTCTTTTGAAAATAATAAACTTGTCCTATGTCATCTTCAATATTAAAGAATTTGATCTTGAAAAATTGGTTATCTACGATCTCTTTAATATAATAATTAAGCGTCGTAATATCAATATTATACTTTTGAGAGAATTCTTCAGGAGTCAAATAATTAGAATATTGATCTGGATGATTAATTGCAAGGAATAATAAAATTTTATTAAAATCCTCCTCATTTCTTAACGTAGTTTCTACTTTGGAGTAATCTAATGTTAAAACATAGTTAATATATCGAAATTTTAATTCTTGGTTTTTAATGTTATATCTATTGAAAAATTCAGACGTTTTTTCTGTAATTTCCTCGACTCTTTTACTTTGTTGTTCTAAAATCGATTGACGGTCTAAATCATATTGTTTTAAAATTGTAAAATAATGTGATTTGCCTAATGGAGTTATTACGTATTCTTTATTTTCTCTATCTATATACCCTTCTTCTATTAATGAATTTATATTGTTAGATAAGGCAGATTGATTAATAGAAAGCGGTGCTTGCTTGAAATCAATCCACTTACAAGAATAATTGTTATATAACATCCACAAAATCCAATGATCGTAATTGCGCTTATTAAGTATAGTCTTTGGAGGATAAATCAAGCGTCTTTTTCCTATTTTCATATTATATGTTAATTCATTAAACCGTTCTATTCCACGCTTAGTAATTCTATATTTATTTCTTTCTGGTTTTTCAACGAAATATTTGTTTTTTAATTTTCTTAAATGACCCGATAATGTTGATTCACTAATTTCTTCAACGAAATCAGACCATTCACAATATTCGTTATTATTAAGCATCCAAAGAATAACATAATCATAATCAGTTTTCCCTACAATTGGATTTAATACATCTCCTGGAGGATACTTAATCCCTTTTGATCGACTCATAATAAGATACACACTTAAGAGTTCTTATATATATAATTCGTTTTTCTTATTTAAATTTTATACTTCAGACTAAAGTCTGAACTTTACATGAAGTGCGAAGTATAAATCTATAAATGGAGTTGAATAACTAATTATACTTGATAATAGAGAATATTAGAAGGATTTAGTTTAAAATGTTAGAAAGAATGGATATGGAAAAGGAAACAATCGAAAACCCTAAAATAGAAAAATTAGAGATATCAGATCCTGAACTTAGGTTAATAGATGAGGTTATTCGAGATTTTGCTCCTGAAGTATCTTATTTATATCATTTTAGAGAGGATGAGGCAGAAGAACAACAAGTAAAGACAGGACTTCTTCATGAAAATCGTATATTAGGTATACTATTAAAGTTTTATCTAAATGGACAAGAAAAAGTTAGTACTACTGATGTTGAGGAAGAGTATGAACGATATTTTAAAGAAGTTGCTCGATCTACAATATCGACATATTTGAATATTTTAAAAAAAGAATCTACTTTATACAAGGAGCGAGATGGACGAATAGTTTATTATATTTTTTCTGAAAAACCTCCAATAGGCATCAGTTCTTTTTGGTTTCTTCGAATTTTTTGTATAGTACCAGTGTATTTTACGAGAGCTAGATTTTTTTGTGAGTTATATCTAGATGCAGAAAAATACATTCAACAATATATTAAAGATTCTAAGATAAAAGACCAAGAAATCGATATTTTAATTCAAAATTTCAAATTAATTACTGGACTAATTATACTCAATATTTTTAGAAATCGAAGTTCAAAATGCATGCTTTGTCAATTTTGTAAGAGAGAATATTACCAAAAATTGGAGGACATAATTAATACTGCTATAAAGGAAAGGTCTGATGTTTTATCAGAGGAAGTGTTTACAAATTTTATTGAAAAGTGTTCTGAAATTCAAATATTTGATGGAATTGATATTAATGAGAATGGAATTAAAGAAAAAATCTTAGAAGAGATAATCAGAAATGCGGATAGATATAAAAAAGATTTAGAATTTCAGCGAATGCTCTCCTTCAGAAGACAAGATTTAAGTTTAAAGCGTAAAAGAGGTTTGGAGGAGAATTTTTTATTCTTATTTGTTGAAGAAAAAAAAATCGAGAAGGGTGTGTAAAAGATGAGTAAGATCAAGATAAAATGTATAAAATGTGGGAATATTATGAAGTTAGATTTTTCTAGTTCAGTAGCAGTTTGTAAAAAATGTGAAAAGGACGAATTTTGGCAAGTTGAATCGGGGGATCGCCCAAAACTTGATATTAATGAATAGTTAATTAATATTTCCGAGAGATTGAATTATCATGGTGATAATCTCATTTTATCATCTTTCTTTTCCATATCATTATCCTAGAAGTTTATACTTCTAGGATACTTGATTAATTAGACTTCTTTTTCTATTATAAAGGGAATTATGAAAGATTTGTTTAAAACAGAATAGTTCTCCTAAAAACTCACAAAATCTTGATATGTTGGAATGTCAAAATAAGACTTATTTTTTTCAATATATTGAAAATTTGGAATGTTCAAGAACTACATAATATTTTGATATGTGGAAAAAATGAATTTCCTAAAAGCATTACAATGAAGATTTAAATAGAAGATTTTCGTTTTTTAATTTATCCAAAATTTAGATAGAAAAGCTAAATAAAAAAATAATAATTTGAGAAACACTTCATTAGTGTGTTTTCTATTATCACAGTGATAAATTTATTTTATCATCTTTTCTTTTCCATATCATTGTCCTAGAAGTAATAACTTCTAGGATTTTTTTTCCTTTATTGATTTTAATACATCTTTTCAATCTACAGTTTTAACCCTTGAAAATATAACTAAAATAATTAGGGAAGTAGTGAATTTTTTTGCACTACAATCACTTTTAAATACTGTATTTAATATATTATAATTAGAAAGTTGTGAAAAAAAATTTCACAAGTGAAAAACAAATGAATGAAACAGATAAAGAGTTAGAAGTGCTGAGAATGAAAAAAGCTGAAGCTTTATTAAACCAACAATCGATGCCGAAAAGCATAGTTGAACTAAACACTGCTGAGGATTTTAATAATTTATTAAAAAACTTTCCAGATAAGATAATAATTATTGATTTTTGGGCAGTTTGGTGTGGTCCTTGTATATTTTTTGCGCCAATTTATAAGAGACTTCAAGAAGAGTTTCAAGAAGAGTTTATTTTTGCTAAGGTCAATGTTGATGAAAATAGAACTCCAGCAATGAAATATGGAATAACTGGGATTCCTACAACTTTATTTATAAAAAATGGTGAAGTTTTAAATAAAGTTGTTGGTGCTATGAACTATGATGGAATGAAGCAACTTTTAGATAAGCTAAATGATTAAGGCATTACTTACTTTCTTTTTTTCTTTAATTATTTAGTAATTATAAGGTGGATATAATTGGAAATAATAGATAAACAACTAAAAGATTTTGGGAAGATAAACAATATCTTAGAGCAAAAGGAAACATATTCAAGTCAAGAATTATTTAAATGCATCCTCGGTTTGAATGAAATAGAAGCCAAAATTTTTTGTGTTCTTTTAAAAAATCAAGATTTAACCACATCTCAGTTAACAGAAAAAATTGAAATGGATAGAAGCTCAATTCAAAAGGCTGTTAAAAATTTGTTAAGATTAAGACTTATTAAACGCAGCTCGATGTCAATGAAAGATTATACTAAAATTAAAAATATTGATAATGGCAAAAAACAAGGATATCTTTATATTTATAATGCAAAAAACATAGATTCAATAAAAAAAGAATTTAAGAAGTTATTAGATAAATGGTATAATTCAATGTTAAATTATATTGATAATCTCGAAAACTTGTGTGAATGTTGTGGTATAAAGTTAGAGCCATGTTAATTTTTAAAATTGAATAAAAAAAAATAATTGTCTATAAATTTTATTTCGCATTTTCGTCTTCTTCCATAATATCTAATCTATTACCTTCTGTATCTTTAAAAATTGCATAATATCCTACACTAGGAATGGTAGTTTTAGGTTTGATGATTTTTCCACCATTTTGTTTTATTTTTTTAATTGTTTCATCAACAGATTTAACACCGATATACGTTGTTATAGTATCATCCTTATTCTCCCTTTTCTGTAATCCTCCATTAATTCCTGGTTCATCGTCATCACCAGCTTTAATAAGCCAGTATTCAAGTGGACCTTCCCATTTTTCAATTTTCCAATCAAAAACATTTTCATAGAATGTTTTTGCTCTTTTAGGATTATCTGCATTGATTTCAAAATGATTTATTTTGGGCATATTTTTACCTCTAATTTGTTAATTTTTTAGATTAATTTAGAATATTAAAAATCTTTCGCTTGAAAAAGATTAAATTTCTAATATAAAGATACTAAATTTTAAAAATATTTAATAAAGAAGGGTATTATAATTTTTATTTTGAAAATTTTTAATCTGGATTACAGATTATAGAAGTTAATTATGAATTATTTTACAAAAGAGATCTTACAAGCTGCCGTTGGAACCCTAACTAATCTTATTGAGTTAAAGTTAGGCGATGCAACTGTTATTATATCAGAGTTTGGTGGTCGTCTTTTAGGTATCTTTCCAAAGAAAGATTGTTACAGTCTATTATGGATAAATCCAAAGATTAATAAAATAATAAAAACAAGAAACAGGGCAATTGGCGGTGATAGATATTGGATAAGCCCTGAGCGAGATTTCTTTTATAAAGATCCTGAGAATTTTAAAGATTGGTATTGTCCAACTTCATTAGATCCTGCAAATTACGAAATCCTCGCGAGTTCAAATACATCATGTACTGTTTCAAGTGAGATTTTTGTGTTAAATCAAAGAACCAAGCAGGGATATCAGGGGGAAATTACAAGACAATTTAAACTCATTAAAGAGTCCTTTTCAACTGGTATTAATTATATTGGAATAGAATTTTTGGATGATTGTGTCTTTTTTACACCAAATCATAAAATTAATGGATGGAGTTTAGCTACTATTATTAGTGGTGGTCCAAAAAATCCGGGAACTGTTTTAGTGCCAACTAAATCGAATCCAAAGCCAATATCTTATTTTCATAAAATCCCGGAAAATCGCTTGAAAATCAAAGAGAATTACGTTGCTTATAAGATCGATGTTGATGAGATTTATAAGTTGGCTATAAGACCTGAAGATATCGATTTTTCAAGACATGCAAAAATAGGTTATATGCTAAAAATGCCTGAAGGCGAGGAATATGGATTTTTAGTTAAACTCTCTAATGATATTCCGCGAAATCAAAATGATTGTTTCGATGTTGCTAGAGATCATCCCGATGCCGAGATAGGTGTTATTCAATCATATAATTCTGAATCAACAGAAAAACCATTTTTAAATTATGGAGAGATTGAACTACAATTAAACAGATTTGAAACAATTGAAAATGCATCCCATGGGAAAGCAAAACACCAAATTTTTGGATATGTTGGTTCTAAAGAGGATATTTTCGAAGTTATTGAAAAATATTTAAACATTACAAATCCATTTTTATTTTGAAGTGATTTCAATCTCCGATTGGTTTAATAGTGCTCTTTTCTATTACTAAAACTGATGTGCGAGATGGGGCTCTTGTTCTATGCATTACTCCTTTTGGAACAGTAAAACCTTGTTTAGGCTTCAATTGAATTGTCCGATCTTCTAAATCAATTATGAGTAATCCTTCAATAACGAAAAAGAATTCATCTTCTTTCTCATGTTTATGCCAATGGAATTCTCCTTCAATAACAGCTAATCTCACAACAGAATCATTAATATTACATAGGGAGATATTCTGCCATTTTTCAGTACATTCCTTTATTAATTTTGGAATATCAATAATCTCTAAAGATTTATATCTTATTTCCAAATCAATTGAATATTTTTTATTACTATTCATTTTTCATTCTCTCAACCATTTTTTGCTATGTATATAACTTTAATTATTATAAATGAAATATTTTTTTAAAAATATGATTAAAATTAGTTCAAATACTAAAATTTTTAGTAATCCTGATGGTTGAATCTCCAAGAGATTTAGAGTTAGTCTCTGATATTTTATTTGCGTCTTGAATTAACAGCATTTTTTTTCCTACTTCATCAACATGATTGAATATTCGAGTTATTTTTTCAATTTAACACAATTTAATTGAAAAAATAACAATGAGTGTGTTATAAAAAATTACCCAATATAGATTTAGACTCACCGTAGTCCCTCCAGATCAAGCTATTAAATTAATTGACCTTGCTCTCAGTTTTATCTGTTGAAATTTAATTATTAGAAAAAATTAAATTCAATTTATATTTTAAGTTCACTTTAAGTTCGTCAAATAAATCTATTTATACAATAATTTCTAAAATATAACAAAAGAAGTAATTTAACATATTAAAATGTCGATAAAGTACATTTTGGAGAATGAAAATGGATAGTGATAATAAACGTTCGATTGATTTAGATTTAAAAATAAGATATCAACCATTGGAAATTATTGATATTCCCCAATTAATAGAAGAATGTACCAGTAAATGGAAGAATTTATCCCTTTGTAATGTTAATGATTCTGTTGTGAGATTGGCAGTTCTTGAAGGCGTATTTTATTGGCATAAGCATGAAAAAGAAGATGAATTCTTTTACGTTATTGAAGGCATACTTTTAATTGATTTAGAAGATAAAGTAGTTGAATTAAAATCAAATCAAGGTTTTACTGTACCTAGAGGTGTAATGCATCGAACAAGAGCCCCTTCTCGTA
>JBHLOG010000058.1:0-20193 GCA_048940765.1 Promethearchaeota archaeon | reverse complement strand
AGAAAGCACAGCAATTAGCACTTGAAGAACGAGAGCGGATTATTCAAGAACAAATGAGTGTGAGAGAATCAGCCTATTCTCTTTTAGATGAAGCTGGGAATTATTTGAAACAACGAACTCCAAATTATAATCAAGCTATCTCTTTATATGTTCAAGCAAGGAACATTTTGTCAGAAAATATTGGATGGGAACCAGAAATAAATAATTTAAATGCCTTAATTAAAGATTTACAACAAGAAGAAGCTAATTTTCTGGAAAAAAAAAGTATGGAAGAACAAGCTCGTTTGCAACGCGAATATGAACTTGTCCAATTTCAAGAAGAAGTGAGAAGAAGAAGATTAGAACAAGAAAAGGTAAAAAGAGAACAAGAAAAGCAATATGGGGATCTAATATATAAAAAACAACACATAGAACAAATAAGAGATGAGGGTTTAAGACTCATTGATGAAGGGAAAAAACAAGCTGCATATCATAATTTTGAAAAAGCATATAAGAACTTTGAAACTTCGATTTTAAAGTTCAAATATATCGGTTGGAATGAAGAGATAAAATATATTGAAACTGAAATTAAAAATACAAAGATTTTAGAAGAAAAGGTAAAAAAAGAGGAAAAAAGAATCGAGTCAATACAAAATCAGTTAGAAAAACAAAGAATTTTAGAAGCAGAACGTAAAAAAGCTGAAGAAGAAAAATTAAAAGGAACTATTGGTGAGGTTAGTGAATTAGCTGATGATCTATTAAGTTTGATTGAAGATAGAAAAAGAGAACAGAAATTAAAAGAAGCAAAGAAAAAAGAAAAGATTACGTATAAAGCAAAACAATTCCGAAAGGAGATGACAAATTTAATAAAGATGAAACAAGAGTTAACGGCTGAGATTACAAAAAAAGAAGAACAGCAAAGAATTTTTGAAGAAAAGATAGAAAAAGCTAAGGAAAGAGAAGAAGTTGATAGCCTTAAAAGAATGATTAAAGAAACGGCTGACAAGAAAAAAAAATAACACGACTTCTCAATACTTCTTTTATTATTTTTAAAAATGCATTATAGAAGATATTTCGAAGTTGATTAGTTTATGTAAATAAAGTATTAACTGAAAGAATTTAAACTTTGAATATTAAATATTAATATTATAATAATAAAAAATAGCATTTTTTAAGATGACTGAACAACCAGATGACATTGTTAAATTACGTATGTATGCAAGACAACAATTAATTGATGGATGGGATCAAGATATTGTTAATAATGGAGTAATTATGATTATTGGAGTTGGCGCTTTAGGTTGTGAGATTGCTAAGGATTTTGCGTTAATGGGGATTAAAAAATTAATTTTAGTGGATCTTGACACAATTGAGACATCTAATTTATCACGTCAAATGCTCTTCAGACCCGGAGATGAAGGCCGTCCTAAAGCAGAGGTGGCAGCAGAACGTTTATTAGAAATGAATCCTTATCTTGAAGTTGATTATTATTTTGAAAAACTCCAGAAATTACCAATGGCTGTTTATGAAGAATCAGATATAGTAGTTGCTGCTTTAGATAACTTTAATGCAAGATTAGATTTAAACAAAATTTGTTTAAGATTGAAAAAGCCTATGATTGAAGGTGGTACAGTAGGATTTGAAGGTCACGTACAAATAATTATTCCTAAAGATTCTGGACTGCAATACAAAAGTAAAGAAAGAGAAATTGAAAATTTAGTCCAAAGTAAACTTTGGGAGATAACTGAAATAGAATATCCCGAATATTTTCAAGCACAGCGAAGGATAGAAGAGCTAGAAGAAGAAATTGAGAATATTAAAGCAGAAAAAATTGAACCATTAATTCAGAAATTCCGAAAGGAAATTGAAATGGTTTTTGATTGGAAATATGCCCCTGAATTATTAGATCAAACTCCTTGTTATAGATGTTTAGTTCCAATACCTCCTGCTGATGATAAACTCGTTGCAGCTTGTACTTTAAAAGGGTTACCACGTAATAGAAATCACTGTGTTATAAAAGCGGAAGTTGATTTTGAAAAGAAATATGGTCATAAACCGAACCTTAATTTAAATGATGAAGTACTTAAGTTGAAAGATTTATCACAAAAAGAATTAGAAATGTTAAGGGAAAGAGTATTTAATGAAAATGTACCTCCAGAAAAGAGGGATGCTTTAACAGAAGAAGAAATTGAAGAATGGAAAGAAAATATAAAAGAAACGTTTGGAGCAGATTATAAGTTTGAAGAAATGGAAAATATTCTTGGAAATAAAATAGCTGCTATACAAACAGTAAGTTCAGTTATCGCAAGTATTCAATCTCAAGAAGTATTAAAGCTACTATTTAGAGTAAAAGGAAGAAACATAGGGGATCCAATGGATCCCCCCTATGTAAATTATAATGGTATTTATGGTCAATTTGATCATCTCAACATAATAAAAAGAGAAGATTGTCTTGCATGTGGTAAAATAGAAGGGGAAGAGAATCTACAAATCGCGGTTCCATTTGATGCAAATGTCGGTTATATTTTTGAAGCTTTGAAAATAATAGGATATGAATTAGATCCAGAATTTTGGATGATAACTAATCCAATGACAAAAGAAATATACTGGAATCCATATATGCCTTCATTAAAGGATCCTAACATTAAATTAACTTCTTTAAAAATCAAAAGTAATGATATTGTATCCTTAACTCCTTTAGGAAAAGCTTTAACTGAATCAGAAATCAAGAAATATAATGTTGTAATTGTTTTTATGTAAATTCAATTTTTTATTTCAAATATAATTTATAAAAATAGGTGCAACTCATTCCTAAAAGTAAGAAGGGAAAGAAACAGGACAAACCTATGAGTAAGGCTTCATTTAAATTCATGACAAGAGAGTTTAAACGCCGTAATAAGAAATTTCCTCCAATTGAAAAAATAAAAAAAACAAAAATAAAGAAAGGAGATCTTGTATTGGATTATGGATGTGGTCCTGGGAGTTATACAATATCCGCTGCGGAAATAGTAGGTAATACAGGGAAAGTGTATGCTGCCGATATTCATCCTCTAGCAATCAAAGAAGTCAATAAAAGGGCAACAGAGAAAGGAATAAAAAACATAGAAACGATTTTAACAAATTGTGATACAGAATTAGGGAGTAATGTTATTGATGTTGTTCTATTATTAGATATTTACCACGATCTCTCAGATCCTGAGACTATCCTAAAAGAATTACATCGTGTCTTAAAAAGTGATGGATGGCTCTCAGTAGAGGATCCTCATCTAAAGGATGATGAGATTGTAAGCAAAATCACATCTACAGGTTTATTTAGATTTTATGAACAGGAGGGTAAGATCTTTAATTTCATAAAAGTACAGTAGTTATATACAAATGTTCTTACTTTTTTTTTAATTTAATGCCCTCTTTCTAACTAAGCTTATCAAATTATCTATAAAGTATGTTTCTATTCCAGCATTTTCCCCTGCTAAAAGATCACTTTCTAAATCGCCAAAATATATCATTTCTTCTTTCTTTACACCATAATGATCTTTAACTTTTAAAAGACCTTCTGGTTCGGGTTTCCATTTTCTTACATCTTCTCTACCTACAATGAAGTCTATTTTATTAGTAATATTTGCTATCTCTAAAGCTCGGATTATTGAACTTCTTGTGTTAAGAGATAAAACGGCAAATTTAGTTTCTTTATCAATCCCAAATAATTCTTTATTTTTGATAAAAAAAACAGTTTCGTCAATAAGTTGAGTTTCCTTTATATTTTCAAGCTCGTAGAGTCGAATAATATGAAAAAAAATTGCCAAAACTTCTTCATCATTTTTTTCAACGATTCTATCTAAACATTTTGAAATTCTCTTGAATTCACAGTTGTCATTATATATTTTTTTATATTCATTGATTAAAACATCTTTTAATCCAATCCAGTCTGCAGTTAAATTGACAATTGTTCCATCTAAGTCGAAAACTATAACTTTTTTATTTTTAAATATAATATTCATACTAATCTAGTAAGTGTTATCTTTAATCTACTGTATTGAAATTATCGTAACATAAAAAATAAAAATATAAGATAGAAAAATATTTAAAATTGCTTAATCCATGGCATATTTCTTAGTCCAAGCTGCCGCTTTAGCCTCAAACTTTTTCTGTGCTCTAAAATACTGTTCTCCTGCTTCATGATTTAATGGATCTCCAGGATTAAAAAAGGGAGGTTCAATGTGCATCATCCCCTTTAAAGCTTCTATGATATTTGTAAGTGTTTTACTTGGAGTCCAGCCTGAAGCCCCAGTACTAGCATCCACTTTTCCAACTAAATCAGGATTAATCAAATCTAAACAAATATTAAGTTTTCCAGGAGGAATTGAGGAATCAATATTCGGATGCCACATTAAAGTAACCGCATAGGCATATGGAGGAGCAAATGGATAATTTTCTGGGAATTTTATTTCAAAAACAAATTTTCCATCCACATAGGGAGTTCCTTTTTTCCCTATGATGGTAAGTCTTAAATGATCAATACTTCTACCCCATGGTTCTAATATCACGAGTGGATCATTTTTGTATGCCTCGATTGCCTCAGTATAGTCTGTTTCTTCTCTGATGATAACCACCAATCTTTTAATTTTGCTTTTAAATTTTAATTGTTATATTAGTTAAATTTTATAAAATTATTGATTAATTGATTAAAAATTTTTCACATCAAAAGTATTTTATGCTTTTTAATTGTAAAATTTTTGGTTTAATATCATTATAAAGTAAATTTATTTTAAGTTTTTTTAATCAAGAAGTAATGCTTAGTTACACACAAAATTTGCAGATTTATTTTTATAAAAATCATAATCTAAAGTAAAAAGCATAAAAAATATATAAATTCTATAATTATTTAATTTTAAATAAATTGACCCCTCTTAACTCAGACTGGTAGAGTGCTCGGCTGTAGATAATATCGCGTAATGAAGCTAATAGCTTATGAAATTACGTCAGCCGAAACCGAGCGGTCGCTGGATCGAAGTGATTCTCAAAGAGAAATTCACGATATGCCGGCAGAGGGGACCATTCTTTTTCTTTTAAAATTAAGATCAATTATAAAAAAAATAATTTAAATTAGAAACTTATTTTTGCGTCTGGTTAAAATCTTGAAAATTAGATAAATTAGCGATAATAAGCAGATAATTAGTATTAGATTTATTTCATACCCAGGAATTAGTTCCTTTCTCTCTCTTACTGATATTTCAATAAATGTTTTATTTGGATCTGATAATTCTACTATTACATCATTTCCATATTCTAATCTTACTCTATCTGGACTGCTCGTTAACGTTATAAGAAATGTTGTCGTACTATTTATCCAAACCACCTCATCATATAGAATCGAATTCCCTGAATCATAAACTCGAAGTGGTACTTGTTGTCTGTATGGGTACAAATTTTGAGGTTCATTTACATCCTCTATTGTTACATTTAAGATATCACTCCAATCATCATAACTACATTTATGAAAACTGTATTTTGGAATAAAATCATTATCAAACCAAGGAGAGAATAACCAATTTAAAGATTCATGAACAGTATCCTCAAGTGCATCTTGTAGATCAGATAAGAGTGCTATTTTAAATTGGTAATCGTCAAAAAAGGTGTTCAATCCTAAAAGAAAATTAGATTGACCTATAGTTCTACTTATTTTCTCAAAGATTAAAGGAGATTTATAATATGAGACAAAGACCCAATCTACATTATTTTCAATGAAATCATAAGCAGATTGATTTACTTTTGCTGGTAAATGTAAGCCATTTTCATCGGTATGTGTGCGAACTCTATCATAATATCTATAATTACTAGTAAATTGAAAATATTCCCAATTGTCATAATAATGTCTCGCGTAATAATCTGTAGACCAGCAGGTTAATCCCTCATCTAAAAAACCCCAATCAATTTCATCAAAACCTACTAAATTGTACCACCATTGATGAGCTATTTCATGAACGATACCTTTTTCTAAAATCTGTTTTTTAACAGATGTGGGATAATTATAGGTATCAATAATTTCTGAGATATACACTTGACATGGGTACTCCATACCACCATAAAAAGCATATTCTTCAACAACATTAAGAGTTGAATATGGATATAGTCCATAGGTTTCATTAAATACTTTTAATGCCTTACTTGCATAATCTAATGCACTATCTTGCCAAATCGCCGCAGATTTTGGAAGATAATAAGTGGATACTTTAACTTCATTAATTACAGCAGATTGTTTTTGATATGATTTTGAAGCTGCGAATGTAACTTCTCTAACTGGAAATTTTGGATCAAAATGATATTTAATTCTTTCTCCATTGGGTATCTGATCAATTAATTCTCCTGTTGCTGTTATAACTTGGTCATTAGGGGCTTCAATGATCAAACTATAATTAGCCATATCGTAATAGAATGGATCACAATTTCCCAAGTATGGGTCTGTATTCCACCCATCATATTTGTCATAAACACATGGCATAGGGTAAAAACTGGTGAATTTGTATATTCGGGAGTTGGTTGAATCTGAACCATGAGAGTTAGCTCGATCAATACCTCCATCAGGAATAACAGAATAAAATTCAATAATAAAAAATGCTCTTTCATCAGGCATTAATGTCGATTCTAGATCGACCCATAAAAGTTGAGCTGTTTCCTTTACTTCGAAATTGAGTGGTGTTTTAGGTTCATTTAGAGTAGTAACATTTAAAATATCAATATCTCCTTTTCTAATATCATATTGCATGCCAGATAAATAAAGATGAAAGGGGATTTGTTTAAAATTATTCGGATCATTATTATAAAAATTTACAGTTAAATTTCCTCTAACACTTGAAGTAGATGGATTAAAAATAACTGAGAGATTATATTGAGAAAACTCATCTCCATTCGTAGATAAACTAGGTGATTCTTTAGATTCTATTTTAGTTTCTTGGAGAATTTCTAATAAATCATCAGAATATTTTGGAGTTTGTTCTACATAAAGAGCACCATTAAAACACAGATAGACAAAACCTATAATAAATATTAAATGAAATTTGGATTTAATTTTATACACCAAAATTTGTTAGAATTGAATTAGTTTCTAATTAATTTTTTAATATTTAAATTTTAATTCCATCCATTTCTTTTGTTTTATTATTTATACAAATTAATGAGAGAGGATTTGATTGAACTTTTAGTTAAGATTTGGCTCGATAGTGCTATATTTAGATCTCATAATCTTATAGAATAAGAAAATTTAAAATCCTTCTTAAAGTACTTCACAAACTTATTATTTTGAAGGTCATTATTTTAATTATAAAAAGTACAAATGAATTATTATTGAATATAGTCAGAGCTAGATAAAAGTAAGGAAAACTAAGGAGATAGAAAATTTATGAGTGAAAATAACTATAATAACGAAGAACATGAATTAGAGAAAATTCGATTGAAAAAAATGAGAGCAATAATGAAAGCTAAAAAGAAGGAAGAATTAGTTCAAGAAAGAGTAGTTTCTATTTCAGATAAAATTGATTTTGTTTTAAAAGTTGTCTTAGCTCCAGATGCATATAATTACTTAAATAATTTAAAGATAAATGAACCCCATATTTATCAGTTGATATATAATGAGTTAATAAGTCCTGATGTAATACAAAGTATTGATTATTTAATACAGATAATTAAACGTAGAGGAGGAGTTCCAAGAAAAATTCCTCTTGACATTATCATATTTCTAGAAAGAAAAGTTAAAGGAATTCGAAGCAAAATACAAGTTAAACGAGGAGATGATATTATGGATTTAAGTTCTTTTCTTACTAAAGATTAAAATAATAATTTTTCAAAAAAAAATCCTAAATAAAAACAAATTTTACTGTTCTCTTCCTGAAATTATTGCTATTACTTCCCATTCATTATTCGGAAGAGAATTAGCAGAAATATCAAAAAATTGAAACGCAAAAGGTCTACCAAATATTTGCTCAACCATAAAACCAAAAGAACTTATTGTAAATATAAAAATTCTTTTTAATATGGATTCTGTACTTGCATTGATATTTAATTGTTTTATAACATCCTCTACAACTTCAATTTCTTTTGTATTATATTGATATCTAAAAACTAGTTTAAAATCAACGGAAGTTGGCGCTTCCGGGTCTGAAAATGATAATCCTCTTTTCCGGAAATGAAAAAAATTGTTTAAATAAAAGTAAAATATCTCCTCATGATGGTCTTTTAAGAGATGAGAAATGCGTGAACGCTCTTTATATTCAGGCCAGTACTTTTGCATTAATTCCATAAGTCTAGGATAATTTTTATATTTATTTTCACTCTCTTTTTTTAAATAATTAAGTAATTGGTTCTTAAGCGGTTTAAACTCTGATTCTCGACCAACCCTAGTTATAAAACTTCGAAAATTTTGGCTCATACTCTTAATATCAGAAATAATTCTATTTACACTATTTACAATGTTATTTAATTTTTTTTATAATATTTTGATAATATAAGTTCTCATATTTATTACTACTTTTTTTTAGTACTTATCAATTATTACCTAGAATAATAAAAAAGAATCGTAATTTACATTAATAAAATTAATAGGAACAATATTTTTAATTGCAATTATGGTCGATAGAGTAGGTTTAATTTATACGGAGGAGTATCAAAAATATAATTTTGGCCCAGATCATCCTTTAAGACCCTTAAGGCTTAAGTTAACATATAGCTTGATGGAAAAATTGAATCTTCTGAGAAATGAAAGGCTCACAATTTTAAAACCTCGAATAGCGACACAACAAGAAATTGAGATGATTCATTCTCCACAATACGTTGAAGTAGTTAAGAAATTAAGTGAAAATCCAAAAGATAAAAGTGTTATTCCTTATCATTACGGTTTAGGTCCTGGAGATAACCCAATTTTTAAAGGAATGTATGAAGCCTCTGCATTAATATGTGGAGCATCTATTGTAGCTGCTGAAACCGTTTGGAAAGAAGAGGATTTTAAAGTAACCTTTAATCCTGCTGGAGGTCTTCACCATGCTATGAAAGATAAAGCTTCAGGATTTTGCATTTTTAATGATATTGGTGTTGCCATTAAACATCTCAAAAGATTAAAAAAAGATATTAAAATAGCATATTTAGATATAGATTGTCATCATGGAGATGGTGTACAATGGCTATTTTATGATGATCCTAATGTTTTAAAAATATCGTACCATCAAGATGGGAGGTTCCTCTTCCCCGGAACTGGAAGTGTTAATGAAATAGGTGAAGGAAAGGGTAAAGGCTTTTCTATCAACTTTCCACTAATACCTGGAACAAATAACAAAATATTTCTGAACTTATTTAGAAAAACTACACCAAAAATATTAGAAATCTATACCCCAGATATTTTAATTACTCAACTTGGTGTAGATACATATTTTGACGATCCATTAACCCAAATGGGATTCTCTCTTTCTATTTATAGAGATATTGCTCAAACTATGAAAACGTGTGCTCGTGACTATTGTAATAATAAGTGGTTGGCGGTTGGTGGTGGAGGTTATTTGATGACTGTAGTTCCAAGAGCATGGTCTTTATTTCTAGCGAGAATGCTCGATGTCGAGTTAGAGAATAAATTACCCAATAGTTGGATAAAAGAAGCCAAAAAAGATGCACCATATGAAGAAACTCCCTATTTATTATGGGATAGAGCTGAAAAAATAGAGGTTCAAATGCTCTCGCAACCTGAAATCGCTAAGAAAATTATTGAATATACAAATTCGTTAATAGAATTTTCGAATGAGAAATATTTAACTAACTTGGCTAAATCTTAGGCTTCTCTGTTTTTAATTTGTATTTCTAAAGAAAATTTAATTAAAATTTATTAAATCCATTATCTGTTTAGATTTATTTTCAAAAACAATTTCTTACAAAGTAAAATAAAGATAAAATTTTTTCGGCGTAAATGTCCAATCTTTTACTAGCTTATAATAATAAATCAGAATCTTTTTATCATCAAGCAATTAAGAGATTGATTTTCAAATACATTTCAAATTCTAATAGGAATATAGCAGAAAAATCTCTCGAAAAATACATCAATAATAGAAGGGCAGATGTTTATTTTCGATTAAAATCTGGTGAAAAAATAGTTGTAGAAGTTCAGAGTTCCAAAATTTCAGTAAAAGAAATAATTAACCGAACCGAACATTATAATAACTATAGTATGCACGTTTTGTGGATTCTCTATGGAAACGGCTCTTGCGTTGCTTCAACGAAGTTTCCGGAAGATAAAAGAAATGCAAAAATTAGTACAGTTGAATATTTCTTACATAAAATGTATGGGGGAAGAGTATATTATGTTAATATTAACTTTTATAAAGATAAAACTACAATCTCAGCTCCATTTGCACTTCATTTTTCTTTTCCTTCAAAAAAGAAATATCGAAAAATCTTTCAAACGAAATATGAGATATATTATATCAAAAATGTTAATTTTACAAAAATTTCAAGTTGGAACCTGTTATGTGTCAACTATAATGGCTTTAAATTAGCTAGATTTTATGATAAGAATATTAAAATAGTATTGAAAGAAAAAATAATCAGGTTTCTTAAATTTAATTCGGATGTCTATAAATCTAAAAAAAAGTTAATAAAGTTAATCGTTAATCATTTTAAACAAAAATATGGGAGAGCTTTAATATATAGAGCAGTTTTAGAATTAACACAAGAAAAAAAAGTAGACCTTAATCATAAAATTATTCACAGAATTAAAAAATATTTTAAAATAAAAAAAGAAAATTTCAAATTTTGTTAATATAAGATTAAATATTCCTAAAATTAAACCTTCTTTAGGAAATATAGCCATTAATTTGTTGAAACCGTTAAAACAGTTATAAGTTTTTAAGAATTCCTATTTGAATAAATCTTAACCTCAAAGTCAATTTTGTCATGTGAAAAAAGGAAATTTTTAAATACTAGGTTTTGATGAACATCTAGTGTAAAACAAAAAAAGATCGGAATATCATGATACTAAAATATATTCTTATACCTAATGCCGTTGAATCGGCTAAATACCTCAACCCTTAACCCTGTTATTAGATAAATACGTCTCCTCTTTTTGCAATTTTGAATATCATGTTTTCCGATTTTTTCTACTTCTCATCTTAATTCTTGTTAAAGATTTTTTTAAAAAAATGATGAAAATTTGAATTTCTAAAGTAGATGATATAACAGAAAACTTGAACTTAAAAGTCAAAAAATAGTAAAGTGGATAAATATTGCTTTTTTATTGTAAGTTTTAGAGATTTTCAGAATCCTGTTTCAATTTAATAAAGAGAAATTAGATTAATCCAAAGATTAGAGCAATTATACAACTTAATGTAAATATTACAGCCAATCTAATTATTAATTTAAAGTTATATTGTTCTTTTTGTTTAGCTATTAATTCTGTTCGTTTCCTTTCTTCTTCTGGATCATATCTAAGCAATCGTAATTCTGCTGCTTTAGTTCTTCCTGTATAAGCTAGCAATGCACCCTCTTTTTTATCGCTAGGGGTAGTAATAGCAGAAAATTTAAAAGAAAATAATAGATATATACCAGAAGGAAAAAGAAATACTATGTAACCTACATTAGCAGTTAACGTAAGGTAAAACTTCAAATAGAATGCTATAAGTGTTATTAAAGTAAAGATAAAATTATTAACTGCAAATGCCCTAACTAAATATGTATTAAACGGGTTCCTGGATCTCCATAAAATTATAACCTCAAACGTGAATAAGACAATAACAACGATAAATATTATAGAAACAATAAGATTATGTAAAAGAAAGATTGCAGAGAGAACCATAGATACAGCCAAAAAGATTGTAAAGAATATATCTAAAATTTCGTATTTTCTTCTCGGTAAGTTATTCATATCTTTAACTTATTGAAAAAAATATTTAAATATTGAGTAACAAATCTAATCCATAAATCTATAGAGAAGAATAAGAGTTTATTATTTAGGAAAGGACTTAAGATCGCAGATTAAGTACGAGTGTTATAAAAGTAAAATTTTTGAAGTTAAAGAACAATTTAGATAATTATGGGATCTTTAGGTGTGCAAGTCAGCTGTTCGCATTTATCTTTTCGTATTATAACGTCATCTTCTAATCTGATACCCCATTTATCAATCCAGTATAATCCTGGTTCACTTGTATATACCATATTCTCTTTTAATTTAAAATGTTCAGGAACTTTCCAACTAACTCTAGGTCCAATGTCATGTGCTTCGTACCCCAGAGAATGACCAAAACCGTGAAAAAATAATTTTTCATGATCGTAACCTTTTTCAGCTAAATATTCACGACATTTTTTACCTGCCAAGAAACATGGAGTATCATCAATATAGTAGTTATTCGCAATAAGTTTCGATTCATATAGAGCACTATAAGCGTGAATAAATTCATTTGGGGGTTTTCCATTAATCCAAAATGTCCAAGTTATATCAGAACACATTTCATCAATCTTCATTCCAGTATCTATTAATAAAACACCGGATTCTATTTTTTTATTAGAAGTATTATGATGAGGATCTGCTGAATGTGCTCCCATTGCCACAATACTCTCAAATGCGGGTTTACCTAGTTTAGAATATTCATATTCCAATTTAGCTTTTATTTCTCTTTCAGTCATTCCAGTTTTGACCCAATCTGGTATTGTTTCTAATATTTCGAGAGTAGCTTTACATACATTTCGCATATCTTTTAAGTCATCTTGGGATTTGATACTTCTAAGTTCAAATATTATTGGTGCTGCTGAAAAGAACTCAGTATTTGGAGCTATATTTTTTATTGAGAAATAATCTCCTGTTCGAATTAGATCTGCATAATCAGTACTTTCTAAGGTTAGAATATTTTCTCCAAAATTAAGGGCGATTCGTTGTTTGTTGATTATTGAACTTAATATTGGTTCTAAATCCTGAATTGATTTATAAGGTATTACTTTAGCATTCACACCTCTTTTTTTGAGGGAATTTCTAATCATATTTGCTTCCATTTCTACAGAAAGTATTTGATGATCTCCGTTTATGTCAATATATATGTAATGACGAGCATGGGACCCAACACCGAGCAAGAAATGAGAATTTACATCACTATCTTCCTTACAAATTATTAACCAACCATCTCCATTCAAATTTTGGAGGATTTGTTGAGCTTTTTCAAATCTATTCATATTTTAAATCAATAAATGGTTTTTAATTAATCTTATTAAAATATCATATTTTTAATTTCTAAAGGAAAGAAAAATAGATTTTTATTACTAATTATAGAAGTCGGTTATTGATGAAAGCAAATAAATATTATTACAAACTTTTAATTTTTAAATTATATTGATTATAAAAATATATATTAGATTGTTTTTCATTAATTATTAAGTACAAAAATAATCAATTAGCTTGAGATATATCATGACTGAGATAAAAAAACTTCAGTTAAGTAATGGTATGCAGGTGGATTTTGATAAAAAGGCACCAAATACCCTTTATGAGGTCATTATTAGCGAGATTTTAATTCCTAAATATAAGGAGAATGCAGATTGGAATTTAAGTTTAAATATCATTATAGAAGAAATGAATGGTCTTATCATTAAATATGATTTAAATCCAAAACTAAAATTAGGTTTACTTAATCAGGTAGAAGAGCATTTAGATAAAGATATTGAGGAATTGACTGGAGTTGACAAAATTGAGATATTATTCTTAAATATGGACGATTATGTTGAGGATATAAGAAATCTAATACTTGCAGGGAAAACAAAGGAGGACCTTCGAACTAGTATGGCTCAGATTATAATGCCCTTAACACTTTTTGAAATATCAGAACTTTTTATTTATTTAGGGAAACGCACATTTATAAAATAATTTATTTTTATCTTTTTAAAAATTCTATACATTCCTTATTTTCTTAATGTTGTGATCGGTCTACTCTGTAAAGTGTAAATAACATCATTTTCTATAGCCCACTCAATATCCTGAGGATAACTGAATAATTTCTCGAGCTTTAATCCAAGATTATAAAGTTTAACAAGTTCAGTTTTATTTAAAGAATGCTGTTCCTTAAGTGGCTGCTTAGTTGGTATTAATATCGTAGAATTACCTTCAGGGTTAGGAATAGATGTCTTTTCTTTTTCACCTATGATATATTTTATAATTGAAAACTTTTCTTTACTTAAGATTATTAAATCCGGTATTACCGAGCTATTAGTTAGTGCTTCACCAAGACCCCACGTAGAGTTAATTAACATTTCATTTATCGCATGATTCATTACATTAATTGTAAATAAAACCCCTGAAATTTGAGAATATATCATTTTTTGAATTATTACTGCCATTTGGATGTTGTTTAATGAAATTAACTTATTATTTTTTCTCAATTGCCAAATATATAATAATGCTTTTGGTGAAAATAATGAGATCCAACATTTCTTTATGGATTTTAGTATTTCTGAGAAATTTGTTATATTTAAATAACTTTCAGCTTGTCCAGCGAAGGAAAAATTATTGGAATCCTCGATATTCGCTGAAGACCTAACAGAAAAAGAAACTTCTTTCCCTAATTCTTTGCGAATTTCTTTAAATGCCTTTTTAATTTCGTTTACAATTTCATATGGGATTTCAGAGTTCATAAAAAGTCTTTCAATTTTAGTAGAGAGATTTAAAACATCTTCTGATTCATAATCATTTGAAAGTGTATGAAAGATTTCTTCTTTAAAGGTTGAATTTTTAAGAAATTTTACATAAGCGTTCGTATTTAAAATAAAGCCTGGTGGTACATTTATTCTATAATTCATCAAATTTATTAAATTTGAACCTTTGCCACCATGTAGATGTGGATTAGATTTTGCTTCAGATAAAAATTTAACATATCTCATATTTTAATTATAAAAAGTTTATTCTAATTAGATTACCATTTCAATCAAGTAAATATAAAATACCTGTATAATCTCCATCATGTATTATTTTACCCATCCTCCCATTTAAAGAAGCAATGTTTTCAATTGAAAATTTTACTCCCATAATACAAGGAATGCTAAATTCTCTGGAAACAATTGCTAGATGCGAACCGGCAGAACCAGTAGTACATATTGTACCAACTAGATCTGAGAGAATTGGGCTAAGAGTAGTAATACCTGCATCATTAACAATACCTATTTTTCCTTCTGCTTTATTAAATAGATTAATAACATCTTCTATCGTTTGAATATAAACTAATTCACCGGTTACTTCAGATTTTGATGAACAGGATAAACCTACACCAATTTTTTCCATGAATTCAGTCCCTAAGAAGTCCTAATTAATTTATAATAGGATTTAATTAGGACTCTTTCTATTTAATATAAACCATATTTATTATATGGTGAAAGTTAGTGATTTTTATGAGATTTAATTATTAATTATAAATATAACGAAATCGAAAATTATTAACAATACAATTAAATTTAAAAGAATAACAATATGGATGTAAAAGAAGTTAATGAAATAATAAATCATGTATCTGAATTAATTGATTACCAAGTTTCCAAACGTGGCTTATTAGAATCTCAATTATTCCCGGTAACTGCGTATATTTGTGTCTCTTTTTATAATTCTTATGACATGCTTTATGATATCTTAAAAAAGGTATCAGAAAAAACTACCCCAGAAAAGATTGGAAGAGAAAGTCGGAAAATTCTTTCAGAAATCCAAGCATTAAGTATTTTTTATATTCCATTATATTATATGGCAGGTAGAATGGGAGAAATCTATAGAAATAATGGAGATCCAAAAAGTGAAAGTGATGAAAAAAGGAAACAAACTATCTTTATACTTGATTTTTGGAAAAGACTTGCAATGTCATATTTTCCTAATGATAAATTATCAGTATTTGATTCAGATAAAAAAAACCTTGCTTTAAATCAATCAGATATAAACGGGACTTTAAATCATATTGTAGATGTGTCAAATGAACAAGCTATGAAAGTTAAACGAACAATGGCAAATATTGAACTAGTTTCATATATAGATGAGTGTGAAGCAAGAGCGAAAATATGCGACCATGGACCATATCAGATAAATGAGAATGAAATTTTAGTATTCCGTGAGATAGTACATCTATATGATGGAACAAAACCTCATTTTTGGTGGTCAGAAACCGAAGCAAAAGCCCCATATACAAATATCGCATTTGTCTTTCGTTTAAAAAATGTTGAAATAAAATTGGATGAATTTGTATCTTTAGAATCGAATCCAGTTGATTTTACGGATAATATAACTGGAATTGCATTATTAACGAGAGAAGGGGAGAATATAATCCCTCTTAATTTTGATATTTTAAATGGTTTTAACGATTATGCTGTAAAGGCAAACAGAGAGTTATTCTTAAAATTTTCAAAATGGAACAGAAAACAGAGATTGATTGCAGGGGCACATGCCTATTGCTATGGATATGCAAGATATACTAATTTTGTAGGTATTACTGATGAAATTAACTGGAATTTAACTGAAAGAACAATGAATAAGTATGTACCAGAATTTTTAGAAAGTGATTTTGACCAAGGTATTCCAAGATTTTTTCGAAGTAAAGCAAAGAAAAAAAGAGAAGGTCCTTCACTTTATATATTACCAGAGGATTAACAGTAATGAATTCAAATAACCCAAACTCACTTTTAACCGATGCAGATGAGTTTCTTCATAAATCAACTGAGGAACCAAAATGGCGTGAATCTTATTATTTTAATTGGGTCGATTTAACAAATGAGATATCAGGTTTTTCAACAATAGGGATTGTACCTAATGAAAATCGAAGAGAATTTGTATTTCTATTATTCCTAAAAGAAAGAAACGAAGTTTATTATAAAGAACCGACACTTATTTCTTATCACCATGATATCAATATTATGTTAAGAGACAACAAGCTTTCCTACAAACTAATTACACCTTTTAAGATTTGGCGAATTGAGTACAATTCTCGAAGATTAAGATTAAGTTTATCCTTTGAAGCTAGATTTCCTACCTATTCTTTTGGAAAAGACTCTTCTGCTTCATGGCACCAACATTTTGAAGCATCAGGAATAATAAAGGGGATCTTAAGAATTAAAGGAAGTAATGATATAGAAATTAGTGGATATGGTCAACGAGATAAAAGTTGGGGATATCGAGACTGGTATCAATTTAATAAATGGTATGCAGGTCATTTTCAATTCAAAAATTGGTCGTGTACATTTCGAAAAGACTATTTTGGTGATAGAATTGACTTATCAGGTCATACATCAAATAAAGATGGAAATATACCTCTCTCTAAAGTTGAAATTGAAACTATTAATGATAGAGACAAATTTCAAAGTCCCCTTTCAGCGACTTATTTAGTAACTGATATTCAAGATAATTTTTATACAATAAATACTGAAAGAATTAAAAAAGATTCATTTATACGATTTGTAAGGAATTTTCAAGGTGGATATACCGAACTTTTTGAACAAATGGTCAAGATGAAGAATTTAGATACTGGTGAAATCGGATCGGGTATGATGGAACATTTAAGAACAGTTCACGTATCTAATGGTCAAATTTGAATATTAAAAGGTTTAAATATGTTTATATTTAATTTAAATTAATTAATCGTTAATTTTGCGAAGTAAAGGAGATTATACGAATGTGTAAATGGTGTATGAAACATGGAATTGGAAAGAAATGGTACATGAACGCAAGAAATTATTCAAATCAACTTGCCGACGAGCACAACCTTAAAGAATACCTAACAGAACAGTGGATGAATTTTGAAGCAGTGTATATACGAAAAATTGCGGGGTTATCTTCTAAGGGCTTGGGTTATAAGTTACAAATGCCTATTATTGGAAAAATCCTACGTTGGGCTGTTGAGCGAATGATTCATGGTACTGTTAGACATCCAAATCCTATAAGAGCGGATGGTCATATTGGGCAGGTGATTCCAATGGAGGATGCTCAAATTATTCTTTCTGAACTAGCTGCAGAACCTATCGTTGAGACATATTGTATGTGTCGTAAGATGCAAAGAGGAATAAATTATCAAAGCTGCATTAATTTTGGAGTACTTTCAGAAGTGTTAGAAAAGCTTCCAAGATTTATACCTAAGGAGAGAACACATAGAATATCTCGGGAAGAAGCAATGGAAAGAATTGAGGTACATAACAAAAATGGGTTAGTGTCTACAGTATGGTACCAACCTTTTCCTTATATAAATGCTATATGTAATTGCGAAAGTCCTGAATGCGGTGCTTTACGTTTAAGAAATGATTTTGATCTAATGATTATGTCGAAAGCAGAATACATAATTAATTTAGATCAAGATAAATGTCAAGGGTGTAAGCAATGTGTAGCGATGTGCCAATGGAATGCTATACGTTATATTCCATCTATTAAAAGGGTTATAATTGATTATAATAAGTGTTTTGGTTGTGGGGTTTGTCGTCATGCTTGTAAAAATGACGCTTTAAAACTCATACCGAGGAAAGAATTTGGCGGATTTAATGGTCACTATTAGGTGATTATATGGGAAAAACAAAAATAAAAATAGATTATTCAAAATGTGGTCATAATGGTAAAGTTGATCCAAGAAATTGTGCTAAATGTCTTAATGTGTGTGATCCTTGTGTGTTTTTAAGGCATGAGGACTTAAAATATAAAGAAGAAAACATATATGACCCTCAACATTGGAAAATTACAGCAATTTGGCCATCAGTTTGTACTCGGTGTTTTAAATGTGTTGAAATATGCCCTGAAAACGCAATACGAATAAAATGTTAAAGATTATATATAAAAAACATTTGATTTATTTTAATCTAAATTTACTTCTTTCGCAGTTTTATAAAGGTAATTAAAATAATAATTACTAGCAGGTCCAAAGGCTAAATAATCAGCATTTACCCCAAAATAACTTAATTCTCTAGGGAAAAAACTCTCTGAAAGCATTATAAAAGCATCCTCACCTTCGTCTATAACGATAGAACTTCCAAATATTTGGTCTCGCCATCTAATTACACATATAGAGTTATATTTTTTAAGAAGAGCTCGAAATTTTTTATTATTCAAAGCCTCAGCTTCCACCAGAAGTCTAAGATCTGTTACCCCTCGTGCTCTAGCTTTCTTTATATCATCATAGAAAACTTCTAGAAATTCATATTTAGTTGATACTAAATATATGGATGTTTTAGCAGAGTTAATCAATGTTAATGATCTATTAATACACACATCTCTACCTCGATGAATATATAAAGCAATTTTAATTGGCGTATCATGAGATTGATATATAGGCGTAAGAGCTTGAATAATTTTATTTGAATGATTGTTAAAATTATCACTATACTGTTTTTTTGCTATAATTAAAGCCTCGTCAGGGCTTTTCGCAAAGTAGCGGCTAGGCCTGCTTTCTTCTTCTTTAACCAACCACATTTTATCTTTTTCAAGTTGAGTTAAAATGTTGTAAATGCGGGAATAGGGAACACCTGATGCCTCAGAAAGTTCTCGAGCATCCATAGGTCCTTTACTTATCAAAGTAAGATAGATCGATATCTCATAGTCAGTAAGTCCAATTGATCTTAGTGCTTCTTTTACATTTTCTGGAATTTCTGTTGCCATCTTTTTTTTACATCTCTAATATTTTCAAGATATTATAAATAATTTTATCTATTATTAATATAATTAATTTTATTTTATTTTTAATTTAATCTGGATTGTTTAAATCTTAAGTGAAAAAAAAGGCAAAATTTGATAAGATATAACAGGATTGAATTGATGTAATAGGAATGCATTAAATAAGTAGTTATCAGTAACCATTAAAGATAGCATATTACCTATAACATTTCCTCAAACTTACTCTACTTGATATTTAAATAATGCTTTTTATAAATTAATGATTTTTTTCATTTCTATGACTGTAAATAAAAATATTCTTTTAATTGATAATTTAAAAAGTAGTATTTAGGTAAATTCAAAGTGGAAATAAGAAGTACTTACTGAAAAAAGTAATGGATTATGATAATATTAATATATTAATAAATATCTATAAGGTTTTTCATCCATGAATTTATAGCTTTTCTCATATGATTTTGCAAAAAAAAGAATAAAATTGAAGTTTTGAAAAAAAAAAATTTGATAAATGACTCATCATATTTAATAATTAAAAAAAATTATTTTTAAAAAGGAATAATAAAATTAATTTGTGATACTATGGATATTGT
>JBHLOG010000211.1:0-4757 GCA_048940765.1 Promethearchaeota archaeon | reverse complement strand
ATAAGAACCATAGTGATCTTGAAGGGAAAACAGATCTAGTTTTAGATTTAATTCAACGTAGAATTGATTTAACTTTTAAATGTCCTCAATATTATAAAGAGAATGTGAAAAATTGGAAAGAAAAATGGCATAAATACCTAGAAAGACGAAATTATTTAATAGAAAATGGCATTGAAAATTTCATTAGAAAATACTTCAAGGATAAAAACGGAAACAACTATATTTTCAACCGATTCTTCGAAAATGCTCCCAACGGTAAAATTCAACAAGATATAAAATCTATGTTCCAAGTTTGGATTGAGAAAAACCGACCTGCACCTATTTTAAATACGTATATATTAAAAAGACTCTTCTTTGGCACACCGATACTCTCAACTAGTGGATACATCAAAATCCAAACTTAATTTTTTTTTTTATTTAAATATTTTCTTCCATACTTTTACATTAATTATGAGAGACGAAAGAAAAATTATCATACGGAATGAACGGCTCAGAAAAATAAGAAATAACCTCAGAGAAATTATTATCAGAGCTGTTTATGATGAAATGGAAATACTCCAAAATTTTGATAACTTATATCAAGATTGGTCAAGTTTAACCCCAGAAGAACAAAGTGAATCTGGCATTTTGCAAGCTAAAATTACTAATCTTTTTAGTCTATTAAGTAAGTCTATTTGTGCATGTCCTCTTTGCACTCAAACTGACAAGGATATGGTATATATTGATTTATATGAAACGTGGTATTGCACTGAATGTCAAGAAAAAGATCTTATCTGGTATCACCCTATGGGAAGTGAAGAAGATAAAAAACAGCATGATTATATTAATTATTATTATGAACAAAAAGAAAAATTTATGAAAAGATTCCATAATAAATATTAATCATTTTCAAGGGAATTAATTAGCCTATTTTTAAAATGAGGCATTCTCATCAGAGATTTTTATACCCTACGGCCTCTGTGGCCTCCTTTTCTCCTACAGTGGTCATGCGATTTAGGGGTTACTTCTTCAATCCTTCCCACTTGTAATCCTGCTCGTGCGAGGGCACGAATACATGCCTGTGCTCCTGGACCAGGAGTTTGTGATTTATTTCCACCAGGTGCTCTTACTTTTATATGAATCCCTCTGATTCCCTTATCCCGAAGATCATTAGCCACTCGAAAGCCACATTGCATTGCAGCATAGGGATTACTCTCATCTCGGTCTGCTTTTACAACCATTCCACCACTACACTTAGAGAATGTTTCAGCTCCAGAAAGATCGGTGGCTGTAACAAGGGTATTGTTATATGAGCTAAAAATATGTACAATAGCCCACTTGATCTCATCTTTTTTACTCATTGATTTTATATACTTTTATTTTTATTTTTTGTAAGATTAATTGTATTATTTATCTATTAAAAAAAAGTTTTATGTTTATTATGAAAAAGATGAACTTTAAGACTAGACCAAAAAGACTTCAGGTAGATTACAAAGTTCGACAAATTCATCAACATCCTCTTGTTTATCTCCAAAAATTTCTAAATTATAAGATCTTTCAGTTTCTATTATTTTTACTCTGAAACCCCTTCTTCTTGCTAATCTTTCTAAGTGATTAACCTTTTCTTGTGACGAATTCAACTTCCCTTTTACTTCATAAACTGCATAATAATTACCATTTGAAATTTTATTAATACAAGCTATAGGAGCGATCCCTATTTTACCATCAAAAGTCTTATATTTAATATCACTTGGAAACACTCCAAATTTATGATAAATATCAAAATGTTTTTGTTCTGGAAACTCAATGATGATGACTTCTTTACTAATTTTAGTACAATATAAAACATCACCTAATTTGAGATCCTACTTTTTCTGAAGGGGGCACCACAGTGGAGATAGGTAATGGAGATAATAAGAAATTTTAAAAAATAAATTACTTTAGATTGTGGTTTTCAACGTAATCTATGAATTCTTTGTAACTTGTTAATGTAGTTGCTTTCTTAAGATTATTTCTTTCATCAAATTCATCTCTTGAAATATCCTTTGTACTAATAAAATTTTCTCTATCTATTATTCCATCTTCTAATATTTCTTTGTAGGTAGTCTTATCTGAAAAAACCGAAGTAAAAGCAAAACTGTTTTCTCCTTTTTTACCTAATAATCTACCATCTTTAGTAGAAATTTGGTCATGTAGAATTATATATTTACCCATGCCAATAAAAAAATTATTTGTTAATATATAATCTATTACTCTAATGATTTCTGAATAATCTTGAAATAAATGAAAAAAGCCAAATAATCCCATTTTTTTTCAATATTGTATTTTATACTATTCTACTTATTACTTTATTAAGTTTTAAATCTACTGATAATAAAAAAGAATTTCTACTTTAGGATTGCATTACTTCTAACTTTTTCAGGAGGGGGCACCGCGGGGGAGGGAGAAAATAGAGAAGGAAAAAATTAAATATGAAAATCTAATAAAAACCTTCAAATTTTAACTATGATAAATTCCATTTCCTTCTAATTCTGCTCTTCCAACATTTTTAGGAAATTTTTTTATAAAATTGCTAGAAATCTGAAGAGAACTAAGATCAAGTGATTTTAAAACCTCAGGAAACACTTTAAAATGGTTATTATTTAACTTTATATAATATAACCGATCTAATTTCGCTATAGAATTAGGAAGTTCCTCTAATTTATTGTTGTTTAGAGAAAGATCCATAAGATTCTTTAGATTCCCAAAATCCTCTGGTAGTTGTATTAATTCATTATTATCAAGGGAAAAAGTCTCAAGGTTTTCAAGCATGCAAATTGAATCGGGAAGATTCATTATTTGATTACCATCAAGTATAATAGAGCTTAAATTTTTCATTATTCCTATTGAATCAGGAATACTTTTTATCCTATTACTGCGTATTATTAATCCCTTAAGATTATATAATTCTGAAATACATTCTTGTATTTCTTTTATTTGATTTTTATCTAAGGTTAAAACCTCTAGATTTTTTAATTCACAAATTTGTGGAGGGAGAATTTTTAATTTGCTATTTCCGATAGTCAAATCTATTAGGTTTTGTAAATTTTTAATGGAATCGGGTAACTTCTTAATACTACTTTCATAAATTGTTAATTCTTGTAAATAAGAAAGATTTCCAATGGATTCTGGTAGTTCTTTTAAATTTTTTTCTTTAATAGTTAATTCTTCAAGAAACTTTAAATTATTAATATTATCAGGGATATGAAATAAACCGAAGTCTCTTATTCTTAATTTTATAATTCTATTGTCATTATTAACTTTGAAATATACTTCTTTATCACTTTCAGTTTCAATCTCTTCAATGAATTTTAACTCGTCCCTTAATAATAGATTGCGATCCATGAGATTAGTTCTCTCTAGGTTTTTAGTTTAATTTTACATCTCTATATAAATATTAATCATGTTTACTAAATTTTAAATTTATTAAAAAATAAAAATCTTAAGAAAGAAATGTGTTTATTAATTCTCTTATGTCCTCAATTGACTCACTATAGGATCTAAAAATACCTTGTTCTTCTATTGAAAGATGATCTTTCCATGCTTTTGGTAAATCTCCTTTAAGAATAGAAGTAATAACATTTTCAAATTCTTTTTCCCAATAATATCCCTTTTGATGTTTATCCACATCTCTCCCAATATCATTATGAGTAGGTTCTCCAATTTTAGTACTATCGGGAAGAGGTATCACCGCTGACCAGAAACATTCAAATTTGTTTTCATGTCCTCCAGCTGTTTTCCAATGATGCAAAGGAAAACTCATCCATTTATTTGGATCCATTTTCTGACCTTTGAGGGGATGTCTAAAGTCTAATAGAATTCCCCAAAAAAGCCTTTGAAGTTTTTTTACATCATCATTATTCTCCCAATTTCTAAGATATTCATCTTTTAATAGATCAAATGATCCACTCTCATGAGAGTATTGAGCCCAGATATTTGCCATAAGTTCATAATTTATAAAATAATCCATAACTGTATCAAATATGTTATTTTTTAAGTATTTATTAGTAAAATCTTTATTGAATTTTTTATATAAATTATTGTATATTTCTGATTCAATTCCTTTCAAATAGTTTAGGTTCAATTTAGGATTTTCTTGTATTTGTCTTATAATTTGATCTTTTATTAATTTTAATTGATTGAAATCAATATGTATCTTGGGTTTAATTTCCCTTGATTTACTATTCTCAACATATAATTCGCCTTTAGCAAGAAAATATTCATTAGAATCAATGCTATCTAAAAAGTTTCTTATCTCTTTTTCTGAATTTAATTCATTAACCATTTTCTTTTCAATCATTGTAAATCCAGATTCTAGATTATATTCGAATGCTAGTATAAATGGAGTTTTAGTCTTGTATTTTTTTGCATTTTGATCTAAGAAATTTAGAAATATCCTTCTTCTATTTTCAATTTCAGCATCATTTTGCATAACTTCTAATTCTTGTAGATTCCCAGCAGCACCTTTAATTTTTGCCCACATTGAAAATTTATCACCCTCTTTCAGACCAAATTCATGAATTGCATCTTCAATCGTTATCCAAGGAGGTAATTCTTTTCCTCTTAAGACTAATCCATAAGTTCTTTCATCAGTTGTTAAACTTCCAAGGTGTTTAGTAATAATATCTACGATTTGTTTAATAGAGTGTTTACCTTCTACCCTAAGTTTTATGGTTTTTCCACTAATTGGATCCTCAACAAAAATTTCAAAGGAATTTTCATTGAAATCAGACGCTGAA
>JBHLOG010000210.1:0-4763 GCA_048940765.1 Promethearchaeota archaeon | reverse complement strand
AAATTTTGAAATGAAAGCATCAACTTTGAAAAAATTGAATTTGATAATTGAAGAAGCTAATTCATTTAAGGATAAAAGTAATTTTTTGAAAGCAATAAAAAAATTCCAAGAAGCGTTAAATTTTATTAATGATAAGGTTAAAGACCCCGAAGATAAAAATACTGAAATTGAAAATATAAAAAATGCAATTAATCAAACATATTCTGTTCAAATTGATAGTATCATTCAAGGAGGAATTCACTTAACTGCTCAAAAAAAGTTTGATGAGGCTAAAGAAGAATTTCAAAAAGCTCTGGAAGTATGCGAAAATATTGACGATATAGATTTGAAAGACACAGAAAAGGAGGAAATTAAGAAATTAATTAATGAAAATGAAATAGAACAATTACTAGCAAAAGGAATAGAGTTAAAAGTTCAAAACAAGCAAGATGAAGCAGTAGAAATGTTTAAAAAAGGATTGAAAATCGCAGAAATTACTTATGATACTGAATTTAAAACAGAAGCTTTATCAAGGATTAAAAAAGAAATTTCTCAAATCTACGATTCTCAGATTAATGAAATAGTTGAAAAAGCTAAACAATTAAAACAAGAAAATCAGTTAGATCAATCGATTAAAATTTTTGAAAAAGCTTTGAAAACTATTGAAAAATACTTCGATGCTGAAGATAAAAAGACTCAAGTTACTACTATTAAAAGTTCTATTAATGAAATTTACTCTCAGCAAATTAAGCCTATAGTAGTGAAAGGAAAAGAATTATTAAAACAAAACTTAATAGATCAAGCTGTTTCTGAATTGACTAAGGCTAGATCTTTAGCTAATAATATGTTTGATTCTGATCTTAAGAAGCATGAGTTAAGTCTAATAGCTGAAGTTTTAAATCCGATCTATATTGAACATATTAAACCAATAATGGAGAAGGGTAGACAAGTAACGTCTCGGGAAAAATTTGAAGAATCAATAAATTCTATTAATGAAGCAGTTGATCTTTTCAGACAATCTCTTGATATTGCTAATAATATGATACAATCAGAAAAAAAAGAAATCATTATTAAAGAAATCAATGAATTGATAAATAATTCCTGTACTTCCGGGATTAATGTAATTAAAGATAATTCAATTCAGTATATTGTCCAAAAAAAATATGAACAGGCTGTAAGCGACTTATACATTGCTTTAAGCTTAGCAAAAAGAATGATATACCCAGAAAATAAAAATCCCGAATTAGAAAACCTCAAAAATCTTGTTAATAAAGTTTATTTTGCTGAAGTGTCAGAAGTTGTAAATAAAGGAAAGAAATTAGTTGAAGAGAAGAAATTTCAAGGCGCTATTGATACTTTCAATGAAGCGCTTACCATGACAAACAAAATGTATTTAACTAATGAAATGGAAAAAGAAGTTGGAGTGATAAAAAGTTTAATTTATGAAACTGAGGTAAAACTACTTGTTGATAAAGGAGGCTTAGCAGAGGAACAAAAATTAAAAGAGAAAGAAATTGAGAAACTCCAAAAAAAATTAGACTATGCTCAATCAATTGACGATCCCAAACGAAGAATAGCAGAAATGAGTAAAATAAAAAAATTAATAGACGAGGTACACTCGGAAGAAATTAAACTTTTAATTGAACAAGGTAATCAATTTGCTGATTTGAAAAAATATGATGATGCTTTCACATTTTATGAAAAAGCTTTAAAAGTTAATGAATTAATGGAATCGCCAGATGTCAAAAATAAAGATTTAATAAAAACTTCCTATAAAAAAGAGCTTATCAATAAGGCAAAATTAGAAATTGAAAACAAAAATTATGATAGTGCCATCGAAAATTGTAGAAGAGCTTTAGAAGTAGATGAAATTTTTGTAGAGGCATATTACTATATTGGAATTTCTTACACTTATAAAAAAAAATATGATGTAGCAATCGATAATTTTCAAACCGCTGTTAATTATAATAAAAAACATGTTAAATCATGGAATGCTATGGGCTTAGCATATGAAGCAAAAGGGGATTATGAAAAGGCCCTTAAGAATTTAAATAGAGCCATAGAGATCGATCCCGGCTTTTACAAGGTGTGGTATAATCTTGGAAATGTTTATAAATTAAGAAAAGAATTTGATAAAGCAATTGAGAGTTATAAAAAAGCAATAGAAATAAATAAAGAGCATGCGAAGGCATGGTTCTTTATGGGTATTGCTTATTTCGATAAAAAGGATTACAATGAGGCTATTGATAATATTGAAAGAGCCATTACAATTGATCAAAATTTAGGTCAGAACATTATTCCTAAAATAAAAGATTTAAAAGCAGCAATTAATAAACTTCAAGAATCTCTTTCAAATTCTTTTATTAGTAGATGATTAAGCTTAAATATCTTTCATAAATCTCTCACTATTTAAATCATCTTTTAAAAAAATAGTATCAAAACTTACTCCAATAGCTTGAGAAATACTATACAGTTCTTTTTCATTAAAAGCTTTTAATAAATTATCATCATCAATATTCTTTAGTTTTATTAATCGCTCTGTTTCAATGCCAGAATTTTCTGAAATTACTTCCAATTCCTCTAAAGTTTTACACCCTAAAAGATCTTTTATAACTGGTTCAAAATAGAAAATATCCTCTATAGATTTATTAAAAAGTTTAGATATCTTAAGAGAGATTGTCAGAGAAGGATTATAGGATCCTTTTTCTAAATAATAAACCGTTTGGCGAGAAATACCTACTAAATCAGCTAGTTCCTGCTGAGTTATATTTCTTTCTTCTCTTAAATCTTTTACTCGGGTCACTAATTTTTTTTGTAATTTCAATAAATTCTCACTAAATTATTTTATTTTAAAAAAAATTATTAAAATAATAAAAACTGAGTTAAAATTTAGACAAATTTGAAGAGATCCTCGATTTTACAGTTAAGAACTTCTGAAAGTTTGTATGCTAATGTTAAACTAGGATTATATCTTCCCTCTTCTAAATAATTGATAGTTTGAATAGGAACTCCTACCTTCTCAGCTAATTGAGCCACTGTTAATTGGTTTTTCTCTCTCAATTCTCTAATTGAAGTCTTAAGTCTTTCTCCTTCACGCATTTTTGAAAGTATGTAACTTATAAAATTATCAAAGGCTAGCTCTTCAGGTTTAAAGATTTTATCTTCTAAACCACTAGGAATTTGAGAATATTTTGTCATCATCTCTTTTATCTTGTTCTCTATTATATAAGGATCCTCAAGTCCCGGAATAAGACCTTCGGGTCGAACATAACCGCCACCCCCTCCAGTTGCCATACCACTAGCCCCAGCAGTTTCAACCTTTACAGTATAGATTTTAAATAATCTATCAAATACACCATTAACAATATTAATATTTTGAATCCGGGTGTAAGGAATCGTTACTCTCTTTTTTGTAAAAACCCCATGACGAATAATAATGTTATTTTCTAATACTTCATAAGAATATAGCTTTACATATTTATAAAGATACCAGAGTGATAAAAGTAAAACGATAATATAGGGTAACAACACAGAGTAAATTGTCAGCCAAACAATCATGTCGAATGTAATTATTGATTCAATAAAGTAGATTATCCATAATGCCAAGATCATCCATATGGCATAAAATATAATATACCCAATACTGATTTTAATAATTGTTTTTTTCGCATAATTTCGAGAAATACTCGCTTGATATGTAAAATCTTTTTGACTCATTTTATTTTTCCTCCATTTTATTTTAATTTTTAATTTTTGTAAAAAATAATTATATCGAGATTTTCATTTCTTAAATCTTGAAATAAGATTATTCAAAGATTTATTATATTATGTAAAGTATATTTACATATATATTTAAATATTTCTATCATATTCTTCCTTAGTTAAATAGAAGGTTCATATTCACTTTTTGATCGATGTCAAGTAAACTTTACATTAAAAAAATTATTTAGAAATGTTAAATTTTCCTTCCTTTTCTCAACTCTCTTTTTCTTTTCTAGCCTCTAAAATGCCGAGTGCAGCACCAGCTATGATTAAAAAATAAGGAATTGTTATTACAAATAAAGTTATAGCAATTGCTAATACAATTATCAAATTGATTATTCCTGAGATTAAACAAATAAGACTCCCAGTAAATAATCTCTTGAATTCAAGGAGTGTTCCAATTATAGCTAAAAAACTAATTCCTGCAATATAGAAACCCCACAAGCTATGACCTCCCCAAGAATAAAACATAGGTTGGGAAACAAAACCAAGAATTACACCAACTGATCCACCAATCAGATTTAAACCAATACTTTGATTTCTTCTTCCCATTTTTTCTTTTCCTTTCTCAATTCTTAATTCCTTTATAGACCAACCCAACAGACCCACTCCAATAATAAGAAAACTAATACCACACCCAAGCAAAAGAAAAATTAGTCCTATTGGTAAAAATCCTGTGACAATAAGAATAATCCCAATTATTACTAACGAAATCCCGCTTTTTTTTACTCTTCTAGCTATTGCTCTGTTTGGTTCCATTTTTGTAAAATCCCTCTACTTATGTAAAAAAATATTTGTTGGTGTTATATCAAGTAAAAGCATCAATTTCAAAGGAATTTTTATTGAGATCAGGCTCTGAATTTACCGTTCTATTCCAATTTCATAAAGAATTGCGACAAAATTTAAATGGGGCTCAAATCTTCTCTTTTAATTATTCTCACTTGTTATGAAATAATTTTGCAGTTTTTTAATACGAGAATTTATTCTCTGAAGTTGTTTATCTCGCTTATCATCCTCATTTT
>JBHLOG010000209.1:0-4764 GCA_048940765.1 Promethearchaeota archaeon | reverse complement strand
TAGAATAATTATTGAAGAAAATCAGAATTTTACATCAGAAAGAATTGAAATAAAGGATGAAGATAATATAATTCCTGAGAAAAATAATCTTCTCATCAAGGCTAGAGAAGCACCCTATTATCCAATAGAAATTGTATTAAATGAAAAATCCATTGGTAAGTACGATAAAAAAACTCTAGAAGAAGGATTCAAAAAAATAATTGACTAGATTTATGAATTTAATAAAATCTCCTATAATATCATGTAGTCGGAGAACAGATATACCAGCATTTTTAATGAATTGGGTTATTCAACAAATTAAAATTGGGTACGTCGATGTGGTAAATCCATTTAACCGAAAACAAATATCTCATATTTCCTTGAAACCGGAGGATGTGAAATGTTGGGTATGGTGGTCTAAAAATTTTTCAAAATGGTTAGAAGTATACATTCAACATAAGTATTTATTTAAATTATATAAAGGGCATTATTTTCAATTTACAATTAATTCACCTTCAGAGTTAGAAAAGGGTATTATTATCTCTTTAGAAGATAGATTCAAACAATTAGAGTGGTTAATAAAAGAATTTGGAACACTAGCAGTAAATTTTAGGTTTGATCCAATAATTTTGTATAAAAAATATGATTCAAATCAATTGAAAAGTAATTTAAATAAATTTGAATATATTATTGAAAACGTATCATCGTTGGGGTTAAAAGAAATGATATTTTCTTTTGCTACAATTTATCCAAAAGTAAAAACTAGGATGAGAGCTAGGGGTTATATTCCTATAGATGCTTCAATAAAGAAAAAAAAAGAAATACTTGTTAAACTAGTTGAGATCTGCCGACAAAATAATATGAAAATGAAGGCATGTTGTCAACCAGACTTACTTGAATTAAATGGTATTGAACAAGCACATTGTATTGATGCTAATAAAATTGAAAAGATTGTTGGGGAATCAATTCCTAAAGTTTTGGATAGTGGGCAACGAAAAGATTGTGGATGTTTTAAATCGAAAGATATTGGAGGATATTCTGGAATTTTTCGTTGTAAACATAATTGTGATTATTGTTATGCTTCCCCTGCTAAAAGATGAAAAATAGTATTATAATTTCTATGTATCCTTGAAATATTTATGTAATTCTATAAATGGTGGAACTACACCAAGTTCAGTTAAGATATCATAAAAACAAAAGGCACCCCATCGATCAATAATTTTACCTTTTGAATTTAGATATAAAATTGTAGCACCTTCAAATGAGACTTCTTTCTTTGTCGGTTCAAATCCCCATGCATTCCCTAGATGAGTACCACATCCTTTATAGCGAATCCATACTTTATCTTTTTCTCCAGTTATATCAACTACCTCATATTTTAAATTAGGAAAGACACTTCGAAAATAGGTGATTTCATGTTTTACTTGAGCAGGTCCGCTTTTAGGGATAGGAATCCAATTTGGTTTGTATAACGGATCTATTATTTCATCCGCAAGTGTTAGATCTGGCTTACTCCACATCTCTTCAAACCATAACTTTCCAATTTTTTCAGTTTTTTCAACTTTCATTTTATAATTTTTAAAATTTAACCTTTAAAATAAAAGGTATAATTATACATTTTAATAAAATCAAATATTTTGAATATTTAAGAAAAAGCCAAAATAAATGTAAATATAAAATAGTTCGTTTTATATATTACATCGATAGAATATTTTAGCTTTCAACCAATATAGAGGTAATGCAATGCCAAAATGTAAATTTTATATAGTAGATGTATTTGCTGAAAGGAAATATGAAGGGAATCAGCTTGCTGTATTTATATGTGAAAATGACCTTTCTGATTCAGAAATGCAAAAAATTGCAAAAGAAATGAACTATTCAGAAACTACTTTTATAACATCACAAGAAAATTATGATGTCCGGATTTTTACTCCAGAAGTAGAGTTACCCTTTGCAGGTCATCCTACCATAGGAACTGCTTTCGTCATTCAACAAGAAATAGTTAAGGGAAATGTAAAAACTATGCTTCTTAATCTTAAAATCGGTCCAATCCCGGTATTGTTTAAATATAAATCTGGAAATCCTGATATAATATGGATGGAGCAAAATCCACCAACTTTTGGTAGGTTTTTCGATACAGAACTAATTGCGCAAATTCTTAACCTCAAAGAAACTGATATTGATGCAAGGTTTCCAATTCAAGAAGTTTCAACGGGAGGATATTTCATGATTGTTCCCTTGAGAACTTTGGATGCTCTAAAACGAGTTAAAGTAAATGTTGATAAATGTCTTGATCTTATGGATAAGATTGAATCAAAATCTATATTAGTTTTTTGCCCAGAAACACGAATCAAAGGAAATAATTTGAGTGTTCGTGTTTTTGCACATTATCATGGGATACCAGAAGATCCAGCAACAGGATCAGGGAATGGTTGCTTAGCTGCATATCTAGTAAAGCATAAGTATTTCATTAAAAATCGTATAGATATTAGGGTTGAACAGGGTTATGAAGTAGGAAGACCTTCATTACTTCATTTGAGATCTGAAGAGAATGATAGTGGACAAATTAGCGTTTCTGTTGGAGGAAAAGTCTTCTTTTCCGCTAAAGGAGAATTAGCATAAATATTATTTTTATTATTTTTTTAAGCTTTTGTTCTATAAGCATGAACTTTCTTGACCAATTCATTCACTTCTTTAGAATGTGAAAATAATGCGCAAGGAGATCCATTGGTTTCTAATAAATATTCATTTTCTCTAATAATTTTAAATAGTTTACTATCTAAACCTTCTCTCAAAGAAGATTTGGTTAAATTATGGGTTGCAATATTAGAAACTGGACAAGGTGTTAAGTCTCCAAATGGTGTTATATGAGCAAATCCCCTTCCTGCTGATACACATCCCCCCATATATTCTTCATCACCCGGAGAATGAACAAGGAATATTTGTTTTGTTTCTCGATAAATCAAAACCATTTCTCTAAACTTATTACGTTCCGCAGTAGTAAGCATTAATTCAGTATCATTATCTACTGGGATATATTCAAGGAAGAAAGCAAGACGAATACCTTTAGAGATTAAATCATCAATATTTTGTGGATCCATCCAAAAATTAACATTTCTACGGGTGATTGTTACTGAAATTCCACTTATGATACCTTTTCTATCCAACTCATCAATTGTGTTGATAATTTTTTCGTAAACACCTATTCCTCTACGTTTATCTGTTAATTCTTGATTCCCTTCAACACTTACTATTATTATAATGTTTCGTAATCTTTTTAGTTGTTCAATATCTCTATGTGTTAAGATTGTACCATTAGTAAAAATAAGAAATAATCTATCTTTGAATTCTTCTCCAATTTTTAATAGATCTGGCATTAAAAAAGGTTCTCCACCAGCTATTATAAAAGCAAAAATCCCCAATTCACAAGAATCTTTAATTATTTTCATCCATTGTTCTAAACCTAATGTTTTTTTAGATTTTTCAGAGCATAATGTTCCTGTAGCTGCTGCATAGCATCCAGTACATTTAAGATTACAATTTGAAGTGATGCTTAATATTAAGAAGGGAGGTACTTTTATCCCTTTAAGAAATTCTTCTCCTCTTATTCTACGGGATTTTTTATAGGCTTTCGCTAAACGGATCATTTTATACATGCTTTTTGGATGCTTTAAAATCCAAGGCATGAAAATTTTTGCCATCTTTGGATCAACTTTCCTTAAAGTTCGATCTACGTACATAACATTCTCATTTTCCACCATAATTTCCTTTTTCTCTTTTAAAATGTTCAAATTTTTTAAAATTCTATATATTCTAAACAAATTATTGTTTAACTTATAACTTCAGTAGTCCAATTTTTAAAAAGAGCGGAAATACTAAAAATCTACCAACAATAATGTCTATTTAATTATTTGATGTGATAAAAATACATTTCATTTTAAATTTCGATAGATCAACGATTCTTTATTATAAATTCTATATTTGGAAAAATACGAAAATGCTAGCAGTTAAAAGCTGGTGATGGATAGATTTTAGTTAAAGATAATTAATTTATAATATTTTTATAACTAATTTTAAATAAATTTAACAATTAGATGATTATTCAAAACATTGAAATATGGATATTAAGATCAAATTCGGATTTTTAACAGTTTTAGTAGTAGTTTTTCAGTCGTTTTTAAAATTAATTGGAGTTTTAATTACAGGAAGTTTAAGCTTCCTCTCTGAAACTGCAGATACTTTTACTGACATATTATTTGTTTCGATCACATTATTTTCATTGTACCATAGCCAAAAACCTGCTGATTATGAACATATGTATGGTCATACAAAAACAGATTCGATAGGAGCCCTAATTCAAGGAATTATATTAATGAATATATATATTTTGTTAATTTATAATGCAATTTCAGCATTAATTCAAAAAAGATATCAAATTACTGAACCTGGAATTGGTCTTATTATCTTAATAATCTCTTTTTCCGTAAATGTATTTTTCTCAAGAATTCTTATTTTTCAAGGCAAACGAAGTAAAAGTTTAACTTTAGAAATTCAAGGTCTTAATCTATTTCAAGATTCAATGCGGGCTGTTTTAGTTTTTATTAGTTTTATTTTAGCATACTTTAATATTTTTTTCATTGATCCAATTTTAAGTATTATTTTATCTATCTGGATAATCAGTGGAGCAGTGAAATTGGCAAAAGATGGAATAAAAGAACTTACAGACACAAATCCTATAAATTTACTAATTATAGAAGATTTAAGAAAGCGTATTTTTAAATTAGA
>JBHLOG010000057.1:0-20674 GCA_048940765.1 Promethearchaeota archaeon | reverse complement strand
ATGAAATATTACTAAATTTCTAAGATCAATATAAATTAATCAAATAAAAACATTTTCATTATAGAAAAACTAAAAAACATTTTAAAAACATTTTTCTTACTCGTTTTAATTTGTTAATTGTTCCTTAATAAGTTACATTTTTTTGGGAATAAAGTATTTTAATAATATGAACAAGTTAAAAATTGGTGCTATTGCGTCTGGTTCCGGCTCAAATTTTGAAGCAATAGTTAAAGCTTGTGAAAGCGGGATTTTAAAAGATAAAGCAATCGTAGAAGTTTTAATTTGTAATAAGCCTGGGGCATTTTGCATTGAACGTGCAAAAAACCATAATATTCCCTATGTATTGATTGAGTCGGATAAATTCCTTCACCTCCTAAGGGAAAAATTTGATCAAAAAATGATTGATGTCTTAAAAAAGTATAAATGTGAGCTTATTGTATTAGTAGGCTATATGAGATTAGTTAGCCCATCTTTTATTGAAGCTTTTAATGGAAATGTAATGAATATTCATCCAGCGCTTTTACCTTCGTTTAGAGGTATGCATGCCCACAGAGATGCCCTTGAGTATGGAGTTAAAGTTTCGGGAGTAACGGTCCATTTTGTTGATACTAAAACTGATCATGGCCCAATAATTATACAGAAATGTGTTCCCGTATATGATACTGATACGGAAGAAACATTAGGACCACGAATATTAGAATGGGAGCATAAAATATTTCCAAAAGCAATTGAGCTGTTCTGTGATGGAAGATTACATATTGAGGGAAGAATAGTTCATATTGATGGTGAAGTTAATTTATAAATTCCTATTATTTATATATTAGGGAAATGATTTTTTATTGAGCTATCTGACCCTGACTGAAATTGATAAAATAATTATCAATTAAATGAAGAAGATCTTGAGTAGCGAGAAAAATCATTTCCCTCTAATTTTCTTTCAATAGAAATCCTAAAATTTTAATCAGAGAAATTATAATTTTAAATAATATCTTAGAATACATTTTCATTGGATAATGCCTCGAAGAAAAGAAATTTCAGAAATACTTAATTTAATGGAAAAGACACATAATATCCGCAATTTTGGGTTAGTAGGACATATAGATCATGGAAAAACCACATTATCTGATTCGTTACTAAGTGAAGCAGGATTTTTATCGCCTGAATTAGCAGGAGAGGCACGTGCTTTAGATTTCCTTGAAGAAGAGCAAAGAAGGGGCATTACAATGAAATCAGCCAATATATCTTTATATTATGAGAAATCTCTTGAAGGGTATGAACCCTTTCTTATTAATTTAGTTGATACTCCTGGGCATTTAGATTTTAGTGGAAAAGTTACTCGAGCATTGAGGTTAGTAGATGGTGTCGTCGTAGTAGTAGATGCTGTTGAAGAAGTTATAACTCAATCTGAGACAGTAATAAAACAAGCTTTACAAGAGGGAGTTAGACCAGTATTATATATAAATAAAGTAGATCGATTAATTAGAGAATTGAAGCTTTCTGATGATGAGATTAGAAAAAAATATATACGAATAATTAAGTCCTTCAACACTTTAATAGAAAGATATGCAGAACATCCATTCAATAAAAGATGGAAAGTATCGCCATTAGCAGGAAACGTCGCTTTTGGTTCAGCTCTTCATAAATGGGGTTTTACTCTAAAAATTTTAGAGAAAAGTTACATAAAGTTTAAGGATATTAGGGAAAGATATAATAAAGAAACTTATTCAAAAGAAACATATGCTGATTTAGCTATTCATTTTCCAATCCATAAAGCTATATTAGAAATGGTTGTTGATCATTTACCAAATCCAATAGAAGCACAAAAATATCGAATTGAAAAAATATGGGATGGAGACATCAATACTGAATTAGGAAAAGCAATGGTTAATTGTGATCCTAATGGTCCTTTAATAGTATGTTTAAGCAAAGTACAGGTAGATAAACATGGTTTAATCTCAACAGGGAGGATATTTTCAGGTATATGTACAAATAAAAGGGAAATTTTTCTTCTAAATGAAAATTCTTATGAGAAAATTCAAAGAATTGCCATTTTTATGGGGCAGCGAAGAGAACAGGTTGAAAGAATACCTGTTGGTAATATAGTAGCGATTGAAGGCATTAAGAAGATAAAAAGCGGTGAAACTATAATAGATAGCGATAATATTAACGGCATGGTGCCATTTGAAAGTGCGAAATACGTCACCACACCAGTGATAACCGTATCCATTGAGCCAGAATATCTACGAGATCTAGATAAAATGAAATCATTAATTGAGAATTTGTTAATTGAGGATCCAAATTTAAAGTTTGAAATTAACGAAGAAAATGGTGAATTCTTATTGAGTGGTACTGGATTTCTCCATCTAGAGGTATCAGCTGATGAAATAAAAAAAAGGGGGGTAGAAGTTTCCATATCAGAACCACGAGCCGTTTTTAAAGAATCCTGTAAATATAATTCTTCTATTATTTCTGCTATATCACCTAATAATCAGTGTTTCTTAAAGTTAAAATTAGAAAGACTGGATGATGAAACCGTTAGATTTTTTCAAAGTATAGATTATACAACAATAAAGCCCTTTACCAAATTAAAAGAAGTTCTAAAAGAGAAAACCAAGTTGGCTGATAATGAAATTGAGAATTTTTGGATATGTGATGAAGATCAAAATATCCTTATTTATCAAGGGGAATTAAAACTTAATGAGTTTTACAAGAATCTAATATTAGAGATCATTGAAAAAATTCACTTAAGTGGTCCTTTATGTGGAGAAAAGTTAACAGAGATTAAAATTGTAATTTCAGAGTTAAAAATTGAGAATATTAATGAAGAAAATGCCTTTTCAGAATTATCAGCTATGTTTTATGATGCTATTAAAAAAGGATTAAATGAAGCAGACCTAATTTTAATGCAACCTATCTATCATACCATAATCCAACTTCCACCAGAGTTTATTAAAGTAGCAACTAGCTTACCTTCAAAATACTCTGCTAAAATCAAAGGCATAGATCAAGAAAAAGAATATCAAGCAATCATAGAATTATTATTACCTGTTAGAAATTCTGTACTTTTTGCTGAAGATATTAGATCTGCGACTTCTGGAAAAGCTTTTTGGCAAAATGAATTCTTCGCTTTTATGGAAGTACCTTCACATGAAGCAAAGCAATTAATTGATAAATTGCGTTTTGCTAAAGGAATTTCTTGGTAAAAAAAAGATTTTTTAAATTTAAGCTTTGAAAAATGCGCCCGCCGGGATTTGAATTCCCGTTATGGTCCGAAAAGGACTTATCATAAACCCGGGACGCTGGCTTGGGAAGCCAGCATATTACCCCTATACTACGAGCGCAAATTTTATAATATTTCTATTCTTTAGGTTTTACTGCTAGAAGATATATAAAAATAATTTGAGTTAATAATTAAAATTTTTTGTATATCAAAATTTAATCTTATTTAGATTCCAATTTATTTCGTGTCAGTATATAGATATAGAATGAAAATTGAATAAATGGTCGTCAGTAACTTATCGAATGCTATAAAATATACTCCAAAAAGACAATATTTGTATTAATTAAGAGATTAAGGCTCGATGGGCAGAAATATTATAATTTTTTCCGAATAAATGGTTTTTTAAGGAGTTTTTCCTTTTAAAAATATAATTTAATTTTTGATGAAACAAAAGATTTTTCTAAATAAATCCATACAATTATAATTAATTTCTTAAGTCATTTGAAGGTGCCCAGAAATGCTAAAGCTAAAAGTATCTAGTGATAAAATTCTACAAAAAATTTCATGTGGAGTTTTTGGGATATTATCAATTACATTTGGATTTTTTGGAGATTTAACTGCCTACTTATTATATCCCGGATATGATTTCAGGAGAAGAGCTGTAAGTTCGCTATGTTTAGGACCTGGAGGTCTTTTCTTTCAATCTGGAACTGTTATTTCAGGTATATTTGCTCTTTTGTTTTTGATTAGTCTAGAAGGTACATTTAATGAAGAAAAGATTAGTGTGAACCTTAGAAGAAATGCTAAATATACTGCAATAATCTCATGCATAAGTTTTATATTATTAGGTTTTTTTTGTGGTTCTAATCCTATAATTGCTTATGTACACGGTATTAATGCTGTGATAAGTTGGATCTTTGGTTTAGCATATATAACGCTTTTTAATAATTTATTTCTTAAATCATCTAGATATTCAAAATTTCTTGGTTATTTCGGTTTTTTTGCATCATTTACTCTTAGTTTATTAATGTTTATTTTTTTCTTGCATCTTTTTCCAACATTGAGATTTCTCGTGATAATTTTGCCTTCACTTGAATGGGTAAATACATTAATGTTAATTCTTTGGTATCTTGTAGTATCAAGCTATATAATTAAAAAAAAAATTTGATTCTATTACTTCTACTTTTTTTCTAAACATAAATTTTAATTTATTATAGGAACTTTTATAACGTATAAAAAAAGAGAGATTGCGATGAATAAAATAAATAAGTTTTTTAATGAACTTTTCGATCTTATACCAGGATATATTTTTGGTTTATTAACTTTTTTAATAGGTTTAATAGGGGATATTATTGCATTATTATTATCACCCGACTATATTATGTGGAAAAAATCAATAAGCATCTTAGGTCACCATCCCGGAGGAATATTTTTGAGAGAGGGTCTTATAATCTCTTCTATTTTTTCGATTCTTTTTATTGTATATATAGGTAGAGTCTTAAAACAAGAAAATGTAAATGATAATTTAAGAAAGCTTGCTGTAATAACAGGAGTTTTCTCTTCTGCAGCAGCTATATTTACAGGAACTTTCTCAGGTGTTAATGAGTTTATCAGCTCATTACATGGATTAGGAGCTTTACTATCATGGATAGGAGGAGCCATTTTTTGTTCACTTTTTGGTATTGTTATGCTGCAAAGTACGATTTTTTCAAAAAAAGCTGCATATGTAGGATTTATTATAGCTGGGATTTTTTTGACATATTTAATACCATTTTTTATAACCAATTTTTGTAATTTGTACGTAGATATTTGCTACTCATTTGGACGAAGAGTATATGTAATAATGCCTACATATGAATGGATTGTAATTTTTTCGATATTATTTTGGCATCTATTCTATTCAAGTTATTTATTATTGAAAAAAATTAAATCAGATTAGAATGTATACAATTCGATTAATTAAGATGAAAGATAATTATTATGAAAGATATAAAATTTGAAAAGAATATTAAAATAAATGAGAAAGATGCTCTAATAGTTGTTGATATGCAAAATGATTTTATTCCTGGAGGATCATTAGCCGTTGAGGAAGGAGATCTGATTATAAAAGGAATCAATGAAATTGCTAATTATTTTAAAGAAAAAAAAGCTGTTATTGTCTTTACACAAGACTGGCACCCGCAAAATCACCTATCTTTTGCCAGTAATCATCCAGGAAAAAGTCCGGGTGATGAATATACTTCCGATGACGGAGGGATAGGTCCAGTTCTATGGCCTGATCATTGTGTGCAAGGTTCTATAGGAGCAGAATTTCATAAAGACCTAAAAAAAGAATTAGCTGATAAAATAATCCAGAAAGGTATGAATTATAAAGTTGATAGTTATTCTGGGTTCCAAGATAATGATAAAAAATCTGAAACAGGTTTAAGAGAATATTTAAATTCTAAAAATATTAAGCGAATTTTTATATGTGGATTAACCTTGGATTATTGTGGCTACTATACAGCTATGGATGGGTTTGAATTTGGTTATAAAGTTTATTTCTTAATCGAATTGACTAGAGGTGTTGATCTTCCACCTGGAAATGTTTCAAGAGCTCTAAAAAGTATGAAAGAGAAAGGTATAAAATTCGTTAAAAGAAAGAGTTTCAAATAATAATAATTTTTTTACATCCTACTTTTCATTTAAATAATGGATAAAAAATTTCCCTATAAATCTATTTTAGTTGTGTGTTCCGTTAACACTGCCAGAAGTCGAATCGCCGAAGGATTTTTAAGAGATTTTTTTTCTAAGTTTAACTTGAATGTTTCTGTTAAATCAGGTGGCATTTCTTCTAATGCTAGAGATGGGATGATAATATCATTAGATGCAAGACTAGTTATGGAAGAATTAGGCATTGAATTATCTGATAGTGCATTATCTGTTGATTTAAAGAAACACCCTGAATTTATAGAAGAAGCAGATCTAATTCTAACATTAACAAATGATCATAAAGAAGAAATCAATGATCTTTTTAATGTAAATAACAAAAAAGTATTAACAATAAAAGAATTTGGAGGAGGAAGTGGAGATATTGAAGACCCTTCCATGAAAGAAGAGCTTTTTGGGAAGATAAGAGATGAAATTATTGATAGTCTAATGAAGGGATTAAATAAATATGAGTTCTAAATTATGATTGAGTATTTAATAATTGCAATTCTTCAGGGTTTACTTGAATGGTTGCCGATATCTTCCAGTGGACAAGTTATGATTGTTTCAATGAATTTATTTGATATTCCTGCAGAGCAAGCATTTAGCCTTACCATTTGGCTTCATTTAGGTACAACTCTGGCAGTTCTATTAAAATTCAGAACTGATTTCGTCCAGATATTTAAAAATTTTATGCCTAAAGCTTATAAGAAAGAAGATATTGATGTTAGGAAAAGAAATTGGTTAATTTACGCAACGTTAGGTACAGGAATTACTGCTTTACCGCTTTATTTCATATTTAAGATTATAATTTTAGAAACATTCACAGCATTTCAAGGAGATTTAATAACATTAGTAGTTTGTGGATTATTGATTATAACAGGAATTATCTTACTTAAAACAAGGAAAATCTATGGAAAAAATAATTTAGAGGACGTTCCGCAGAACATTATCCCAAAAGATAGTGCATTGTCTGGGCTTATTCAAGGAGTTTCAATTTTACCAGGAATTTCGCGATCTGGAGTTACTGTTTCAATAATATTATTGGAGAGATATAATCAAAGTACAGCATTACGTTTGAGTTTTTTAATGTCTGTTCCCGTTGCTATTGCGTCGATTTTAGTTGATATAATTTTTGGAGGAGGATCAATTCTTGGAACCATTTCTCCTATTTCAATTATTAGTGTTACCTTAGTAGCTTTTCTGATAGGATATTTAAGTATAGAAGTTCTACTCCAAATTGCTCAAAAAATTAGTTTTGGCTACTTTTGCATTTTATATGGAGTGATTGCTTACCTTATTATAGTACCCTTTCTAATAATTCCTTAGAGTTCTAAAACATAATTCTTGAGATAATCAGTTAACTCCTTTTCAATGCTTGGAATTCCTTTAAAACTTGGAAAGTCATTTAAATCTATAATATACAATTTATCATTATTGATAGGTTGAACAAGATCAAATCCAAAAATTTTGAGTTTTAACTCCTTGGATAAAATTTTTGATAGTTTTATGATTTCTTTCGTAATTTTAAGTTCTTCTCGTTCAATTAAATCTACATCAATATCCTCTGGTTTTTCTCTTAAATAGATATAAATTGGATTTTCTCTTTTAATACCAAAAACTTTATCTCCGATTACATAAACTTTCCTTTCAATTCCATCACATTCAATAAATTTTTGAATATAAACATTGTAATATAAGAATTGTTTATATTTTTTGCAAAATTTATCCACTTCTTCAATTTTTTGAACGAGAAAGTTAAATCTGTTATATTTATCATGCTGGTAATGACTTTTGATCACAATTGGCAATTTATCTATAGCCCATTTCTTAAACTTATTAACATTTATTAAAGTTTGAATCCATGAGTCAGGAACTAAAAACTTTTCGAGATCTGTCATATGATGATTTATTGCTTTCCTTAAAGCAAAATCGAGCGCAATTTTATTCTTACATATTAAAACTGTATCTATATCATGTAAAGTAGGTATGTCATAAAGTTTAGCAAAATGTAATATATCCACAGAACATTCATTTCTTACTTTCACGATTATGATATCTGCATCTATAAACGATTTTGGCATATTTGATAGGTTAAAGAAATCCTTAGTAGGATCATGGAGCACTAAATTGAATTCTTTTATCTGTTTTAATTTTTTAATTACATTTTTAATAACTATATGATCATGATTAGCTGAGAAAATAACTTTTTTTTTCATATTATTCAACAAATATCTATATCATTTTTTTGAATCAATATTTCTTTTTTACCGGAGACTTCAAACTTTAATGTCAATTTTATTATCTTTGAGAATTCGTCATAAAACCATGTGTTTAAAGCGTTATGATCTACTTGAATAGAGGAGGGTTTTTTTTCGGAGTAAACTAACAATTCTGCTATTGAGTCCTTTATATTATTTACTGAAAAAATTATTGAATCCTCAGTAGAATGCAGATCTATTATTAATTTCTTTGAACATGTGACAAATTTATCAGGACATCCAATTAAAGCCATCCCACTTGGAGTTATAGGACATAGAATGAAGTATTTATAATCATATTTATGCAATTTACCAATTTCTATAGAATCATTGGTATTAACTCTCTGTATATCACCAGATAGAAAATCAAATAAGATATATTCGCCTTTTTCATACCCTAACTCTTTCAATGAGAAAAATTGTTCTTTAACTCTTTTAGGCCAAATATTGGTAATCAGAATATACCTCCAGACTAAGTTATTAATTTTGGTATATGTATCGCAAATGTAATATTTTCGATGTTTTTTAAACATTAAATCATTTGCTGTTAAAGACTTATCTGGTTTCAATAATAATCCATCATCTCTGCAAGTTTTTTTTAAAAGCGACCAATTGATATTTTCTTTTTTATCTCCTGGAGCCAGAACTCCTGCATTTAAGATTTGATAGAGACATTGAAAATCAGGAAATCTTTCTCCAAATGGTCTAAATTTCACATTCTCCATTGTTCTTGATCGAAATACATCTGGATGTGAATTGATGCCTATAGCATGAAAGAGTATATTTGTTTGAGTAGAATGAATGAATCTATATGAAAGTGGCCACCTAGGATTATAATCTCCAGAACATCGCGAAATGTTAATATTTGAATGTTTAATACTATAAAGTAAAATACCGGGAGTTTGCATACAATAATAAATATCAATTCCTTGTTGTCTTGCAGCAATAGCCATATTACTTAACCATTCTTCTTGAGCATTGACATTTTCTCTTAAAATTGGCATACTTACAATTTGATTCTTCATCCAATCTTGTTCATAAACTTCAATTCCACTTTCTTTAGCATGAGTCATTAACCAATCCCAAAATTCTTTTTTGAGTGGAATAGCATGATTTTTGTAGGTTTCAAATTCAAATTTCTCAACATAAGGAGATCTTGCATCCCAACGACGACTATGAGCTGTAATTGGTTTTCGAAATCGATTTTGATGGAATCTTTTTAAATCTGTTGTAAAATTCTTAGGATCTACTTCCCAACGCAATATATTTCCAAATAAAGCTCCTCCCATTAATTTTATTAGCGGTTTTAAAATTTTTGCTAAAAATTTATTTGTATGTTTTAAATACCACCAACTATCAAAATTATAATAACCTATGGGAATATCACTTTCTTCAAAATATTCTTTTATTGAAACCATTGTATCTTCATAGTTCATTCCTTTTTCCGTTTTGTAGTAATAGTATGCACCATTGTCAGTCCAGAATCCCATATAAGAAGTCACTACATTAGCATAAAGGCTTTTACGATTAGATTCATGATATTTTAATAAGATATCACCAAAATGTTCCATTGATTGATTAATCCCTTTATCAAAAAGGAGTATGAATTTTTGGGTAAAACTTTTCGGTATTTCTTTTATTGCTCCCTGAATTCCACAACTTATTCTGTTATTTTCATCTTTAGAGATTACAGTATTCAAAAAAGAATCTAAAGGTGATAAAATAAAACAGTTTAAATCATCATCATAAAAAAGAACTGGGGCAGAAGTAACATCAAAGGTTTTTGTTGGAGGACAAAAAATAGTATTTCTGAAAGTAAATATCTTTATATTAGGGCTTAAGTTTATGAAGGAAGGAAATGAAGTAATAAGTTCAGAAAATTTTCCTGAAGATGTGCTTTCTAAACCATTTGGAATATAAAGCTCAAAAATAATAAAATTCTGAACATAATAACTTTTTATAGATGCATTTATTTTTTTTTCATCATCTTCTAATTGATATTGAAAATTTATTGATTTGAAAGTTCCTAATTTATCATTTCCATTAATTTCAGTAAAAGAAAGTAATTTGAGTGCTTTTGATTGATCCTTAGAAGGAATACGATTGAGGTAATCATTAAATTTATATCTTATTTTTACAATACCATTTACCAATTCTCCCTTGTTTCCAAATGAAATTGAATAGTCCCCATTATTTTTATTAAATTCAATTTTTTCTATTTTAGTTTGATTTAGAATTTTTTTCATTTTATCCTTTTTTTTAAAATCCTTTGAATTATATTTATATGTAGCATTAAATTTTGGAGAAACAAGTCTATCAAAAAACCAAGGTAAAAGTAAATATATTATCATTAAGAATAAAGTGATAGAGACAAAAATTAACAAAATTGTATTTAAAATATGAATATTAAATTCCAATTTTATCACTTAATTTTTAATATTACTTAATCTACAAAAAGATAATTAAGTAATTATTTAGAATTTTAATAAAACAAAAATCAACAATTTTAATAATGATTTTTCTATCTATATTTCTAATTGTCAAAAATTTACTTTATTTTAATATGATTTAAATATAATTCTTTTCTTATACAAAATATCATGGCGAATAAAATTAATTGTGCTATTGTGGGAGTAGGAGATGTCGCAAGCGCATTAGTTCAAGGAGTAGAGAATTATAAAAAGAATCCTAACAAAATTATTGGTATCTTACCAGAAATTACCCAATATAATATTAGTGATATAAATTTTGTATTAGGAATTGATGTAAATTCAAGCAAAGTTGGAAAAGATTTAAGTAAAGCTATTTTTATGGAACCAAATTGTAATATGAAACTTTTTGAACCTAACTTTTTAAATGCTCCTGTAATTAAAGGTCCAATAATGGATGGATTAGATAGCAATATTAAAAATATTGTGCCAACAGACAATACTCAAGAACCTGCTGATATTGCTAAGGAGCTAATGAGTAGAAATACTGAAGTAACCATTATATTACTCCCAACGGGATCTCATGAAGCAGTTAAATATTATGCACTAAAGGCACTTGAAGCAGGATCATGTGTAGTAAATGGGATGCCTTCTCATGTAGTTAAGAATCAAGAAATAGTTGCGAAAGCTGAAAAATCTAATCTTTCATTGATAGGAGATGATGTAAAATCACAAATTGGAGCTACAATCGTTCATAGAACGTTAGCCAATCTCTTTCCAATGCGAGGGGCTATATTGGATAAAACAATTCAACTTGATTGGGGAGGTTCTAGTGATTTTTGTAATTTGTTAACACCAATGCCTAGCGGTGTTTTAAGGTACGAAGAAGGAAAACGACAATCTAAAACTGAATCAGTAATTGCCAATCTCCAAAATAAAGATACAGTTGATTGCCAAATTTCTGCTGTAGATTATATTCCATTTTTAAAGAACCAAAAAGAAGCTTATATGAGATTGGAAGGGCGAATTTTTGGAGGAGCACCAGTAAGAATTGATATCACTATGTTTGTAGAAGATGGTAATAATTCAGCAGGAATTATCACAGATTCAATTAGAGTGAGTAAAATAGCAAAAGATAGGAAAATTGGAGGTATACTTCATTCTGCTTGCTCTTTCTTTGCTAAACATCCTCCAGAACAATTAGATGATTATACTGCCAAAAAAAATCTTTTAGAGTTTTTAGAAAACAAAAGAGAACGATGATTTTTTCAAATTGAATATAAGATTTCAACCTTTAACTTTAGTAGGTATTTTAAATAGTTGTTGCTGTTGATATAAAAAGTTAAAGATGAAATCAGAAATTAATGATACAGCTTCTGGAACACTTCTAAAGCTTGGAAAATCATTAACATCTATGATATATGGAATTCCTTCTTTTGTTAATATATAATCAATTCCGAAAATATTTAATCCAATTTTTCTCCCTAACCTTAATATTCGTCTTTTTAATTGTTTGTCTATTGGAACACGAATATGAATTAATTCTAAGGGAGATAAATGTTCTTTATGTTGTAAACGATTATGTGAAGTTATTGAAACGGTCCAACGACCTATTAAATATACTTTATAGATAATTTCAAATTTACCTAAATATTCTTGAAAAAATAACTCATGTTCTTTGTATCCTTTCGTTAATCTTGTGAAATCTTCTAAATTTTTAGCCAATCCAACGATTCTATCATCTCTTGGTAAATCTGGAATATTATGTTTATCTAATTTAATAACTAGTTTTATACCATTAGAACAAGCTTCATAAGCTTCATTAATAGAATAAAAGGACCGAGGAACATTTACTTTCTTACATTTTTGTTCAATAAGTTTAAAGGTTCCTCTTCTACTTTCACAAGTTTTAACTGCATTGATATTATTTAAAAGAGGTATATTGGGTGTAACTTCTTTTATTGTTCTATAAATTTCTTGATTACCTTCTTCAGATAATAATTTAACAATTATAAATGAAATAGGGTATTTCTTAATTTGCTTTTTATAGTATTTTGCGCTAAATGTATTGGAACCTTTTTTTAGTAAATTAACTATGGAAATATTATAGTTTCTACTACAGAATTTTTTGATCTCTTCAAAAATTTCAAGATCTCGATTGCAAATAGAACCTATGTAAATTCTACTAAGTTTATTTGACACCCAAAAAACCCTTTATATTTTTGATAATTTAATTATAAATAATGGTATATAAATATATGGATTATAACATTAGTAAAATACGTTAGAACACACTAATTTTAGACGATAAAATAAATTATATCAGTGTTTTTTTTATTTCTGTATAATAAATTTATCTTAACTTAAACTTTTTCTGTTTTAGTTTCAAGTGGATTTAAATTAAATAATTTTTTTTATTAAATAGAATAGGATAAGGATAAAAAGGTAAATTTTTTGATAAAGATCGGTATTATAATCGACGAATATCATTTGAAATATAAGGTAGATGAATTTGTTAAATACTTACAAATTAAAGCCGACGTGAATATTTATACTGAAGAATCATATCTTCTAAATAGTTCTAAAAATTCCTTTGAAGAGGACATTTTTTTTGTAAAAGCAAAAGGAGATTTAATCCTAGCTCTTGTAAAACTTATTGAAGAAGAATCTACTATTCCTGTTATAAATTCCTATAAAGGTATCTATTTATCTATCAATAGATATTTAAATAGCGTTGTTTTAAAAAATGCTGGACTTCCTGTACCGGAATTTTCATTAAATCCAAAAGGATTTTCTCCTCCTTTTAATGATTATATTATTAAAAACATTATAGATCAAGATAATTACAGTTTTGATCCTTTAATTTTAAAGGAATCAAGTCAAATTAGAGTTGCTGATAAACGAGCTTTGGAAGAAGTTGATGGAAAAAAGAATTATAGATATTTGTATTACCAGAAATTCATTGAAAGTGAATGGGAATATAAGCTATATGGAATTGGTGAAAATGTTTTATTTTATAGACAAGTCCCTGTTTTATTTAATCCTAATAAGATGGAATCTAGGATTAAAATCCCTGAGATTAAAGAACTAAATGAATATTGCCATAAAGTTATGGAAGTTATGGATTTGAAAGTAACTTCAATGGACTTTCTTCAGTCAAAAGATAATCAATTTTATTTAACTGATGTAAATTGCACTCCAAATTTTAATTATATTAAAAATGGCCATAAAATTGTTGCTGATTACCTTATAGAACAAGTAAAAAAATAGTTATTATAAAGAAAATGAAAATTGGTATTCTTTCAAAAAGGAAAATAATGCTTACTGGAAAAATTAAACAATGCTTAGAAGGTAAAGGCCATCAAGTTAAAATATATACTCAGAAAGAACTTAATATAAATTCAACTTTATTTAATAATGATTTTTACATTTTAAAATCAAAGGGGCTTTTTTATATATATGCTGGCTACTTTTTGGAAGCAAATAATATTCCAGTCTTCCCAAATCCACGAATTTCTTATTTACAAAAAAATCGTGTCCATTCACATTACCTAATGAAAAAAGTTGGTTTATTAAGACCTGATATTTTTATAGGAACTCAAAAAACATTGAAAAATAAACTTATGTTAGAAGATTTTCCATTAATATTGAAACCCATTATGGGCTCTGGAAGCAAAGGGGTTAGAATGATTAAATCTTATAATGATTTTACCTCAGAAAATAATGATATAATATATCTAGAGAAGTTTATTGAAGGAACTCATTATAATGTTTATTTCATAGAAGATCAGATTTGCGCATTAGTAAAACCTCCATTATCTCATGAGCACGTACCAATGGAAAAAATTGAAACTCCTGTTGATATCAAATACATTATCAAAAAATGGAGAGATGATCTTAACGAAAATGCTTTATTTGGTCATTTTGATATTGTAAGAGAAAGTAAAACTGATAGATTATATGTTGTGGATGTTGGAAGCTTTCCAGAATTTAGCAATTGGAAAATTGAAAGCATTTCACCTGTAGAAAAAATATGCGAATTAATCTTACAATCAATACATAAACATATTAATAACCAAAATAATTAAAAGGTTTTATAGGATAGAAATACAAAGATAATGAATACTCAAGATATTGCTAAATCAAAAATTTTTGAAAAACAAAAAGTGAAATTATATAAAATAAAACACTTCATTTTTGATTTTGGAGGAGTTTTAATCGAGAAGACGTTTGTTTTGAAAAATTTATTTGATATAATAGAAGCAGATTTAAATATCTCTATTCCACGTGAAGATAATTCATATATTAAGAAGTTTAGAAGAAGTTTAAGCTCTGGAAGAATTTCTTCTCATGAATTTTTAGAGAAAATTTTTGAAAAGTATTATTATCCATATCAAAAAACTAATGGATCATTACCTCCAAAAAAAGTAAATGTTGAGTATTATATTGAATTATGGTTCGAAATCTATTCTCAAGTTACTGAATTCTCTTCAGATATGGCAGAAATAATTGAACGACTGCATCAAGCAGATTATAAAGTGAGTTTAATGTCAAATACTCACGATCTTCATGCTAAATCAAATTTATTAAAAGGGTTTTATGATAATTTTGATCATGTGTTCCTTTCAAATGAAATAGGTCTAATTAAACCTGATATGGAAAAATACAAATATGTATTAAAAAAATTAGATACGAAACCAAAAAATTGTGTTTTTATTGATGACAAAATCAGAAATTTGGTCCCAGCAAGAGAATTAGGAATTACTGTTATCAGATTTGAATCATTTAAAAACTTCAGAAAAACTCTGGAGGATTTGGGTATAGGTGAAATCAGTAAAGATCTTCGACATAAAATAAAACAAAAGTATAAAAAATACAAAAAGTCAAAGAAAGAATATAAAAAAGCTAAAAAAGAATTCAAAAAAGTAAAAAAGGAATATCTTAAAAAAAAAGGAAAGTCATTGAAGAGAAGAATAGAATTTCAGAAAAAAAGGTCTTATTATCAGAAAAAGAAATCTGAGTATAAAAAGCAAAAGGAAAAGAAAAAGCATGAATTAGTCAGTAAAATTAGAGTCAACTAAATTGTATTACTTATTTTTATTCCTCAATTTCTTTCTTATCATTTTTTTCTTTATTAAATTCTTCAACTTTTTGCATTACCGATTCAGATGGGGAAGGAGGTAAAGGAATTTTTTCATAGATTTCAATAAATTTCACATCATCTATCTCTTCTGCCATATAAGTCTGTAGATCGATAGCAAGCCCAAATTTCACATACGTTAAGTTTTGGAAAAGAAACATTTTTGGAATGGTAATCTCAAGAGTTTTATTCTTAGGAAAATAGCTAACCTGAAATTCAGAAACATTTTCTTGGGGAATTCCTTTAGTTATCATGAAATATTCTATTTTTTCATTGAAATCTTCGACTTTATCGATAATTTCTAAATTGTAATCTATTGATTGTCCTGCTAAAGGATGATTATAATCTATAATAACCCTTCCTTGCATAACATTCGTTATTATACCTCTCTGGACTTGTCCTTGCGATTGTTTGACAAATTCTTTTCCAATTTCAGGATTTTTCCCCTCATTTAATCTTCTAAATTTGTTTATACCTATTCTTTCGATCTTTTGGGGATCACGTTTTCCAAAAGCCTTGGTGGGAGGTATTCTTACTGATTTTTTCTCAAAATAATTCATTTCTCTAATAGTTTCAGTAAGACCTTCATTTAAAAATCCTGGTTTTCCAACTATTACAAATTCCGGAGTATAAAATCCTTGCTTAGCTTTCTTTTCATCATATATTCCAGCTTTTTTAGCATCTTCCTCTGATGAAACTCTAAAAATCTGACCTTTTTGTGTTCTTGCTGTCATTTTTACTAGGATGAAATCTCCATCCTCTACTTTTTTTCCTTGTAATTTATCTTTTTTCTCTTTTAATTTTTTAATCTCTTCTTTGATTTTCTTTTCATCTTCGTCTTCTTCTTTCTTAGTTGGTTCTACCTGTTCTTTCTTGGATTCTTGTTGTAGTAACTCTTTAGCATTATCAATAAATTTTTCAGCTGTAGCTTTACCAATTCCTTTTAAATTAGTTAAATCTTCAGTTTTTGAGTTTGCTAATTTTTCCACTGAATTAATTCCAGCTTCTTTTAATACATCAATCTTTTTGCCAAGTCCTTTGACATCCTCTATTTTAAGTGTCATAGCAGTTCAGAAATAATATTTATTAAAAGTAGAGTTCTAAAATGTTATATTTTAGAATATTAGATTACTTATAGATTTTTCTAAAAATCATTCTTTTAAGATATAACTTTTGTTGAGCATTTTCTCAAATTTTATATAATTTCTAATTATCGATTATTATCTTTAAAAAATAATTCTATAAAATTTTGGCGATGTTGTTCTGGATTCTCTCCTCCACGTATTGCATAATCTTCATACTTTCTATATAACTGAACCATATCATCATAAAGTTTTTTATATTTAGATCTTGGCATTATAACTTTTTCTTTTGATCCTAAAAAATGTTGTACAATATCAAACCAAGATTTACTTTGATTTATTTTATCATAATAAGCTTTGGCGGCTCTTAATGCCGCACCTAAACAAGCAGATGAAGTTATTTCAAATTGGATGACTCTTACATTGAAAATATCAGTTAGTATTTGAAGGATAGCTTCATTTTTAGAACCACCTCCAGTGACATAAATGATTTCTGGCTTTTCTTTTGTCCATTGAGAATGTAGACGAATAGAAATTAATTGAGATTCAATAATTGCCCTTACGTTTCCTTCTTTGTCATTTTCATCGAAACCAAACCTGTAGACTTTGGGTTTTAATACTTGAGGTACGATTTCAGGAAAAAAGTAAGGTAACATAATTTTTCCTTTATTTCCAGGAGAAGTATTTTCCAATATTTTAGAAAAATCATCCCAATTTAAATTGAATTTATTTTTAATCAGTTCTGTTGTTAAAGTCCCGTTTTTAAAGCAAATTAAACTCATATAATCACCAGTAGGAGAAACAAAGACATGACTTTCTCCTTGCGGATCTATAGTTAATTTTTCCATGAATCCAAAGTATGTGTTACTCGTCCCTAAACTGATAGCAACTTTACCTTTTCCAATTAAACCAACTCCAATTAAACTATTTGGGTTATCACCTGACCATGGTAACACAAAACAATCGTGATTAAATCCATATTTTTTAATAAAATATGGTGATATTTTTCCAATGATTTTATCAGATTCTATTAATGATGGGAGTTTTTGTTTCAGTTCAGGAGCTGTAGCGCTAAGTGCTTTATCACTCCAAATTTTTTTCTTTATATCCATTAAATTCATTCCAGCACCATCTCCATAGTCAATTGGTGCATTCTCTCCGAGTAAAATAGATGCCATAAATGAACTTACTAGATGAATTACTAATGTTTCATTATATCCTTCGAGGTTTTCTTGGTAAAATTTTCTTATCTGAGGTCCAGAGAATCTTTCAAATGTATCTGAACCCGTTAATTCTATTGTTTTTAACATACCCCCTATATTTCTCCTAATTTCCTGACATTGTTTACTTGTACTTGAATCCATCCAAATTGGTACTGTTTCACGAGTAAATACATTTCTGAGTTGTTCTTTTAAGCTTTTATTTGGATCAAGATTTTTTAAAGCTATTTCAAATTTTTCATTTAAATAAACGGTTCCGTGTTGCTGTCCGCTGCCACCAATGGCTTTAATTGAAGTAAAATCTATATTTTTTTCTTTAAACACAGTAAACAATTTTTCCAAGGCTTCAACCCACATTAAAGGATATGAGTGAACAACTGTTTCATCTTCAAATTTAACAACTCCGTGATCTGTATTAAATTCTGGAAAATACTCGTTGTATGGCAAAGAAATGTTATTTATTATTTTTTTACCTTCAAAATCGATAATAATTCCCGTGAGACTCTGTGTTGAGCAGTCTAGACCTAAAAAATAGTTTGCCATTTTATTCCTTTTAAGAGAATTTGTTTTTTACTTATTAATTTTCTGCCAATTTATTATTATGAAACAGGTCTCCAGAGAATTCCTAATTTATCAGCATAACTTTTAACTTCTTGCATCTCCTGGGGATCAGTTCTGCGATTTATTTCAGGATATTTGGAACTGCGAAATTGTGGTCGATATTGACCCATAATATTCATAACTGCGTTTGGAAGTTCTTTAGCAACATAATCTAAGATTGGCTTAGAACAGCATTCAATATGGTTCGGCATAACTAAATGCCTAATACAAATTTCTCCACTTCCACCATCATGGACTTTTTTATGGTTTCTGGCAACAACGTCGAAATATTTATCAATTCCAGAATATTTTTTGGCACATTCATTATTTCCATACTTAAAATCAGGTAGCCAAAAATCAATAAAGTCTATTATTAGGGATAATGACTTTTCTGTTAAAAAAAAGTTAGAATTCCATAATTGACAAATATTTGTTTGCTGAAAAATTAAACTTCCTACAATTGTATGAATGTTAGGAATTGGGTCTCCTCCAACATAGTTAATATTTATTGCTCCTCTGTCAACTAATTTTTCAGCTATACCAGCTAATTCTCTGGAATTGATTTTCTGAGCAACATCTTCTATTTCTTTCTTATTTTTCCACGCTTGAGAAATATCATAATTTTGACAAAAAACGCATCCAAAATTACATCCTTGGAAGAAAATTGTACCAGATGGGACCAAAATAGGCTCTTCGCCCATATGTAGGAATGCTGATGAAACATAGGAATCCTTTGGTATTAAACAGAAACCTTTTTCTCCATTAATCCTATTAACTTTACATTGTCGTTCGCAAAAAATACAGTTCTCAAGATATTTATTTGCTAGAGTCTCTGCCAGATGAATATAAGAGCTAGTAGCCACTTTGAAGTTTTTTATATCTTCAATTTTTTTATTTAGCTTTTCATTAAATTCAAAAGATTTTTCTTTTAATTTTTTTTCAAGATCTTCGATTGAATCATTTGAGTTGTATTGACATTCCACAGTTTTAGCAATTAAATATCTTGCAACTTGAGTACCATCAATAATTCCCCTATACTTTGAAAATCGTTTAAGAATTTGTTCATTCTTCCAAGAATTTCCAGAAATCCTAAAAATCATATTCAATAGGATAATTATTAATTATTTAACTCTCGAAAGATAGCCATTCTATTATATTTGACAGGAATTTTAGATTATCCCCCGCATCAAGTCCAAAATCACTATCTTCTATTAACCAATCAGAAGAACCTACAGTAACACACCTACCCTCATAAAATTCTGAAACTACGCAAATAGGAACTGTTCCAATAGCAGCTAAATCATCATCAACGTAATAATTGAATTCAGCTTTTTCAGAAGTAACAATTATATCATCCACATCTTCTTCTGAAATAGTAAAAAACGTACAATTAGGAAAAACAACTTCTGTGATACCTGATGTAATAGGATGATTAAATAACTCTGTTACCAAAAGGTTTTTCTTTTTCACTAAAAAATTTGAAGTAGCTTCATAAATAATTCCATTCCAGAATCTTCGAACTCCTGTAATTTTATATAACACTCTAATAGAACCTTCTTTAATTGGAATATCTCTATCTCCACCTTTTCCACTTGTTAAAAATAATCCTCCTCCTTCTCCAACAAATTTTTTAATGGCTTTTAATTCTTCCTGTGTAAATTTATCTGTCTTTTCATCTTTAGTATGTTGAACATTTCCAATAAATAGAATATCAAAATCTTCTAGCATGTCAAACTCTATTGGTCCTTCATTTTTATCAATGTAGTCAATCTCATATTCATCTTCTCCTAAACTAAACTCAGGAAACTCCTCTATTTTTTCTTTATGAGATAAATCAACAATTATTCTGTAGCTCATTTTAATGCTCTGCGATATATGTCTATTATATTAGTATTAATGGTTTTAAGTAATAATTCTATGATCTTTTAAGAGATAATCCTTCTATCTTAAGATTTTATAATTTATTTTGATAAAATTATGCTATTACTATTATTAAATATTTTCTTTTAAATTTTTTTTAATTGAAAATTATAA
>JBHLOG010000208.1:0-4946 GCA_048940765.1 Promethearchaeota archaeon | reverse complement strand
TAGCAACCTCTTCTTATTTTGATGCGGCATGGTACTTAATAAGGGCAGATGAAGAACTAAGACTTGAAGAGAAAAAAAAACTTCTTGATATTGGATCTGAATTTCTTACGTCCGCTTCAGATTTATTTGGAAAAGCAGGTTATAAAGAGAAAGAACAAGAGGTCCTTAAACAGTGGGAAATGGTTAAAAAAGAAGAAAGTATAATAATTTCAGCTTTAAATGCAATAAGAAAACCATCCGTTTCTGGAAGTACTATTGGGATTACTGCTCCAGCCTGTCCTTTAGAAACAAGTTTATCAACGAATTTAAGTGAAATTCGTGAATTTTCTGAAGCCAATCCAAATGAAGATGATCTTGGAAAAAAGCTCTCATCTCAAGTTAAGTTGAAGATAAAGGAAAGTGGTAAAAAACCTGGTCTATCGGTTGAAGAACAAAGAGAACTAGAGAAATTGGAATCTGAGATTAAAATAGAAGCCCAAAAATTCACTTGTGTTGTACATAAAGGGCAAATTGTAGGAACCGTATACATTTGTCCCAATTGTAAAACTTGCTATTGTTTAACATGTGCTTACTCATTAAAAGCAAATGGAGAAAAGTGTTGGACTTGTAACTATGAAATAAAGCCTTAGTTTTAGTAATTTATCTTCTTTTATTTAAGAAAATGTAAAAAATTATAAATTGAAATGTCTCATTATTATTTATCCTAAAGGGTACACATATGAAAACTAAGTATAATTAATTTTATAATTTAATTTATTGATGAATAATTAAGGATGGTAAAAATCAACGAAATTGCGATATTAAACGAAGCAGAACTTGAGGAAAAGAATTATAATTGGGAGAAAGCAGCAGATTTATATGAACAAGCAGCCAAGACATACTTAATTAAAAGTAATTTAAAGGAGGCTGCGAATGTTTGTAATAAACTAGGGGATATATGCATTCGAGCACTTTATGCATCAGAAACTAAAGAAGACTATTTAAATTGGAATGAACAAGCTGTTAAAGCGTTTTACAAGGCGGAAAGTCTTTTTATCCAAACCAATGATAAACTCTTAAGTATGGAATGTAAAGCTAAAGGACTTGCTCAAACGGGCCTAGTTATTAAGTCAATTGAAGAGACGAGAAAAAATGTAAAAAAATCTGTTGAAATTCTTTTAGAAGTTATTGAAGAATATTCAAAGGCAAATGATACGAAAAATTGCATAAGAGTGTCAACTCTGACCGTAGAGCCTATGATTTTATCTGTGGGAATATGTTCTAATCCTTCTGAATTAGAGTATTATAGCCAGCTGGGTCGTAATTTAATAGAAAAAGCTTGGATACTTCTAAAAGAAGTTGATACAATCGAAATTAGAGAGAGACTATTGTATGGCGAATATTTATTAATATTTCTTATAAACAGGTGGACTGAACTTACTTATGGAGATAGAAAGCAAGAAAAAGTTAATAAAAGATTTTTAAAAAGATGTGAAGAAACATTAAATTCAGTTGAAAATAGTGATGAGCTTATTAAAGATTACATTCTTGGGAACATTTATAGTATGACCGGTTATGTCTATTGTATATTTGGGAGTTTACTCGTTGAAGAAAAAAAGGAACGATTAGAATTAGTTGAAAAAGGATTCGACTTAATAGAAAAAGCCATTACTTTTCAAAGGAATACAAAAAATAATTTTGGTTTGATCTGGGGACTTTATGGTTTAGATTATTTAGCTGGGGCTTTTGGAAGATTTGAATATCTACAAAAAAGAATTCTAAATGATATACGAGAAGTACAAAAATTGGATAAAATCTTTGATGATTTATATGTTGGGATTTATTTCATTATTGATTTCATACCTATAGGTTATTATAACGAATTTGCAAGCAAAAGTTTTTTGTCGGTGGATACAAGGAAGTCTTATGCTAAATTAGGAATTGAATATGCTAATAAAGCATTAAAAAGAATTGTGTTTGGTCCTTATATTATATTTATTTATGAGTGTTTAACTCATTTTTATTCACAATTAGCTATTCTTGCTATTGAAGATGATCCTCAAGATGAATATATTCAAAAAATGTTGTATTACGCAAATAAGGCTGAAAATCTCTCAAAAGATTATAAAGGAGGAAATGCAAGATCAGCTGGTTTCACTTCGCTTTACAGAGCATATAAGACTATTGCTGATGTTACTAAAGACAAAGAGGAAAAAATTAAAAATTTAGAACTTGCAATAAAAGCTACTAAGAATAATATTAAATATTCAATTGAATCTTATAAACTATTTTTGGCAATTCAAATACGTTTAGCTTTACTTTATGAAGAATTAGGTATTTTAACTACTGAAGAGAAATCCCTAATACAAGCAAGAGATTTATTTCTACGTATACTTATTGGTTCTTCAGAAAAAGGTTATTATTATTATACAGCTGCTTGTTATGAATATATTGCTCGTTTAGAAGATCGTTTAGGAAATCATATGACTTCTGCAGAATATTATCAAAAAGCACAGAAAGGTCATGAAGATTCATTATCATCAATTAAATATAAACCGTTAAAAGAAAGAACTAATGAAAAGACAAAATATACTAGAGCTTGGAATTTTATTGAAAAGGCTAAAGCGTATCATAAAAGGGAAAATCATATAAAAGCCAAAGAAAATTATGAAGAGGCAACTGAGATCTTAAAAATATTACCCAGTTTTAATTATGAAGCAGCTTATTATGGAGCCTGGATATCTTTAGAAGAAGCTGAAAATCTTAGTAAGCAGGAAAAATATGATGATGCTATAAAGAGCTATGAGAAAACAAGAGAACTTTTTGATAATGCCATCTATGCAATTAGATTTATAAGGAAAAGTGTTAGAAGGTCAAAAGAATTAAAAAAACTTGAGAAAGTAGCGAAAATAAGGATGAATCATTGTTCTGCTAGAATAAATCTTGATGAAGCAAGAATTTTAGGAAAAAGAGGAGAGCATATCGCTGCTGCCGAGAAATTCAGCAATGCAGCAACTCAATTTAGAGATATTTGTATATTATATAAAATTAAAAGAGAACGAGCAGAATTGGAAGCTATATATCATCTCTGTAGAGCTTGGGAAAGCATGGAATTAGCTGAAAATAACGAGGCCCCAGCAAAATTCGCAGAAGCAGCAAACTTATTTGCAAAAGCCAGTGATTACTTTACCGAAAGCAAATTAAAGTTCCTAGCTCAGGGTAATTCTAATTTTTGTTTGGCTCTAGAAGAGGGATGTAAATTTGATCAGTCTCATGATATTAAAGTTAAAACAAGATTGTATCCAAATGTTAAATCAATTCTCAGAAAAGCAGCAGATTTATATGAAAAGGGCGGTTTTAAAAATGCATCAGATTGGGCACTTGCAACATCGACTTATTTCGATGCCGCTTGGCATTTAATTCAAGCTGATAATGAATTAGATGTAATGAAAAAACAAGAGTTCTTAAATTATGGATCAAATTATTTAAAGTCATCAGCAGAACTCTTTCATAAAGCTGGATATAAAGATAAAGAAAAAGAAGTTTTAGAAAGATTAGATAGAGTAATTAAAGAGGAAAAAATACTTGTTTCCGCCCTAAACACAATTTATAAACCTTCTGTTTCGAGAAGTATAGAAGGTATTATTACACCTTCATGTCCCATAGAAACAAGCCAATCACCACGGATTGGTGAAATTCAACAATATGATGAAGAAGTTAGTACATTCTTAGAAAAGGATAGTAAAATAAAAAAATATGAAGCTGCAACAATAATTAAAGAGAAATGCGAGTTTAAAGATATACCAAAAGTTGAGAAGGATGTAAAAATACCAAATTTAACAGCTAAAGAAAGAAAAGAATTAGAAAAAATTGAATCTGAGCTTAAAATAGAAGAACAAAAATTTATCTGTGTTGTCCATAAAGGACAAATTGTAGGAACTGTATATATTTGCCCAAATTGTAAAACTTGTTATTGTTTAACGTGTGCTTACTCTTTAAAAGCAAATGGAGAAAAATGCTGGACATGTAATAATGAAATAAAGCCATAAATTTGTTATTATATAATTTAACTGTTTCATTTGTTAAATAAAAGCAGCCATATCTTTGCATTTCTCAGCGATTCTTATCATATTCTTTATCTTATCTTTATCTTCATAATCTAACTTAGTCAATAAAGAATTTGCTTCTTCTACTAATTTATCTTTTCTTAACCAAGCTTTGTGTGCTAGGACAAGATCTTTTTTTAAGTAAGCATTCATAATATCATTGAAATATTGATTGATCTCTAAGAAGAATTCTTTAACATTCTCATTAACTTGTAAATCTCTTAAAATTTTACCAATCTCCTCTATTTTTTCACAAAACATTCTATAGTCCATAGCTTCAAGTGGCGTAAAATCTGTATCTTCTGAGACATATATCCCAGTTCTAAGATATGTTCTGATATGTGTTACCAATATAAAATAAAATTTTCTTAACTGATCAAAATTATATTTCAAATCATCAACTCGGTCTGCTATTATATTTTCCAACATATCAGCAATTAAATATAATAGGCGTTGAATAAGTTTCTTTGTAGGAATATTTTTATAACCAAAATTTTGTATCACTAATCTTTGTCGTTGATCTTCAATTATTTCTGTATTCGGAAGTCCGTTTACTAACCACCTTATTTCACTCCTTAAATCATCGTCAATTTCTTTATCTGAGATTACAACTATATTTGTTTGACCTGACAGACAGTTTTTTACAATTTCTCTTGCAATAAATGGACTTGAATGAAGTGTAAGTTCTTCTCTCGGATTTATGTCCTCTTGCTCGTGTTTCGGTGAAATATTTAATGATCCATCATTACGAATGGTTATTGCTACGGGTGATTTGCTGCTTAAATTAAAATTTTCAATCCACTTTTTAGGTAAACTCACAAAGAACGAGCCACTTATTTTTTGTAATTTTCTAAAAATTGT
>JBHLOG010000207.1:0-4950 GCA_048940765.1 Promethearchaeota archaeon | reverse complement strand
GGCCCGTGGCCCAGACTGGATAAGGCGGCAGCCTCCTAAGCTGAAGATCGGGGGTTCAAATCCCCCCGGGCCTGTTAATTTTTGTTCTGGAAACTTTTGTTGTTACGATTTTTTTATTTAGAATTTTAAAATATTTTTTCAGAGTATAATTTTAATCTAGCTCCAAATTTATTTAAGATATCTTGTAAAGGTAAGTTTAAATCAGAGATTCCAATCATTTTTCCCTCCTCGTTGGTGATGTAAACATCTTTATGTTTTAATTTTAATTCTTTCAAGATTTTGTTATAGACTTCTTTAAAACCTTTCTTTAAATTTTTCTCTATTAAAGGAATTTCTACTTCTTCTCCACTTTGTACAATCTTAATTAGAAAGATTGGTTTTTCTTGATGATGATCATCATTCATTTCTATTTAATACAAAATATTGCTGTTTCAAAAAGATTTTAGTTAAAATTTAAAAATAATCTTTTCAAAATGTGTTTCGTTTAAAAACAGAGCGATAGGACTCATTGTACATATCGGTCTTAGGAATATTAGGGATAAGTTATAAATAAAGGGCAAACCCAATCATATAATGCCAAAGAATAGAGGTGAAAAATTTGCCAAAAAGGATTTTAAGAGTAAATATGACTAATCTTGAAGTTAAATTTGAAGATTTACCGGGAGAATATACCACCTTAGGAGGACGTGGTATGACATCTACTATAATTGCTAAAGAAGTACCACCAACATGTAATCCCTTAGGAATCCATAATAAACTGGTACTTGCTCCAGGGATAGTTACAGGTACTGCTGCGCCCTCAAGTGGAAGAATTTCTGTTGGTGCAAAGTCTCCTTTAACTGGAGGGATCAAGGAAGCAAACGCAGGGACACCTTTTGCTCAAATGTTAGCCAGGATGCGTATTGGAGCCATAATAGTAGAAGGTAAACACGAAGGAGATGATTATTATCTTCTAAAGGTAACTATGGATAGTGGAGAATTTATAAATGCTAATAAATGGGCTGGAAAAGGACTATATGGAGTTTATAAGGATCTGTTCAAACAATTTGGGGATAAAGTAGGGATATGTGGTGTTGGAATAGCTGCTGAACTACTTGGAGGGATGTCAGGAGTTTGTTTTGGCGATCCCGAAGGATTACCAAGTAGATATGCTGGTAGAGGTGGTATGGGAGCTATTATGGCCTCTAAAGGCTTAAAATTTATAATAGTTGACGAAACAGGCGCTCCAGGAGTAGAAATTGTAAACCAAGAAGTATTCGAAGCGGGCATCAAAAAATTAAGAGATGCGCTTACATCTCATGATATTACAAAACCAGAGGGGGCTCTCAATTCATATGGTACAGCTGTATTAGTAAATATCATTAATGAAGCAGGTGGTCTTCCTCAGAGAAATTTTTCTGCAGGTCAGGACGATCGAGCTGAAAAAGTTTCTGGTGAAGCGAAAGCTGAAGAAATCAAAAAGAGAGGTGGCGTTAGACCACACTTTTGTAATCCAGGTTGTATTATACAATGTTCTGAAGTATGGTGTAAACCTGGTGGAAAAGATCCTGTTGGAGTCCTGGAATACGAAAGTGTTTGGGCACTTGGACCAAATTGTTCAATCTATAATTTAGATGATATTGGTGAGTTAAACAGAGCATGTAATGATTTAGGGCTTGATACAATTGAAGCCGGAGATACTCTCGCTGTAGCAATGGAAGGAGGATTAATTAAATTTGGAGATGGAAAAGGAGCGTTAAAACTAATGGAAGAGATTCGAAAGAAGACACCAACAGGAAGAATACTTGCTAATGGAACAGAAATTACGGGTAAAGTTTTTGGTGTAACAAGGATTCCAACTGTAAAAGGTCAATCATTACCAGCTTATGATCCAAGAGCAATAAAAGGGATTGGAGTTACTTATGCAACAACACCTATGGGAGCAGATCACACAGCTGGTTATGCAATTATGCCTGAAATATTAGGTGTTGGAGGAGAGCTAGATCCTCTCAGTCCCGAAAAAGCTGAAGTATCTCGTAATCTACAATTAACCACAGCAACTTTGGACGCAACAGGATATTGTCTTTTTATTGCTTTTGCTACACTTGATATTCCTGAAGGTTTAGAAGGTTTTGTTGAATCATTAAATGGAGTATTAGGAACTAATCTAACTACTGATGATGTAGCACCAATAGGAAAGTCAATTATCGATGTAGAACTCGAATTCAATAAAAAAGCAGGATTTACTACCATCCATGATAGACTTCCAGAATTCTTTTTGGAAGAAAAGTTACCACCGCATAATACAGTATTTGATGTGCCGGATTCAGATTTAGATAGCGTGTTCTAGCTTAAAAGATTAGATAAAAATGTCGTTAAATGTAAAACTATTTGGGGATTTAAGAAGAAAAGCAGATCCAAATATATTAGGAACTTTACCGTTGAGATTAGAGATTAACAATACAGATATAAAATGGGTAGCAGATATACTTAAAGAGTTCACGATTGAAGATAATGAGGTCAGCCATATTTTCGTAAATGGAAGATATTCCAGTCTTAAGAAAAGCGTAAAACCTGGAGATACCGTTTCATTATTTCCACGAAACATGGGATTATTATATAAATGGTATTTTAAACGAGAAGAAGATGAATAATAACACTATTACAGTTACAGTTAAATTTTTTGCTACGTTGCGAGAATACGGTCCAGATAAGGAAGTCATAACAATCCCAGAAAATAGTAGAGTCAAGCTGCTATTTGATAATTATAACATTCCGAAGGATGAGAGAAGAGCAATAATCTTAGTTAATGGTCGACCACATAAAGATCTAGAAACCATATTGAAGGACAGAGATTTAATTTCAATTTTTCCTCCAATAGGTGGTGGTTAATCTTCCACAAAAACTAAATTTCTTTTTTTTTAATTTTTTTTTATAATCTATAAATTTGTTAAAAATTTCTTTAACTATTTTTAATTTCCTTTATGAATTTTAGTTTAGAAATTATTGCCAAACTACTTTATTTATTCCTTAGATTTCAATTCGTTTATAAAGAGGGAGTAGTACTATTCATTTGTTCTGATATCAAGAACAAGTAAGTCTATTTTATAGAATATTAAATGAAAATTAAAATAAAGATTATGATATTACCTAATAAATTAAATATCCATTTGTAGAATAGTATTAGGACATATTATACAAAGGGAGTTCTAAATTATGACTTCTAATAATAAAAAGCTAAAATTAAGCATTTCTGAGGAACAATTTAGAGGTATTACTGAACAATCATTAATGAGTATATTGGTCATACAGGATGGTCTTATAAAATATTTTAATGACCGTATACCGCAGTTAAATGGATACTCACGCGAAGAAATAGAAAATTGGATCCCTTATGAGTTTATGAAGGTTATTCATCCGGAAGATAAAGAGTTTGTTCTGGATCAAGTTAGGAAAAAGCAAACAGGAGCGAAAGATGTTATTCCTCAATACAGATATCGTTTAATAAGAAAAGATAAAGAAGTTCGATGGATTGAAAATTTCTCTAAGACTATAAATTATCAAGGAAGACCAGCAGACTTAATAACATCTATTGATATCACAGATAAAATAATAGCAGAACAAAAGTTAAAAGAGTCCGAAGAACGTTATCGGTTAATCGCAGAAAATTCTGATACAGTAGTGTGGTCTACAGATATGAATTTAAATATAATCTATGTAAGCTCTAATAGCCCTAAAATATTAGGATATACTGCTGAAGAAGTAAAGTCTTCTCCAATTACTACTAAATTAACTCATGAATCTTTAAAAACAGTTATAAATATTTTAAAAGAAGAGTTAAAAATTGAGAGAAAAAAAGTAAAAGATTTAAAGCGTTCTCGTACGTTTGAAACGGAACAAATCCATAAAAGTGGTTCCATAATACCGGTAGAAATGATGATAACATTTCTACGTGATAATAATGGTAAAGCCATAGGAATACTAGGTATCTCAAAAGATATTTCCGATCGTAAAAAAGCAGAGGAAGCAATCCATATTGAAAAGAAATTTACTGAAGATATCATCAATGCTTCAAACGACACAATTTTTGTATTTAATCCTAAAACAGGGAAAGCCATCCGGTGGAATGATGCTTTCAAAAGCGTAAGTGGATATTCTGATGAAGATATAGCTTCATTAAAGGCTCCTGAATCATATTATAGCGAAGTAGATTTAATGAAAGCTGAAGAAGCAACAAAAAGGGTATTACAAGGTGGAAAAGCAACCCTTGAAATGAAATTAATTACCAAAAATGGCTCTAAAATTCCATATGAGTATACGGGAACGATACTTCAAGATACAGATGGAACATTGTTAATTGTTTCCATTGGAAGAGATATTACCGAAAGAAAGGAAATAGAGCTAAAATTGAAAGAATCTGAAGAAAAGTTTAGAGCTTTAGTTGAAACTACGAGTGATTGGATTTGGGAAGTCGATACAAACGGTATTTACATGTATTCTAATCCTAGAATAAAAGATATTTTAGGTTTTGAAGTCGAGGAAGTAATTGGAAAGCATCGATTTGATTTAATGCCGAAAGAAGAAAGTGAACGTATAACAAGTATTTTCCAAAACATAAAACAAGAAAAAGATTCTCTTTTAAATTTAGAAAATGTTAATGTTCATAAAGATGGTCATTTAATCACACTTGAAACTAGTGGAGTACCTTTTTTTGATAAAAATGGAGAATTACTCGGTTATAGAGGTATAGACAGGAATATAACAGAAAAAAAGCAAGCAGAAATTAAATTAAGAGAATCTGAAATCATATTTAGAGATTTATATGAAGAAGCTCCTAATGCTTATTTCTCGATAGGGAAGGATAAATCAATTATTAGATGTAATAACGCTGCAGAAAGACTTTTGGGATATACCAAAGATGAACTTCTTAAAATGAAAATTTTTGATTTATATTCTGAAAATGAATATGGA
>JBHLOG010000206.1:0-5074 GCA_048940765.1 Promethearchaeota archaeon | reverse complement strand
TGACTGATGCAATGCCTAATGCGCGACTCGAACTTATCCCAGGTGGAACACATTTAGCTCTTATGGAGAAACCTAGACAAATAAACCAACTGATCATAAGTTTTTTAAAGAATGATTAAAATATTTAAAGGAATTTTCATTGAAATCAGACGCGGAATTTATTTTCCAGCAGGAAGGAACAGTCAATAAAATAAGCAATTAAAAGATACTTTATAAATTAAAAAAGAAAATCCTTCCTTATGGACATATTTTTAATTAATAATTTATGATATCAACTAATATTTGAATAAAGCTAACAAATACTTTTTTATTAAAAAAAATATTCAATGGATTATATTCACTAAGGAGTAGAATATGATAGGGATTTGGATCTCCTGGTATTAAAATATCCCTAAATACAAAGTATTTTCCTAGTTTTTGAATTAAAAATTTATCATCCTCTAATTGATTTAATCCTATTTCAAGAAAATTATCATTCAATTGTAAAAAATAACTCATTGTTTTATTGAGTAAAAATCTTGCTTCTTCATGTTCAAAAAATGAACCTAAAATGATTGAATTATCATCAATAATAATAATACCTTCGCAATTCAATTTTTTTGCGAAATCTTCAATCGTTTTTTGGATTAATTGTGCTTTTGGAAATAATTCTAGCAAAACCTCTGACATTGCACTCATAATGGAATAAAAGTTAAAAATGGAAGTCTGATAAAAATGGATTTTCTGATTATTTACTAAATCCTGTATTTTTCTGCTTAAATCATTAATCAAGTTCCTTACTTCATTCGGATAGCTTTTAATCCACATCGGATCACATTTATGAAAAAATATATTGAGAGGTGGATTGATTCTTAATCCTCTAAACTGTTCTAAGACGTCATTTAAATAACTTAAGGCTTCATCCAATCTATCTCTATTTTGAATGTCAATAACGTATATAGCGATTTCCGTTCTATCAAAATATTTACTGGGATTTTTTAAATATGATATGCGATAACTTTTTTGCCCTCCTAAATCCCATTCACTTATCTCATGTCCTAATAAAATAAAATTCTCCCTACGTAGCCCTCTTGTTGGTTCAATTTTTGTAATATTTGAGAATTCCCTTTTTAAAGCTAAAATTATACTGGTTTTCCCAGCTGTATCTAATCCAGTAAATAGAATTTTGTGTCTGAATTGTTCCTTATCCGTTAAATATTCTATAGGAGATATATCTTTTTCATTCAATTGAATCTCATCTCAAACCTTTATATGAAGTACAAAATTGAATAATCAATCTAAACTTATAAATTAATTTAAGAAATTAAAAAAGCAAAATTTAGTTCTGCCATAAATAAAGTAAATCTTTAAATATTTGAATAAAGGAAAGGGAATTTAAAATCTCGCTAATGAAAATACGCCTTTTCATCTCGTCCTAAATTTTAATCTACCGCTCCTTACCTCATCTCTCATTCAAATTTATAAAGGCTCGAATCTTGCTTTTGAGAAGCTATTAATTAAAAATATATAAAAAAATTGCATATTATTATACAAAAATAATTGAAAGATAACCGCTCGTTGGGTGGTAATAAGAGTTGCTATAGGAGATAGGAGAGATTATGAATGGCTCAAACAGTATTTCAGGCTTCAATACAGAAGCTTTAATACATGAGATTGAATTTAATTTCTGGGAGACTTGGTCAAACTTCGGACTCGCATCTGGATGTGCACTTCATGATGAAGGAGATGCGCTGTGGTTTGAGACTCCCATTCCAATCATTCCCTATAATGTGGTCCTGAAGTTTCAAGTGGAAAGAAATATCAATCAAAAAGTGGATGAGTTAATCAGTCACTTTACTCGTCGAAAGGTCTCTTTTCTATGGGTTGTGCACCCTTCGTCATTACCTCTCGATATCCGCGATCGATTACAGAAGCGTGGTCTGCTACATATCGAAATAATTCCCTGTATGGTCCGAGACCTAGTAAATTTGCCACAAGTGCCTTCATTACCTGATGATATTGAAATACATGAGGCTATTGAAGAAAGTGATGTCAATAAATTCCAAGAGCTCACTGCATGGCGCTGGGGCGTACCTTCAGATTATCGTCAACAACTACAATTAATTTTTAAGAGTTTCAAAATTGGAAAACCAGGCGCAAAGGCTCACATGTGGGTGGCATGGCGCGGTGGCGTTCCAATTGCGAAGGTTGGTTCGTATTGTGGAGACGGGTCTGTCGGCATCTATGGTGTAGTGACAAAACCAGAAGAACGTGGGCAAGGCCTAGCAAGCGTTTTGATGGTTGAAACTATGAAGGCTGCAAGACGAGCTGGTCAGAAACTTGTAGTGCTTCATTCGTCGCCTTTGGCGGAGAATCTATACAAACGGCTTGGTTTTGTCACTGTCACGCAATTTCATCTCTACGCTTCGGAATCGACATATTTGTAGGGATGATTGAATTTAAATAATTTTTCTATTTAATTTTTAAATGGATTTTTCATGTAAATTAGACGCTGAATTTACCTTTCCATCCATTTTTCACAGAAAATTGGGACAAAATTTAAAAAGGCTCGAATCCTGTTTTTAAGAAGCCCTCACATAATCCTTGAGTAAATATAGTTTTTGACATGAAAGTTAACATTTAAAAATTATTGAATTAGAAATAAAATTATACTTGAAATTTTGGGTTACTCCAATAATCCTGATATATGTTTGATATGTCAAGAAAAAGTAAGAAAAAATTAGTACGGATAAGTCTTCCATTTCTAGCTTTAATTCTTGGAACAGCTGGGATTCTTCCAGCATTTCTTCTCATTACGAGATTAAATTCAGATGAGTATTGGACTACTATCACTCCTGAATTGGTTCGAATGGACTCAGATGTATTGGATGCTATGATACATGATGTTGAAAATAATGATTATTACATAGATAGCATTTTAGTAATAAGAAATGGCTTTATCGTTGCTGAATGGTATGAAGATCCTTTTAATAAAAATTCAATTTTTGAGGTATATTCAGTTACAAAAAGTGTTACATCTGCTTTAATAGGAATTGCAATTGATAAGGGTTATATAGAGAGTATAAATGAACTAGTGCTTGATTTCTTCCCTGAAAAAAATATTTCCAATATTGATGCCTATAAGGAATCTATGACCATTGAACACATATTGACTATGACAACAGGTTTAAATTGGTCTGAGGGTCAGGATCTTTTCAATGAGTGGTATGCGAGTGAAGATCATGTGAAGTTCGTACTTGATAGACCAATGATTCATGCCCCTGGACTTGTTTGGAATTATAACACAGGTGCTTCACATTTATTAACAGCAATTTTAGAGAGAACAACTAATATGTCTACTCTAGATTTTGCTAATAAATATTTGTTCGGACCGTTATCTATTAGGGATGCATTTTGGATTGTAGACCCACAAGGAGTAGCCTATGGAGGTAATGGCCTCATAATTAAACCACGAGATATGGCAAAATTAGGTTTTCTATTCCATAAAAAAGGAATATGGGAGGGAAAGCGGATTATTTCATCAAGTTGGGTAAGTTCATCGACCGCTTCCCAAATAATATTGACAATAAATATCAGTTATGGTTATCAATGGTGGATTTACCCAAATCACGAGCATTATCAAGCATTAGGATATGGAGGACAATCAATAAGTGTTTTTTATAAGAAAGAGTTAATCGTAGTTTTCACATGCATAATCTCCATAGACATGATCGCCAGTCATGGAGTATATTTAATTGATACCTATATCTTACCTGCGATTATGTAGTTAAAATTCTAATAATATTATAGGAGATAATAAAATAATGGCAGAAATAACAAAACGTTTGAAAATATTATTATTTATTAATGCGATTATAGGCTTAATATTCGCCTTCTTATATCTAGTAATTTCACATATCTATTTATCATTTACACAATGGCCTTTTTATGATCCATATTATTCTTGGTCATTTGGTGGTACTTTATTAATTCTTTCACTTTTTACATTATTAGCAATTAAAAGAACGGAACGGGAACAGATTAAAATAATTTTTGAGCTTATAATTGCTTGGCAACTAATGATATTAATCCTAAATATTATAGGTTTAATCCTAATTCCTACTCCAATAATATCATTAATAAATACGTGGATTAATAATATCTTGTTAATCATATTAATTATCGCAAACCTCTACTTTTATATTAAACAGGAGATTTAAAACATTTTTCAAGCAGAACTGTAGTCCTAGGGAATTCAATGAAAAAATCAGAGATTTAGTTGTAGTAATACTGATCTGAATCATGTTAAAATAAATCTAGTTTTTCTATGAAAATTTCATTGAAATCAGACGCTGAATTTACCTTTTCATCAATCCTTGTCTAAATTGCCCTCCCTCTATTTAACCCTCTACCCCCCTTAAAAATAAATCACTAATGTCGGAAAATACAATTTTAATTCTTGATTAAAGAGGGGCACGGATTTACATGATCTGCTAAAAAGAAGCTACATTTTTATCATTAATAATTCAGGTTCTCTAACAATATCGTGTGTCATATCATTTACTAATCCAATATTTCCATATACCAAAATGGAAAAGCATATTAAACTACAAAATTATAATTTGGAATGATTCAAAAAAATGACTTTATAAATAGTAATTATAATAAGTTCTCAAGCTAAGCGGTTTTCTTTTCTAATTATACGGAATCCTGTCATATTGTTTACTGGGTTATTATCGGAGATACAAAAGAAAAAATAGAAGAAGAAAAAATCTTGAAATCTAAATAAATGATTAAATTATTATTCTATTTTTTTCTTTGATTTCAAATCAAAGTACGTATTTTCAAGCACACCAAGATATTCTCGTAATACCTTATTGGATTTAGATTTTTGCTCATACGCTACCTTAATAATATTTAAATGATATTTAGGGAATATCAAATCAATATAAAAATCGGAAACAAGTACGTAATACTCAGTATCATTATCATCTTTGTATACCTTAATCATTTGAGCGTCATATAATTTTTTAAGGACAGAATAGATATCATCAACTCCTTTCTTTTTTAGTTTTTCAAGAAGACTTCTAGTGCC
>JBHLOG010000205.1:0-5142 GCA_048940765.1 Promethearchaeota archaeon | reverse complement strand
CCCTTTGATTTGAAAAAAGCATCGATAGTTTTCCGTTCTAATTCATTATCTTCTATATATAAAATATCAACCTTTTTAACAAATCTTATTAATTTTGGTTCTTCAAAATGTCGCTTTATTGAATTTTCGAGTTCCTCATAAGCTTTTTGTATATTATTGATAATTTCTAATAAAAGTTCAGACCCATTATGGTAATTTTCCAACATTAAAATCGAAAGTTTGAGTGGTGAAAGTTTCTGTTTTAATACTTCATGAAAACCATTACCATTAAATTCTTCATACATATCAATAGCTTTTCTGATAAAATCATCGAAGTAATTTTCATCATATTTTTTTAAACCAGTTAATGATTTCTTCTTAAAAATCGCGTTAATGTAATCAATATTGTTATGTACGAAGGTTCTTATAAGGTTAGCTTGGTTATTTATGTTAAAATCTTCCATAAATTCTTTTAATTTAGCATCTAGATATGGATCTACATATGAATACCATTTTATATCCTTCTTAACTTTTGTCTGACCATTATTATTATAGATAATTACAATCTACCTCCCTTTTCCATTTTTAAATTTCTTTGATAAAGGTGATAAAATAATTCCTTTTGAGTTGCTTTCGGGATCAAAATTACGAAATTGCTGCCCATGGAAGAATCTCCCCTGATTCGATCTTCTATCCACATCTTACCCTCACATAAATTAATTAATTTAGCAGCAAGCGAGAGTCCGATCCCCATACCTTTAGAATTTTCACTTTTTTTATGTCTTTCTTGAAGAATTTCTTTTTTTCTTGCATCATCTATTCCAATCCCATTATCTTTAAATTCTATTTTAATGAATTTATTTACTTCTGATATTGAGATTTCAATATGGACTATTTCGTTCTTATTATAAACAATTGAGTTCATCAAAATATTCTCAAAAACATCAACTAGCAAGTTGTTAGCAATTACATACATTAACTCAGTTTCAGAGTTAATCTCAATATTTATATCTCTTTTTGGAAAATTTACCTGAACAAAACGAATTGCGCTTTTCAAGTTTTCAAAAAGATCAATAGGCTCTAATGGCATTTCAGATTCCTCTAATTCAGAAAGACTTCTAATATTTCTCACTAATTTCTTTCCTCTATTTACTTGTTCTTCAATTAATCTAAAGTATTCTAAAATCTCTTCTAATCTAACTCCCTTTTTTAATAAATTTTCACATAACTCTAAGGAATTACTAATTATATGAAATAAGTTTGAAATATCATGAGTAAATAACCCTTTAAAGCATTTAGCTCTGATATAGGCGTTCTGATACATTTCCTCTATTGTTAGATCCAGCATCACATTTTTCACCTTTTTAGGGTTATCTTATTTTAAATAACACAAATCTTCGTTATATAGTTTTCACCTCGAAACTTATCACAAAGTTCGAATCTTATAAGAAGCAAAAAAACAATATCAAATTAATTTTTTAATTTATTGAAGAGTAAAAAAGATAATTCCAATTAATCACAATTAAAAGAATGTGAAATTTTATCGGAAGATGGATCCAATACGATCCTCTATTTTCAATTTTAGCTCTCCTAAAATTTTATCAATCTTGGGCTTAAAATGTTCAAAATTTTTAGATTTTTTTGAAAAAATGTCGTGAAGCTCAAAGTGTTTGAGAAAAGATGATACAATTTTCTTTAAATGTTGAGTTACTAAATTTGTATCTGTATCTTTTTCAATAATGGCAAATGATAATAATGGTTGAGCTGGGCTTGATTCTGTACTTATTAATTGAATCATTTTATAATAACAGACAATTTGGAAGTCTGAAAAAGAAATTACATTTATCTTATCGTCAAATACTTCAGAAATATAGTTTTCCAGCCCGGTTAAAAACATAGCACGTATTTTAGGATCTAGAACTTTATCTGTAGATGAATAATACTTGATTTCAACTAACTTTTTAAGACTTAGATAAATCCCTACTTCTAAAACTGCCATATCTGAAGAAAATAATTATTTTTTATAATCTTTAAAATTTTATTTAAAATATTTTTAGGTCTCATAAAAGATTTGTGTATCTTAATAATAAAATATTAACAAATTCATTAATTTAAAAAACTTTATAATAGAATTATGACGTGTGAAATAGTATGGATCCTATTAATTTAATTAAAGTAATTGCAGCAATTATAACAAGCGTAATTGCATTTATTATAGGATTTCGAGTTTTAATTTTAAATCCTGGTAATTGGTTAAATAGGTGGTTTACTCTATTCTTCATCTCCCTTTCTTTAGGATTTTTAATCTATACAATTTACCATTTAATTACCAATAATGCAGATATAATCATTCCTCTTATGGTTACTGCCCATATTTTTTTCAATTTTGCCGTGGTCTCCTTAGTAATGACAATTTTTGTATTGGAAAAATTTACAAAAGTTGCAATGAGTCTTCAATATTTTGGAACAATGATGCTGATCTTTTTTATAATGAGTTTTGGATATTTTATCTGGGTTCCAAAATTGGATATGGAAAGTTATGAAAAGGATATTGTTAATACCACAACTCCTCTTGGTTGGTTTGTTTTTGTTAATTTTTTTAGGATCGTAATGAGCATTTATGTTATATGCAAATATATAATGATGACTAGAAAAGTAGATGTAGAAACGAGAAGGAGAGTACAATGGTTTTCTATGGGTGTATTTATAGTAGTTGTAGGGCTTCTTATCAATTTAAGTGCGGGATTTTTTCCTTTAATTGAAATACCAATTGAAATCATAGCATTAATCGCAATTGTTTTAGGTAGTATCGCAATTTTTAAAGGATTTTTGATTTAACCAATTAGAATGTAGGTAAGAATTATAATACGAGGAGATTTATAATTCTCTAAGAAAAAGAGTGGCAATTGCCAACCATTTTTCTTTAGTTTCGGGATCCATTAGCCTTTTTTCCATTAAATCTTTCCCTTTGGTAAGGTTTTCAAATGCTAAATCGAAATTTTTTAGTTCCTTATAACAAATTCCTAGTTTAATATAAGTCTGACTTATATACCAATCATCACTAGCCACTTCAACTGCTTTCAGAAATTTTTCTATAGCCTCTTCATACTCTTCATAATACATTAAAAGTTCTCCAAATGTATCATGATAAGTTCCATTATCAGGGGCTTTATCAACAAGATCTTGGATTAATTGTAGTGCTTCCTCTTTTCTATTTAAATACTGCAACCAGTAAACTTTAAAGTTAAGCAGATCAGTATTTTCAGGGTAATCCTCAATTAATTCATTGATGATATCTAAACCACCCTCTACATCTCGTAATCTTCTTAGAACCGATGCTTTTTTCATCTTAATATCAATTTCGTGTTCATCAAATATCTCAAGCATCTCATCTAATAATTTCAATACATCCTCTAATTGTTCATAATAAAGTAAAATTGATATTTTTGAATTGTATAAATTTATATTTTGTGGATCAGATTCGATTTCTCTGTCAATCTCTTTAACTTTTTCCTCATATTGGTCTTTTAACCCTTCTGAACTCAGTGATTGGAATAATTCTTTCATATCCTGCCAGATAATTCCCTCTAGTTTATCTAATGTTTCTCTCAATTCTACTTTCGCTTCAATCTTATACGCTAAGTAATTAATATACTCACGTAAAAATTCACCTAAAGACTCTTTAAAGGATTCATCAAATAATTCTCCGCAGATATCATCTAGGATGTTATTAATGGTAGTACGAAAATCTAATGATCTTGAAAATAACTTACTTAAGTAAGTAAATTTAGTTATATGTTCTTCTGTTATAGCCCGAAGCATAATCTCTATTCTCTCATTTTCCTGGAAATAATAATATTGATTTGGAGGTAAAAATAATTTGAAAAACTTTATTGGATATATCTGATTCTCAACTATCTCATCAATATAATATTCCAGTTTTGACTCTTTAATTCCATATGTGTTTGAAAAATCTTCTATAGAAATATAATTTGGATATTGATTTGGGTGATTGATTGAAAGAAAAAGTAAGATCTTATCAAAATCACGCTCATCTGTTAACATTGCTTTAACTCGGGTATAATCTAATCTTATAATATTGTTGAGATACCTAAATTGAATATCCTCATTTTTTATGTTGTAGTCATTAAAGAATTTTATGGTCTTCCTTGTTATCTCTTCAATTCTTTTACTTTCTTCATTTAAGATTGATTGCCTATCTAAATCATAATTATGTAGCATATTGGAATACTCCAATTTACCTGAACGGGTAATTCGGTATTCCTTATTTTCTTTTATAACAAATCCTTTCTCTATTAATAGATTCATATTCTTGGATAATGAGGATTGATTAATGGAAAGTGGTTCAGCAAGAAAATCAGACCATTTCAAATAATTATTATTATATACCATCCATAAAATCCAATCTTCATAGTTCCTTCTTCTTGTAATTGCTGTAGGTGGATAACTTAATCTTCTTTTCTTCCCACGCGTTTTAGATAAAGTATTAAATCTCTTTTCACCTGCTGGCGTTATCTTATAATGACCTCGAGAATAATTGTCTATATATCCCCTGCTTTTTAATATGTTAAAATATTTAGATAAAGTTGAAGTGCTAAATCCAAGTGGTTCTTGAGTAAAATCTGACCATTTACATACATCATTGTTCGCTAACATCCAAAGAATAATATGCTCGAAATTTCTCTTCCCTAATTTTGGCTTTTTGGATAATTCAATAGGAGGATAATTTACTAGACTCATAGTTTTTGAAATTTAATATTACGATTTTTAATTTTAATTAGGTTTTTCTACTATTTATAAAGTTCGAACTTCGCATAAGATTATCGTAGCAATTTAAAAAACGAAGTAAATTAATATCAAATGATTTAGACCTCAATATAATGAGAAGATGCGTTTTGAAATTATTTGGTAATTAAGACTAAACTTTTATATTAAGAAAAATCTAATCTTCTATTAAAAAGAATAGTATATAGTGTGAATTCTAATTAGTGCTTCTACGAAAAACTCAGAACAATATAATTTTAAGATCGTAGTAATAGGAGATGGAGGCGTAGGAAAAACTTCTTTAATTCAAAAATTCACTCAAGGAACTTTTCAAAAGGATTATATTAAAACTATCGGAGCACAACTTTGTAAATATGA
>JBHLOG010000204.1:0-5149 GCA_048940765.1 Promethearchaeota archaeon | reverse complement strand
TCTTTTAAAGCATCAATAACAGGTTGAGGACATTGGAAATCCATGTCAGCAACCCATAAAGGCAGAACATCATCAGTTTCAAAATACTCTTTAAGAAAGTGCTTATTCCACTTAATTGAATTAGTTTTCGTACGATCAATTACTCTATCAAAATCATATTTCATTGTGAATCTAAGCATGTAAATTAAGAGTATTTTTTAAATATTTATCTGAAAGAATAGATTAATGTTATTTGCAGAATCTATGTGAAAAACAGGGATATAAAACCAATTCAGAGTCTATAATTAACTATTGTCTCAAATTTAAATAGGAGAAGACTTTTATAACATGATGTATGATTCTAAAAAATAGTGAAACACTTTTTACAAGAATGTTATAATAATTGTTTCTAAACTTACAATCTATCAAGAATAATTGATTTTTGGAATGCAGAAATAATGAAGGAAGAAAAAAATGTAAAAGTGGACAAGATACTTAAAAAAGTTAAAAGAATGGCTGGGAGAGTTACGCTAATGTACGGCGTTGCAGAGTGGGATAAAAGTTTAGAAATAATTAAACAAGGGGAGGACTTAATTAGGAGTTTTCATGGTAATTTACCAAAAGAACTGCAAGAACCTCATTGTATATTATTAATTCAAAAAATGAATATTGCTGTTAATAGAGGTTATTTATCACGTGGTTTCGAAATTGCTAATGAACTCTTAACTGTTGCAAAAAAGTACGGTATTAAGAAGAACATTGTTATTGCCTTTAACAATTTTGGGACATATTATTGGAAGATTGGCGATTATGATAAATCTCTCGTTTATATCGATCATGGTTTAATGATAGCTTATGAAATTGGTGAAGTTAGGGATTTTGCTTCAGTAATAGCTCTTATGAACATGATTTCTCTGGCTATGAATGTTGCAATTGACAAAGATGATTTAGAATTAGCAAAAAAATATTTCAACAATATTAAAGATGTTATAGCATTAAAACCTGAGGATCCTGTATTAAATATAATTTTTAAATCAGTTAAAGCACATTTTTTACAAACAAGCAAACGCTTTCGAGACAAGGTTAGAGCAGAAGAATTATATAAAGAGGTAATTGAAGGTCCTTTTACAGCTAATATATTTAAAATTGAAGCTCTTATTGGATTGTGCGAATCATTACTCGTCGAACTGATAATATCAAATGAAGTGGATATAGTAAATGAGATGAACCCGTTCATAGAACAACTGATTGATTTATCTCAAAAATGGGAATCGGATTATTACTTAATGGAAGCTTACATTCTAAAGGGTAAATTGGCATTACTTACTTTTGAGATAAAAACTGCCCGACGTATCCTAATTCAAGCACAGTGTATTGCCGAAAGACGCGGATTTAGGGATATTGCAGTTGAAATAGAGCACCTTCATGAAGATTTAAAAGGGAATTTAGACAAGTGGAAAAAATTAAAAAGTATGGATGCTCCTCTTTCTGAACGAATTGAATTAGCAGGATTAGATAATCTTGCCAAGGGGCAATTAAGAAAGAAAATTAGGAGCATGGAACGAGTTACTGAAGTGGAGGTTATGGTATATAAGGACTCACATTTGTGCGTTGTATGCAAGGGAAATGTAGGAGGTTTTAACGTATTCATTTGTGAACAATGCAAATCCATCTATTGCAGGTCATGTGCTAATGCCGTAATTGAGATTGAAAATGCCTGTTGGACATGTGAAAACCCCATTGACATATCAAAACCAGTGAAGCTCGATAAACCTAAACTGAGAGAGCTAAAAAAGAAAAATTAGTGAATAAGCTTTTTCAATTGAATGTATAATCGAATTAAGAAAAAAATTTCCTCAATATACTTTACTCACTGACAACTGATTTATCCATTTTTTAAAACCTTAATCCTAAATGTTGCGGAGAGTTAGTCAGTTTCAAAATATTCTTTTAGAAAGTGATAATTTCGTTTTTAAAGCATCTTTACTTATAAGCAATGGAAGGTATGAGAAGAAGGAAAAGAGCATGAGATAGAGAAAGCGGATAATAGATTACAATAAATTTATTTTACGGAACCAAAATGATTATTTTTTTTAAGATTTAAAATTAATATTAACATGTTAGTTTTCTGAAAAATATTCAATTAGTCAATATAAATTTTTAAAAATTATAGAAGAATAGGTAAACGATATTTGACAGATGATATTGAGATTAAAGACGGTAAGATTTTCGGAGATTGGCGAGCACCAGAAAATCTTATTAGAGATAGTACTACATCAATTCATGATGATGATGTAGCTAAAAGTGTTGGTATGCGTGGTGGAACGATACAAGGAACTATACACTTAAGCATGTTCGCACCTTTGGCGCATAAAATATTTGGTGATCGCTGGTTTGAGCAAGGAACTGTTAGTATGTATTACACGTTTGCAACAATCGATAAAGAAGAAGTAAGAGCAATCATCGAATTGCCTCCGGATACAACTGAAGAGATGCTACCTATTTCAATAAAAGATGTACAAGTTAAAGCGTGGGCTGAATTGAAAAGTGGGCAACAGATAATGACAGGAACCATATCAATAGGTTCACCTAAAGAACCATCATATTTACAAGCTGTAGAACTAAAAAATAGTAAGCCTGAGGATCTACGTATTTTAGCAGGATATAAAGTTGGAGATGAACTTGCCTCTAAAGAGATTTTACTTACACAAGAAGCAGCCAATAGTGGATTAAGAAGAATAATGGACCAATTAGAGTATTATAAAGAAAAAGGTAAATCTCCTTGGGGAAAAACGATTTTATGCCCTACAGATATGTTTGAAGCCATGGCGTTGGGTTTTGAGCAGACGAGAACTGAAGAATTCAATGCTGTTCCATTCTTTGGTGCAACTGAACTAAGGACTATAAATGGACCAGTATTCATTGGTGTTCCTTATATTGCTAAAGGGAAATTAGTTTGTATTGGTGTGTCTAAAAAAACAGAATATTTTTGGCTTGATTCTACATTAGAAGAAAAAGAATCAGGAAAATTAGTAGCGTCAATGCGTCACTTGAATCGTTTTATGAAAGAAGGATCCCCATATTATAAAGTTCAATAACTTTTCGTAATTTTTCAAATAAATTGGTTCATATTTAAGAATTACAGTAAAAAACCTTAAATTTACTGATTAGTATAATTAGAAATTTAAGATTATTTATCAATCTATGCAAATTCTTTCATTTTTGGAAGTTTGAAGATATAATGGAAATGGAAACTTTACTATTTTGAAATTTAATTTCTAAACTCTGTAAACTCGCACCACTTTTTAATAAATTTATATATTATACCCTGTTTTTGAAAGATTAATAATACTTTTTTAACTTTGACAAAAATAAAATAAAAAAAAATTATTTAGTATTGTATTTTAGCGCGGAAAATGAACTATAGGTTTGGAATTTGAAGAAAGTCATTTATTCTTCCGGAGCACTGAGTCCTACAAAAGGCAAGGCTTCAACTAAATCATAATAAGTATCTATTGACATTTTGATACCCTCGATTTCTTTACCCAAAATAAGCATTCGATTCACGGCAAGATCCATCGCTTCTTTGAACTTCCCTTCATTTACAGAATAGACTGCAATCCCATGAATACCTTCTTTTTCAATTTTTACACCAGATCTTAATATTGGTTTACCTATTGTTCGATTATCAGGGTACTTTTTCAATACCTCAAGATAAGCTTTACCAGCTTTCTCTGCTTGAGATGCGGGATACCAAGTTTGACTTATAATTAAAACCATACAAAACACCTCATTTTAGATGATTTATTATTTTATAATTCGGATTTCTAAAATTAGAAACAAGAATAAATGAATATAATTATATTTAAATTTTTACATTTATGTAAGTGAAAAAGAAGATCTATTACAATTAGATGATTAATTTCTTTTTGATTCTTTCTATAGTATAAAGATTAGATTTTAAATATAAAATAAATTCTTAGATATTTTCTTAATGTCATTTCATACATTTTAACCTCATAGTCCTCCTGAAGCTATTTAAACAAAAAATTTATTTAGTTCTAACAACAATGTTAAAGAAGAATTGACAATGGTTATAGAGAAAACAACCATATAGTAATGAGAATGGCATTGGTAATGATATTAAGAATTATAATTGACACTATAGATGCGAATCGACCATCAAATCTTTTTATTACAGTTTCTGCTGGTTCGGGTTCTTTTGGTAATAATTTCCTCATCCATTCAGGAAAAGCAGTCGTAATTTGTAAATTTGTTTTCAAAACAATATATACTTCATCGTTGTATTGTAATTCTTCAATTACATCGTACTTTTTCAAGAATTCAATATTCTCCATTAAAGAATCCAAAGATTTTTTTGATAATAATTTAGGTAACTTATCTTTTGAAATTAAACCATTTCTTAACTCTGAAAGAACATTGTATTTTTTTGGATCAGCCATAATTTGAAATAAAATATAAGCATCTTCTTTTAGTTGTTCTTTAGGTTTTTTTTCATACTCACTAAAATATTCTTGAATTTTAGGAAGGAGCATTTCAATTAGTTCTGGTTTATCATCAATAAATTCTATAATGCTGTCAGGGGGAATTCTCTCAGCATTAACTTCTTTTAATAAGAGGGCATACTTTTCTACTAATCCAATCTGATTTATAAAAATAAATTGTTTTTCAACTAATATATCAATGATTTCATTAAACTCCCTATTTGGGAACTTTTTAATAAACCATTCTTTAAGTCCTTCTAATAAAACGGGGCCTTCGGATAACTTCTCTAACGTCATAAATATATATCTATCCTTTAATAAAATTGCGATTTTTTCTTCTTCTGTTTTTTCCCTTATTTCTTCTAAAATTGCCCAATATAAAATCTTAACCCAATCATTTATCAAAGATTCATTCTTGGTAATATTTTCTTGATCTTCTTTATCAAAATTCTTTATCTCATTTATATAAAAAGCTGTAAAAATCCCTTCATTCGATTTTAACCGTTCTGAGAATTCAGTAAATAAAATTGAGATCTTCTCTTCTGTTTCAGGAAGAATTAATTGATCAAGAATTAATGAAACCATTAACATTTCTTTATTTCCCCGAGCCCAATCCGAGAAAATGTTAAAATAGTAATTCATTGATTTTAAATTTTCAAAAGAAT
>JBHLOG010000203.1:0-5150 GCA_048940765.1 Promethearchaeota archaeon | reverse complement strand
GCTACCAAAAAATAATTTTAAAAGATAATAAACTTAAAGGAGCAATTTTATTTGGAGAAACTAAAGCTAATTCATATATCAATAAAAAGATGGAACAAGATGTAGATAGAGATGAATTGAGAAAATTATTAGAATTATACGTTTATAAATGTGAAAATTGTGGCAAAGAATATGATGAAATTAAAATGGATATTCTTTTTAAGGATCTCCCAGATGATTTTAAATGTGATTGTGGCGCTTCTAAAAATAAATTTAAAAGAAAAGAATAAGGAGATGAATGATTATTCCTATTTACCGATGTAGAAGATGTTCTTACCTTTATATTGATGAAGAAAGGGAAATTCCATTTGAACAGATAAGTGATGATTACAGTTGTCCGAAATGTAGATCCTCAAAAAAATTTTTTGTTAGAAAAGATGTATCGAAATAGTTTAATTTAAAAAAAACATCATCTATAAAAATAGATAAATCTAATTCTTATCTAATTTAACTAATTTAATCATAAAAGTTTGTGATCTTTTATGGGAGAACAAGACATTATACCTATGCATTCGAATCTTAATATGGCATCCTATGGATTTGGCAAGTTCTTAACCGAATTCGTAGAAATTGCATTTACTTCCTGGCTATACTATTTCTACGTGAGAACTATTGGTGTTAATTCTCTAATCATTGGAATTGCAGTAGTGATTTATGCAATATGGAATGCTGTGAATGACCCATTGGTTGGTTATCTAACAAATAGACCTTTTAAATTTACAAAAAAATGGGGAAGAAGACTTCCATGGGTATTGATTGGTGGGCTTCTATATATTTTAAGTTATGTACTTGTATTCTCTCCAAGAGTTTTTCTTCCGGATGTTGATCCTAAATCAGGAGCATGGATATTTTTCATCTGGTTTATAGCATCAACATGTATTTTCGACACATTTAACTCAATTTTTTTTGTAAACTTTTCAGCTCTTTTTCCTGATAAATTTCGTTCAGTAGATGAACGAAGAAAAGCAACAGGAATACAAACCCCAATTGGAATAATTGGAATAGCTTTAGGTGCTTTATTACCGCCTATGATCATTATTCGTGAAGAAGCTGTGACATTTGTAATTAATGCAGGATTAGTCTTTATTGTTGGATTCATTGTTTTAATGCTATCAATTCCTGGTTGTCGAGAAGATCAAATAACTATAGATAGATACCTCAAGATGCATGAAACTGAAGAGAAAATACCCTTCTTCAAAACATTAAACAGTTCATTAAAACAAAAATCTTTCTCTTCTTTCATTATTACCTATACTCTCTACAGATCCCTTGTAATATGCTTTCAAGCCTCTATTCCCTTCTTTATTGAATACATACTAGCTGAGGAAGAAGGAACTCAAACATTGTTATCTGCTGGTTTTCTTATTGGAGCGCTTATTTCTTCACCACTATGGGCTACTATCGCTCGAAAAACTAATAATAATAAGAAAGTTATGTTGATTAATAGCATTCTAATGACAATCTTCACTATTCCATTTATATTCCTTAATAACGTTACAGTAGCATTTATTGTATTGGTTCTATGGGGTTTTGGCTTGGGAGGTTTTTGGACAATGATATCACCAGTATTAGGGGATATTATTGATGAATCTGTTGTTAATACTCGCAAACGCCAAGAGGGAATTTTTAATGGATTTTTACAATTCTTTGGGAGATTAGCAATTTTAATACAAGCGATTGTATTTGCCTCGGTACAAACTTTTACGGGATTTAAGGAAGGTCAACCTTTATCAACTCAACCATCTTCAGCGATATGGGGAGTACATGTTCATTTCGCTTTGATTCCTGCAATATTTATGCTCATAGCAGCGATAGTGTTCTGGAGATTTTATCAGTTAACTCCTGATAAAGTAAAAATACACCAAGATAAAATTATTGAACTTAACCTCTAACTTCTTTTTTTCTTGACTAAATAATCTTTTTTTTTTTAATTTTTCCTCTATTGATCCTTATATCTCAAGTATAAATTAATCAAATAATAAAATTAGAATAGTTTTATATTTATAAAATATTAAATTAATATTTTTTATATAGATTCAATTACAATCCATAAAATTAAATATTTCAACTTAAGTTTAAGTGAAAGTGATATTAATGGGAAAATGGGAATGTCAAGCTTGCGGATATGTGTATGATGAAGAAGCTGAGGGAACCAAGTTTGAAGATTTACCAGATGACTGGACTTGTCCTGTTTGTGGTGTTGGAAAGGATATGTTTGAGAAAATCGAATAATCTATAAAATCTTACTTCTTTTTAATTTTTTTTTTATTGCTTAATTTCTGAAAAATTTTATAATTAATAGAATATAAGTTTTTAATTTGATTCGAATTAATATTACGAAATAATTATTAAATCCTAATAAATGAAGGTGAAATTGAAATTACACATTTAGAATTAATGAAAGATATCTATTATGTTGGTTATGTGGATTGGGAAGTAAGAAATTTCCATGGATATTCTACTAATCGAGGTAGTTCTTATAATGCATATATTGTAAAAGGAGAAAAAACAGTATTAATTGATACTGTTAAGCGTCCTTATTTTGAATATTTTTTACATAATATTAAAGAAATATGTGATCCTTCTGAGATTGATTATTTTATAACAAATCATGTTGAGATGGATCATTCTGGGTCATTTCCATTAATTATTAAACATTTACCTAATGCCGAGTTAATTGCTTCAAAGAGAGGGGTTGATATTTTAAAAGCCCATTATCATGAAGAAGTTGATGAGGATATATTTAATAGAATTAGAGCTGTGGAGGAAGGAGATACTTTAGATATTGGAAATGGTAAAAAGTTTACATTTGTTCCCATACCGATGATTCATTGGCCTGATTCTATGGTATCTTTTATGACTGATGAGAATGGTAAAAATGTATTGTTTTCCAATGATGCTTTTGGACAACATTATGCTACATCAAAACGATGGGATGATGAAAATGATCTTAGTGAAGTATTTCAAGAAGCAGAGAAATATTATGCCAATATATTACTTCATCTTTCTGGGTTAATAGCAAATGCTTTACCTAAAGTTGGATCCTTACCAATTGAAATTATTTGTCCATCTCACGGGGTTTGTTGGAGAAGTCATATTCCAGAGATCTTAGAGAGATATACAAAATGGAGTAAGGGAGAAATCGATGAAAAAAGTGTCCTCATTGTATATGATACAATGTGGGATAGCACTGCAAAAATTGCTAAAGCTTTAACTAATGAGATTAAACATCGAGGAATCCCAGTAAAAAGGTATAGATTAACTAATGCGGATTATTCAGATGTAATTACAGAAGCTATGAAAGCTAAAGCAATCTTAGTTGGAAGCCCTACCTTAAATAAGGGATTATTTCCAACTGTAGCAGAATACTTATCTTATCAAAAAGGTTTAAAACCTATGAATAAAGTTGGGTTGGCATTTGGTTCATATGGTTGGGGTGGAGGAGCAGTAAAAGAAATCATTGAATTAATGAAAGCTGCTAAAATTGATGTAATGGAAGACACTATTGAAATTAAGTTTGTTCCAAGACCAGAAGATTTAGACTTTAAGGATATTGTGGATAAATTAATAAAAAAAATGGAATAAAAGGAGGTTAATATAAAAATGGATTTTATGTTAACTGAAGAACAAAAAGCCCTACGAAAAAAAGCAAGAGAATTTGCAATTCGAGAAGTTTTACCTGTTGCTCAAAAATATGATGAATCTGAAGAATTTCCATTACCTGTTATTAAAAAAGCTTGGGAAGAAAAATTATTAAATTTAGGAATTCCAAAAGAATATGGAGGACCTGGTTTAGGTTTATTGAGTTCCTGCCTTGTAGTTGAGGAAATATCTTCAGCATGTCCAGGAATTGCAACTTCAATCTTTGACAATAACCTTGGTGCTGAACCAATTGTCATAGGAGGAAATGAAGAACAGAAGAAAAGGATATTAACTGAACTGGTTAATGAGTTTAAATTGATTGCTTTTGCTACATCTGAACCAACGATGGGTTCTGATGTTGCTGGAATGCAATGTCGAGCACAAAAGGATGGAGATGATTTTATATTAAATGGGAATAAGTTTTGGATCACTAATGGAGGCTATGCTGATTATATTACTGTATTTGCAACTGTTGATCCTGAAAAAAAACACAAAGGGATTGCAGCATTTATTGTAGATACTAAAAGCGAAGGAGTAAAATTAGGTAAACATATTCCTAAATTAGGTCAAAAATCATCAAATACAGTATCTGTTGGCTTAAAAGATGTAAGGATCCGAAAAAAAAATGTTCTTGCTAAACCAGGGAGAGGATTTGTCTTGGCTATGCAGACATTTGCTCATACACGTCCTGCAATAGGCGCTTTTGCTTGTGGATGTGCTCGTTCAGCAATGGAATACTCTATCGATTATGCTCAAAAAAGAGAAGCATTTGGAAGACCAATTGGAAATTATCAAGTAATTCAAGAAAAAATAGCTAACATGTATAAAGATATTGAAGCTGCACGTTTATTAACATATAAAGCAGCTTGGGAAGCTGATCAAGGTATGGATAATAATCTAAGTTCTTCAATAGCTAAAGCTTTCGCTTCAGATGTCGCTATGAATGTAACTACAGAGGCAGTTCAAATTTTTGGAGGTTATGGCTATCTAAGAACATACCCTGTTGAGAAATTATTTAGAGATGCAAAATTATATCAAATATATGAAGGAACAAGTGAGATTCAAAGAATAGTTATCTCTCGATTTGTTATGAAACAATATGAACATGCTATGCCTTTCCTTGGGAAAAAAAGGAATTACAAGAAAAACTAAAGAATTTAATGTTTTATTATTAATTTCTACTTTTTAATTGGTCCTGTTTTTTTAATTTCTTTTTGTTAAGAAAATCATAATAGGTTTTATAATATTTACGTTGGCATAAATTATCACAGAAAATTTGAAAATTTGTATCTAACCATAAAGCTTTGATCTCATGAATTTTCAAATAATTATGGAATTTACTAAACTTATATATATCCATTGGACTTTCACAAAATAAACAATTTCTTTCACTCAACTCTTTTTCAATGTTCTTTAATTCATGGATTTTAAGATATCTAAAACATTCACAACAATGAAACTCTAAAATG
>JBHLOG010000202.1:0-5163 GCA_048940765.1 Promethearchaeota archaeon | reverse complement strand
TTTTATTGATTTAAGCGAATATTTAAAAAGTATATTTTCCCCTTCTACAGGATTCAAATTATCGATCTTTGATTTTATTAGTGCACCCTCGAGCCAAAAATCAATCAATTTAATACAACTCGATGGGATAAATAATTTAGGACCTGAGGGTTATATTCTGGAAATAAAACCTTCAAAAATAGAGATAAAGGGTAATAGTCCTGCTGGAGTTTTTTATGGGATCCAAACATTAAGGCAACTCCTTCCTATTGAAATCGAGAGTAATACAATTGTGAATAATATTAATTGGGAGATTCCTTGTGTAAAAATAGAAGATTATCCTCGATTTTCTTGGCGTGGTTATATGTTAGATGAAGCAAGACATTTCCATGGAAAGGATGTTGTAAAAAAATTACTAAATCTTTTAGCTTTTTTCAAGATGAATTATTTTCACTGGCACTTAACAGATGATCAGGGATGGAGGATAGATATCAAAAAATATCCTAAGCTTACTGAAATAGGCTCAAAAAGAGAAGAAACCCAATTAGGTGGTCGTCTTAGTAAAAAACGGGATGGGATACCCCACTCAGGATATTATACACAAGAGGATATTCAAGAGATTATAAGATACGCAGAAAATCGATTTATTAAAATAATACCTGAAATTAATATGCCAGGACATACAAGAGCAGCATTAGCCTCTTATCCAAACTTAAGCTGTAAAGGATTTCCTTTTAAAGTATCTACACGGTGGGGTGTTCATAAAGATATTTTATGTGTAGGAAAAGAGGAAGTTTTTGACTTTGCTCAGGATATTTTAACCGAAATTGCAAACTTATTTCCCTTTAATATAATACACATTGGAGGGGATGAAGTACTGGATAAAAGATGGCAAAAGTGTCCAAAATGTCAATCTCGCATTAATGTTGAAGGACTTAAAGATGAAAAAGAACTTCAAGTCTATTTCACTAATAGATTATATAAATTTTTGACATCTATTGGACAAAAAATAATTTGTTGGAATGATGCTTTAAAAGATAATGTAAATAGGAAAATAATTTGTCAATTTTGGCTTCATGGAAAGAAAAAAGTATATAATCATCTTAAGAAGGGAGGAAATGTCATAAATTCCAATTTTAGATATACTTACTTAGATCTCTCATATCCATTTATTCCACTTAAACGAGCTTATAAATTTGATCCTATTCCAAAGTTGCTAAGAAAAAAATATCATAAAAATATATTAGGATTAGAAGCACCTATGTGGGGAGAACTTATACCTACAATTAATCGTTTAGAATGGCAAACATTTCCAAGGCTTATTGCTTTTGCAGAAACAGGATGGAGTCCCAAACAAAGAAAGAATTATTCTTCATTTCAAATACGTTTAAAGGCTTTTTTAAAAAGATTAGATATTTTAGGAGTGAATTATGCAAGGGAAAATAAATATAAACCCAGATTAACTAAAAGAATGTTTGGATTCTTAAAAATACGTGAGAATCAAGATGAGAACATTTGATTTGACCTTATTATTAAAATTATACATATTCTATAGTTGCTGGAGGTTTCGGAGTAACATCGAAATACACGAATTTAGTTTCTCGTATTCTAAGTACCTCTTCCTTTAATTTATTTAATAATTCTAATGGTAATTTTGTAACTGTAGCTGTCCTAGCGTCCTTACTATTGATAGATCTAATGATAATATCGTATTTCCCTTCCAAATTACTTCCTAATTCATAAAAAATCCTTGAATATCCTTCTATATTTGATGCTTTCTCAATTAATTTATTATAATTCCAATCTCCTTTTTCAGATATTGGTTTCTCGTAAATTCTTTTCCCGTTAACAAGTCCAGTAACTTTCTTACTAAGAACATCCTTACTTATAGCTGCAAAAACTTGAAATGGTTCTTGGTCACCATCCTTATTTATAATCATTGTTTTACCATGTTTTTCATAATAAAATTGCTCCACTGAAGATTCTATGAGGTCGTGAACTTTCTTCTCAAAAACAAGGTTTTCCTCAGTAACTGGTCCTATAATTCTAGCTGAAAGAGCTGGTCCAGGAAAAGCTTTTCTATAAATAAGTCCTTGAGGCATATTAAAATATTCAAGGATTTTACGGACTTCATGCTTGGTGAGACTTGCGACGGGTTGGATTGTAGCTTCGACATCATACTCAATTTCAACATTATGCTGACTTTTAACAAAACCTTCACTATGTTTCTTCATCAATTTCTTTTCCTCTTCAATGTTCATTGATTCTTTTAGATCATTGATTTTTACCCCAAAACTCTCCTCTATATCTGGAAGAATAGTACCATCTGCAAGAAGATCGCACTTTTCTTCCCGAATTATTTTACTAATAATTTCTGAATAAGCAGCTTTAAAAAGTTTCCTTTTTTCTTCTGCATCTCCTTCACCGTATATTTTTGGTAAGAATTCATTTCTAATATCAATAATTCTTATGTCGGGAAAAAGTTCTTTTATATGTTCTCGTTCCTCTACTCCTCTGATAATCCTCATTAGTCCATGGTCAATAAACACAGGAATTGTATTGATTTTTGCCTTTTTTAACAAAAGATACGTTGTAGCACTATCAATTCCTCCTGATAGCGCACAAAACACCTTTTTATCCTTAGCATGTTTTTTTAAGAATTGAACTGCTAATTTAACAAACTTTTTTGGTTCTACGGGATCTAATATTAGTCGATGGTTTAGCATAGAATTGATTAATTAATTTCTAAAATTAAGTGCTTTTATTAAGTGGTTATGATTTATGTTTTATTTATATAATCTCAAATTTGTTTAGATTTTATAAACCAAAGGAATAATTGTTTGATTTATGTATTTAAAATTATGGACAAAATTAGAAAAATTAAAGTAACGTTAAAGAGTAGACCAACTTTTGAAGGTGCTGGAGTTCGGTTAAAAAGAGCTTTTGGATATGCTGATGAATCACTTGATCCTTTTTTACTTCTTGATGATTTTCATTCTGATGATCCGAGAGATTACATGGCAGGGTTTCCGTGGCATCCCCATCGTGGTATAGAAACTATAACATATATATTACATGGTAAAGTTGAACACGGTGATAGTCTAAGAAATGGTGGAGTTATTGAAGCTGGAGATGTTCAGTGGATGACAGCTGGATCTGGTATTGTACATCAGGAAATGCCTAAAAAAGATAAAAAGAATACCTTACTATGGGGATTTCAACTTTGGGCAAATCTTCCTGCTTCTCATAAAATGATGGATCCTAGATATCGAGATATAAGAAAAGATGAGATTCCTGAAGTGAGTTTGAATGACAATAAAACAAAAATAAAGATAATTTCTGGTCAATTAAATGGAGTTAAGGGTCCTGTACAAGATATAGTAACAGATCCTGAATATTTAGATATCACTATAGAACCAAATTCAGAGTTCATTCACCCTATAAAAGAAGGATATAATGTTTTTGCATATATTATTGAAGGGGAAGGATATTTCGATGATGATAAAAAAGAACTCGTGAAAAATGAAACACTAGTTATATATCGCGAAGGAGATAAGGTAAATATTAGTACCAATAAAGAAAAAGTCAGATTCTTATTAGTATCTGGAAAACCACTAAGGGAGAAGGTAGCCTGGAGGGGTCCTATAGTTATGAATACAGAAGAGGAACTAAAAACAGCTTTTCAAGAATATCAAAACGGAACATTCATCAAACATAAGTAAGATTTAATATATCTTATTTTGGACTTTTTTTATTTCTATAATTTTAAATGGTTATATTATTATCAGTTATTTAAATTTAGTTAGGGGAAACTTCATGGAAGAAGAGATCAATTCAGAAATCCAAGAAAAAATACATAAAAACGTTGATAAAATATTCAGTAAATGGCTTGAAAAAGTCTCAAAGGGTGAATCCATAGAGGGGATAATTAAAAATCTTATATTTGAAAAAGTAATGAATATGCTTGGAGCTTTAATAAAAAGAACTGTTGTAAAAAAAGTAGTCAAAAGAGCGGTGAAGAAAGCAGTTGATAGATATTGGGAAAAAAATCGAGTAAACATTCTGGAAAAAATTAAAAATTTATAAGTTTTTCATTCTTTTTTTAAGAGATTTATTATGATCTCTAAACATGATTTTAAAATCTTTGACGCTCATCTTCATACATATGGAATGTTTCTTGATCCTCATGAAGATGTAATAAGTTATCTGGATTATTACAATGTAGAAAAAGCGATCTTAACTACAATTAATCGAACCAAATATCACAGTAAACAGAAGGAATATGCCTCCAACGCAAATCAAGGAGAAGAGTTTTCAAAATATTTGAATGAATTCAAAAATTTGATGCCAAAAGGGCAATTATCTCATCAAGACGTAATAGATCTTGCCAATAAGGCACCAGATAGATTTTACAAGGTTTTCTGGTTCAATCCTACATTAAGCCCTGATGAAGAAGAAGATAATTATAAAATTTTAGTAGATCATTTTAAAAAAGGATTTATTGGAGTTAAAATACATGCTAGTTTTAATTTTTTTGAATTTCCTAAAGGCATTGAAAAGTTAGTTACTTTTATACAAGGTTTTGATGAGAATATTATACTTTATATTCATTCACTTCCTAAAACTAAATTCCATGATGGATCTGAACCTCAAGATATTGCTAAACTAGCAAAAAAATTTCCTGATTTAAGAATCATTGTTGGTCATGCAGCCTTTTGTATGGAATATGCAGTGAGTATCGGAATATTATTAAAAAAATTTGAAAATACATATTTTGAGACGAGTTGTTCTGTTTCTCTTGGCATTTATAATCTAATTAAAAATGTAGGGCATAAAAGAATATTATTTGGCTCTGATTCACCAACAACGTCAACTTTACCTATTGAAATTGAAAAAATTTTATCGCTTCCAAGAATTTCGAATGAAGATAAGCAAGACATTTTATATAATAATGTTAGTAATCTACTTAAATTATAGTAAAGAGATTTTTTTCTTCTTAAATTTGGGATAGGTATTATTTCCATCCATTAAATTTTATTTAAATATCTATTTTATTAATGAATTAATTTTTTATCATCCAATTATTAAAATTTGCAATAATAATTTATAAAACTCATCTTATTTGTAATTTAATAATAAATTAATTAAAAAACTAAGCACATTTTTTTTTATAATTAAATTAAA
>JBHLOG010000201.1:0-5192 GCA_048940765.1 Promethearchaeota archaeon | reverse complement strand
ACATTAAAAGCAGGAGGAGTCTCACCAAATAGTTGATCTGTAATGGGATTATAAATTTCAATTGAGGGTGGATTAAGCTCTTTTTGAACGATCACTTCTGAAAAATCTCCATTACCCAAGGAGTCATTCGCATAGAATTTGATTGAAACAGCACCATAATCGCATAGAATCCAATCTGATTGTGATATTGTACCATTTCCAGTGAAGGGAATATCTATACCGTTATTTAAAGTATACCATGTCGTATTAATACCATTAATATCCCAAATTTCTACTTCAAAGGTAGGAGCTAATTCATTAAATATTTCGTCATCATGTGGAGAATTAATTTGTATCGAAGGAGGTTCAATATCTTTTCGAACGATCACGTCTAAAGACCCTTCATTATCCAACGAGTCATTTGCATAAAAACTAATTGTTACTGTGCCATTTTCTCGAGCATCCCATAAATTTTCATCAATTTTCCCAGTTGAAGTGAATATTATAATTGGTGCACCTCCATCAATCCTATACCACTTTAATTTTATGCCGCTACTATCAACTATATTAACATTGAAATTAGGAGCAGTTTCTCCAAATAATTCATTAGGAACTGGAGAATAAATTGTTATTGAAGGGGATTCAATATCTTTTCGAACAATAACTTCATTATAACCTTCATTGCCTAAAGAATCATTTGCATAAAACCTAATTGTCACTGTACCATTTTCTCGATCTTCCCATAAATCTTGATTTATAATCCCGTTTGCTGTAAAAGTAGTATTTGAAATTCCCCCATCAATAGTATACCAACTAACGTTAACACCATTTGGGTCATTAATTATAACATTAAATGAAGGTGCACTTCTTCCATATAAATAATTAGAAGTAGGTGTATCAATTGTAATTACGGGATTTATAACATCTTTCCTAACAATCATTTCTTCAAAATCTGTATTACCCAATGAGTTGTTCGCATAAAATTTAATTGAAACAGTACCATTATCACATAAATTCCAAGCTGACTGTGAAATTGTACCGTTTTCAGTAAAGGGAATATCTATACCATTATTTAGGGTATACCATGTAAAATTTACACCATTATGGTCCCAAATTTCTACAGTAAAGTTTGGAGCTATTTTTCCAAAAAGATCGTAATTATTAGGAAAATAAATCGTAATGTTTGGAGATTCTATCTGTTTTCGAACGGTAACTTCTGAAAAACCTTCATTACCCAAGGAATCATTTGCATAAAATTTTATTGAAACCGTACCATTACCACATGAACTCCATGCTGATTGTGATATTGTACCATTATCATTGAAATATGTCTCTATACCATTATTTAATGTATACCACGTAGTATTTACACCGTTAGGGTCCCAAATTTCCACATTATATGAAGGAGCAGCAATTCCACAAAGATCGAAATTATTTGGAGAATTAATCATTATCGAAGGGGGATTAATGTCTTTTCGAACGATAACTTCTGAAAAGCCTTCATTTCCACAGGAATCATTCGCAAAAAATTGAATAGTCACTGTTCCGTTTCCTATCTCATCCCATCGTGCTTGATTAATAGTTCCATTTTTCATTTCATTTGTTTCAAAAGTAGTATTAACTGTGGTTACTGTCCCATTAAGTAGCCTATACCACATTTTATCAATAACATGATTATCATTGATTGAAACGTTGAAATTTGGTGCTTTACTTCCAAATAAGTCACTTTGATTCGGTGTGTTTATTGTTACATTCGGAGGAGTAGTATCAAGTAAAACTGCAGCGCTAACTGTATAAAATGAATTAGGATCATTTTGATTACGATATTCTGTTAGAATCCAACCAGATGTTAAATTGCCAGATGATATTCGGACTTCGTCAATTGTACCATTAAATGTTCTATCTTTAGCTGCACCTCCATAATTACCAATGAATAAATCTTGACCATCATCATCGATTGCATATCCTTGTTCAGGGGGCTCAGGCTCCATTGTAAGAGATTGTGATACTCCGTTTATATATATAATTGGATTATTATGACAAGCACTATCATCATAAGTCACTGCAACATAGTTCCATTGATTAGGATCTATTGTATATCCCCCCGTATACCAAAGACCTCTAGATAATGCACCAGGAGGTTTCTCATCATAAATTCCTCGATAAAATATTAACTGCTCGGGTTCCAATTCAGCTCCATCAACACATAAGACCCATCCATCTTTACCATCCCAAACAGACGACTTGGCTAAAACTCGTCCGTAATCCCCTCCTCCCCATCCTTCTGGATAAATCCAAGCAGAAATTGTTGCTCCACCATAAAAAACCTTATCAATACTGGAGTCTGTACCCATATTTGAATAATCCCCACCTGTTTCAGCACCATTATAATATCGACCATTACCAATAAACGCTGACACATCATCAGCCCCCGAATTCGTTCCATCATTATTATTTGACGTTGAGTCTAATAAAGTTGTATTTAAATGCCAAACTGCATTGTAATTTGAATTCCAAACTTTGGTAGCGTTTTGCTGGGCTGTCATAGTGGAGTTTCCATAATACATATAGATTTTAGTATCATTAGAACTGGAAAGTGAAGGAACTTTTACCCATGCTACTAATCGAGCATGAGTTTCATCATAATTTTGCTTAAATACTTCTATTTCGTAATCTAGCCAATCTGAACCGTTATAAAAAGCAATGTCATCACCATCTGGTTGTACATCTGTATGTAAGTCCGTATCGTCTATAGAAATCAGTAATGGAAAATTATTAAGATCTTCTGCAACTTTAGTATGATCTATTGTTATTTCTTTATAATAGTTAAAATAACTTGTATTTAGAGAACCGCTTGATGTGTTAGGTAATGAATGTTCTTCACAATTAAATTCACTAGTTTCACTATTGCAGCCATTATTAATATTATTTTCTATAAAAAAACTAATTGAAACTAAAGCAAAAATAAAAATGATTGATATAAATTGAAATTTAGCTTTGCTTTTTCTCAACCTCAAAACCCCGGTGCGATTTTAAAGAATATTCTTATATATTGAAGACTGTTTACAAAAATGTTATATGAAAAAAATAGTGCATTAAATATATAAATCAATCTGATGGATACTTATCAATTATAATATTCTTTAACTATTTCTTAACTAATTTTACTTATTGGATTCAAATAAAATCTTCTGAATATAACTCTGATTAATCATTTATACCTAATCGTTTCCTACATAAGTCAATAGCTTTTGGATTATTATCCACCCCAAGCCATTTTCTATTTAATCTATTTGCTACTGCTAAAGTTGTTCCAGTTCCACAAAAAAAATCAGCTATAATATCTCCTTCATCTGATGAAGCTAAAATAATTCGCTCTAATAATTTCTCAGGTTTTTGAGTGGGATAACCAAGATATTCTTTTGATCTTGTTGTTGTTTGAAAAGAGTAGATGTCATTCCAAACGTCCCCTATAGCATTACCAAGTTTTTCATCTAAATATTGCTTTCCCCCTCTCCTCTTTCTATAAAGACGACCATTCTCATCTTTATAGCGAAACATTTTCTTAATATATTCCTCTTTATAAGGTGTATATTGTTTGTTAAAAGTAAAATTATCTGATTTGGTATAATATAAGATTGTATCGTGCTGTCGTATCCAACCTTTCACTTGACTTTTGAATCCAGAAACACTCCCAACATTCCAGATAATTTCTCTTCTAAAATTTTTTCTTCCAAAAACTTTATCACATAAAAGCTTTATTTCAAAAACAGCATTCGGATCACAGTGGCAATAAAAACTTCCAGTTTCTTTAAGAACACGAAACATTTCATCAATTCTAAACCTCATGAAGTTTAAATAATCATCGAGAGAATTCCATAAATCAGAAAATTCTTTATAATCAACACCGCTAAAAAATGGTGGATCAATATAAATTAAATCAACTGAATTGGAATTAGTCTGTTTCAAAAATTCTAAGTTTTCAGTTAAATAAACAGAATTAAGTTTCATATGAAAATTAAAAATATTTCCAGATTATAGTATATTATGGAAAAAGAAAGATTAAATAAGAATTTCTTGTTAGCTTTTGAAATATATGATTTTTCAAGAATAAAGGAAAATAAAATATTCTTAGTTGGCTCAATTCGTTTTAAAGACTATTTTATTAAGATTGAGTCTATCTTACAAATAAAATATAAAAAACTTGTATATATTTGCTCAGTTGATGGATTATTAAATAAAAACGAATTCTCAACAACGGAATGGGGTAAATTACAAGAAATAGCTTTAAAAAAGTTGTATGATCAGGATGCAATTTTAGTACTCGATATTAATGATTATATTGGTAATGAAACAAAAGAAGAAATTGAATATTTTAAAAAAGTATTAGAAAAACCTATATATTATTTATCTGATCTAAAAAAGGATTAGTAATTTCTTTCAATTCATATATTTATTTAAATATTTTCAAAAATCAATAAATTAAACGACTCAACATATTTTTTAGAATTTTTTGATTAATAATTAAAAATCAAATAAATTGTAAGATTTAAGTAAACGATTAAGGGTTAAATATCAAAATGGAATTGTTCCAAGTTTTTTGGAGCGATCAAAATAAACTATTTTTAGAGTTTAAAAAAAATGAGAAAGAAAAAGAAATTTATCTCCCTGATCAAATTAAGCGTTTAAATCTACAATTTGAAATTTCGAAACAAGAAGTATTATATAAAGAACCTCCCTATTTAATCTCTATCAAGAAATTATATCATTCAGATGAATCTCTCGCTTTTACTATTGATTTAGATTTAATTAATAATTTTAACGATCTTCAAATTAAGATTTTGCAATTATATATTTTTTTAAATTCTGGTCAAAAGATTGAATACTCATTCAGAGAAATCATTAATGTATCTGAAATTGAATTTAATGAGGATTATTATCTTGGATTTGAATTTGAAGAATTAACATCAAGAAAAAATCTAAGAAGCAGATTTTCTCAAGAAAAAACTTATGAAAAGATTAAAACAGACTTCAATAAGAATGAACAAAAAAGAACAGTTATCTTTGAAAAAAAAACAATTGATAATATTCCTGAAAATAATACTATAATTTCAATGGTTAGTGAAAGTAATAAAACTTTAAAAAACATTGAAGAGCAATTAAAAAATTTGGCAGTTATACTGAAAAATGTAAGTTTTAATAATACACATTAT
>JBHLOG010000056.1:0-22474 GCA_048940765.1 Promethearchaeota archaeon | reverse complement strand
CATGATGTTACAAAACAATTGACTGAATTTGTAAAAATATCTGAAGCAATTCGTAGGACTTCCAAAAAAAATTAGAACAATTTTCTAATTGAAATTTCTACCAATTCTATAACTATTTATAGAAAATCTTTCATTAGAAATACATTGAACATTCTAAACCTGATAATAGATCGAATAGAACGCTTTCATCGACAGCCATCGTGATATATAATAGCACTCAAATTGTTCGAACTAATGATGTTAACAGTCAGTTATTTAAATTTGTAAAAATGGCAGAGGAAATTCATATAAATCAATAAGTATAAAACTTAAAATTTCAGAAAACTTAAACCCTCAGACAGTGTTTAAACGAAATCTACAACATTCACTTCGACTATATCACTATACCAATAAAGTTGACCTTCTAATTCTTGGTATATTTCGGTTGAAGTTACATTCTCTTTCCATTTAGGCCAATTTCGCAATTTAGCATATCTTGAAAAAATTTCACTTGCATAAGCGACTGAAGAACTATTGGAAAATGCATCAACTTTAGCACGTACACGATAATATTTTTTACCTAAAGTGTCTAAGGGCAAGGTATTCATAGTAAAATTCTCTCTATATAAACTAAATTTACTTGAGAGATATACATTACTGATCGGGGAAAAACTATCTGGGACTGTGGAATTTGACCATTCAAGGACAGTTTCATTAACTTCTAAGCAACCGAGTACTTGCCAAGTAAAATTTAGACATGATCCAATAAGTATTTGATCAGGAGGAATCTCAACTAAGTTAATGTAAGGTGTTGCAAGTTCTGCGGCAACCAGAGCAAGGCGAATATTCTTGGGAACCCAACCATCATTTAAAGTTCCACCTAATTCAACATCTTCACTTGTAGCTGTGTGATATGATAGTTCAACAATAAATGCAAGTTGCCCACCTGAAAAATATCCATCTGGATCTTGCGTAAAATTTCCCCCAAATTCTACATGAGAAGCATAAGCCCAATCTCTCCAATTTCCATAAAGAGGTCCAGCAGTATAGATAGGATAACTTCCATTTCCAAAAGATCCTGCTTGGTTACTCATTAAATTAGCTACACGATCATAAGTTGCATGATCAGGACTGATTTGAGCTTCCCGAAAGTAAATACCCCAAGGACAATATATACCATAAAACCCTTGATGCCAATCGATTGAAATGATAAATTGATGTTCTTCGCTTAAATCCCGAATGCATTTTGTTTCAATTTCTGAAAAAGGACCATCATTTCCTATTTCAGGAGCATAGTCATAATCACGATTCAAGTCAAAGTGATGTCCATTGGTCCTATGTGGTGTTGATGCATACCTTCCATCTGGATTCAAACAAGGCACTATATAAATCTCCCTATTATTTAAGAGAAAAGTAGCTCGTTCATTTTTGCCATAGTTATCAAGCAACCAATGCCCATACCAAAAAGCTGTTTCGACAGAAACGATTTCATTACCGTGGTGAGAACCTATATATAGAACTTCGGGTTTATTAAAACCGGATGACTCATTTGTAATCCGTAAACACCAAATTTCATGACCCTTAACGGTTGGAGAATAGCCAAATTTCATGTTTAATGAAAATAATTCTGTTAGTTCAGGAAACGTTTCATTCAACTCTTTTAAATCCTTTAAAAGAACCGTGTATTTGTCATGAAAATAATAGTTCTCCATAAAATCCTTTAACTTTTCTGAGATAGGTTCCTTATCTGAAAAGTATAGGAAATAAATGATAAAACCACTTATAATAACACCGGGGATAATGATGAAAATAATCCCTATACGAGCTAATCTACCTTTATTAAATTTGTTTTCAAATTTTTTTTTAAAAAAACCCATGAATTCTAATAATCTATTATGATATCATTGTAAATTAATTTTTACTTTCGAAGAACGAAAGATTCAAGAAAAATTTAGGAAAAAACTCATATATATGATTTAAAGATAATAGGAAATCTACAAAAACTTATAACATTAAATAAGCCAATTCTAGTAGCTATTTCAAGAAAATAGTTTATCGGTGCAACTTTAAATATCCCCGATCCCGAAAATAGACTTAATGGAACACTTTCTGCAACTGCAATTGCTATTTTAAATGGAGCTCATATAGTTCAAACTCATGATGTGAATAATGATTTTTTAGAGATCGTAAAGTTGGCTGAGGATGTTCGTAGGAATAAATGAAGGTCAATTTAATTAATTCCCCACCTAAAACAAGTTCAATAAATTTGTCATTACTAATTATAAAATGTTTTTAGCATCGATTGCATTAATTGTATCTTTCACTGAAGGGCTCCCATGTTTTAGTGACCTTTCTTCTTTGAATTTTAATATTGAGTTCAATTGTACTGATTTTTCACCTTGAATATCACTTTCTTGATCCAAATCTTGAAATTTAATGATAATCTTCTTTAACTCCTTGTTATATATATAAAGTTCCGCTAAGTAGTCAATCATTCGTTATCACCTTTTTTCTTGATGTTAAAACCGGTACATATATTTAAGTAAATCTGTATCCAAATCGTAGAATTCCTGTGGCGTGATCCCATGCAATAACGCACAATGTAATAATTTAATCCGTAATTCTTCTGATAACAATTTTGCTTTGTTATTTTCAATAACCTTTAAGAAACATTTAAGCATCTCATTCACAGGAAAGTTAGGATCTCTTAACATGCCAAAATAACCTCCAAATGCAATTAACATATTTGAGATCAGTTCAATATCTTCCTTAGAAATATTATTATAACAATTAGGGCAAATAACTCCAAAATGAAACCCTTCTTCATAGAGAATGGCACTTTGGCTAATTTCTTTATGGCAAATCCCACAAGTATAAAATTTTAAGGGATCTCCAATTCTTTCCTTTAATTCAGGACTACTTATCATTTTGATTTCTTTCTCCTTTTTCTTATATTATTAATTATTGATATAATAGAGTTTAATAATTAGTTTATTAGTCTAAACTTTATATAGACTATTGGATTTTTCATAGACTCAAAATGGATCTCTCAACAAAAAGATAATAGATTAAAGAAAAGCAGATGTTAAAATAATTAGAAGAAATTTTAATCATTCCATTTCCTTAGATCTTGAATAAATCTCTTGATTTTTTCTCGTTCTAACTCTAATTTTATTTTCCCTCCTCCATCTGCTTTAGATGGAGATAGAGTCTATATTCCACGACGTAAATGCTGGTATTGTATGGATTGTTTAAAAAAAGGAATTATACCTTCCTTAAGAAAATTTAAGAAAAAGCCTTTCTAGGCTATATGGAATTTCCTTTTTTATTTAATAATAAAGAGATATCATATTTCTCCCAAATCAGTAGAAATTTTTAGAGGAATTAACCTCATCTTAATTCTTTTTTTTGATTTTTTTCTAAAAGAATGGTGGTCTTATGCTCCCTAATCTCTATCCTTTTGATTCAAAGCTCTTAGAACTTTAACTTAGAGCTATATATTTTTGATTTGGTTCAAAGATGCAGAGAGTTCATCTTTCTGAATAACGAAGAAATGCACATATATTTAAATTCATGGATATACACTAGTTACTTAGTAAATTTGTAAATTATCACATAAAGTCATATTCATCTCGATTAATTTACCTTTACAAAAACTTTTGGTCTAAATTCTATGCCTGATAAGAAAGGTTATGATGCAGAGGATATTAAAGTACTGAAGGGTCTCGATGGCGTAAACTTATTTTATTAATATATGAATAAAGTGCGCGATTCGCGTTAAGTCGTTAGCGTCGACGCCCAGCTATGTATATTGGATCCACAGGAAAGCAAGGACTCCATCACCTAATTTTTGAAGTTTTAGATAATTCTGTTGATGAAGCGATTGGTGGATTTGCGGATGAGATAAAAATAACTCTTTATAAAAATAATTCAGTTCAAATATATGATAATGGGCGGGGTATTCCAATTGATATCCATCCAGAATTTCAAAAACCCGCGCTTGAAGTAATTATGGAACACCTCCATTCTGGAGGGAAGTTTGATAAAAAAAGCTATAAAATTTCAGGTGGTTTACATGGTGTTGGGTTATCAGTCGTGAATGCATTAACAGAATGGATGGAAGTAGAAGTTTGTCGAGATGGACTTTGTTATAAACAAAAATTCTCTAAGGGAATAAAAGCGTCAGAACCTATTACAGAAAATATCGATTCTAAAGAGACTTATACAAAAATTCGATTTTATCCTGACAGAGATATTTTTGAATTTGAACCGAATGAGCCAATTTTTAATGCCCATACTATTAATAATAGAACAAGAGAGCTTGCATTTCTTACTCCTCATACTAGATTTGAAATTTATAATAAATTTAATAATGAGAAAGAAGAATTTCATTATGAAGGGGGCCTTAAAGAATTTATTTCGTATCTAAATAAAGATAAACAACCACTCCATAATGATATCATTTATATAAATGATTCAGCTCAAGATGATGATGGTTCAATCATTTATGTTGAATTAGGGATGCAATATAATCAAGGATATCAAACTAATATTCTAACTTACGCAAATACAATAAATACCCTCGAAGGTGGAGTGCATCTGACCGGATTTAAATCTGCACTAACTAGGGTGTTTAATTCATATATAGAAAATTTCATGGAGAAAAAATATAAAGATCATGTTCTAAGTGGAAGTGATACAAGAGAAGGATTATCAGCAGTCATTTCAATTAAACTTCCTGAACCTCAATTTGAAAGTCAAACTAAAATAAAGTTAGGAAATCCTGAGATCAGACAAATCGTAAGCCAAATTGTTACAGATAAATTAATGCAGTATTTAGAAGAAAATCCAGATACTGCGAAAAAGATTATTTTAAAGAATATTAATGCAAAAATAGCTAGAGAGGCTGCTCAAAAAGCAAGAGCTTTAATTCGGAGAAAATCTGCGTTAGATAGTGCGAGAATGCCTGGAAAACTAGCTGATTGTTCTTCAAATGATCCAGAGAAAGTAGAACTATTTATTGTAGAAGGTGATTCAGCAGGAGGTCCCGCAAAACAAGGAAGAGACAGAACATATCAGGCTATTCTTCCAATTAGAGGTAAAATTCTCAATGTTGAAAAAGCAAGAATAGATAAAGTCCTTCAAAATAATGAAATTCAAGCAATTATAAAAGCACTTGGGGTAGGTTTCCAAGAGGCTAGTTTAACAAATGGAAATGATGTAGAATCTGAAGAAAACGGAGATGATACAGAAGAAACATTCGATTTAACTAAATTGAGGTATTATAAGGTTATAATTATGTGTGATGCTGATGTTGATGGCTTTCATATTGAGACCTTATTACTTACTTTCTTCTTCAGATATTTAAGACCATTAATAGATGAAGGGCACTTATACATTGCTGTACCTCCCTTATATAAAGTATCTTATAAAAAGTCAAAAGATTATGTTTATTCAGATGAAGAAAAAGAAAAACTTATTAAAAACATTAAAACAAGATACAACCTAAAAAATATTGATTCAATAAAAGTTCAGCGCTATAAGGGTCTTGGTGAAATGAACTCTGATGAGCTTTATGAAACTACAATGAATAAAGAAACTAGAAAGCTAAAAAAAGTGACTTATGAAGACTATATTGAAAATGATTTAATCTTCACTAAATTAATGGGCAAAGAGGTAAAGGCTCGTAAGAAATTTATAATCAGTAATTTTGATGAAGTAAAGACTCTAGATATTTAATTCAAACTTATTCAATTAATAAAATTTAAAAAAAAGAAGTGGTCATAATTGACTTCAGAGCAGATTGAAGAGATTTTATTATCAAAAGAGATGAAAAGTAGCTATATCGATTATGCTATGTCAGTTGTAGTCGGTAGAGCTATTCCTGATGTTCGAGATGGTTTAAAGCCAGTCCATCGACGAATAATTTATGCTATGGCTGTTAATAACTGGTATTATAATAGTTCTCATGTTAAATGTGCTAAAATTGTAGGAGAAACTTTAGGCAACTTTCATCCTCATGGTGATATGGCAGTTTATAATTCACTAGTTAGAATGGGACAAGATTTCTCATTAAGGTATCCTTTAATCCATCCACAGGGAAATTTTGGTTCTATTGATGGAGATCCACCAGCTGCATATAGGTATACAGAAGCAAGACTGTCACAAATTTCAAATGAGTTAATTGAAGATATAGATAAAGAGACAGTAGATTTTCAACCTAATTTTGATAACAGTACTTCTGAACCCTTATATTTACCCGCAAAACTTCCAAATATCCTATTAAACGGGACGAAAGGAATTGCAGTAGGTATGGCAACTTCTATGGCTCCACATAATTTAACAGAAGTATGTAATGGAATTATTGCCACTATAGATGATCCTGATATTTCAATAGAAGAATTAATGGAAATAATAAAGGGACCTGATTTTCCAACAGGAGGTATTATTACCGATACTAATGGAATTTATAATGCTTACACTACGGGAAATGGAGCTATTAATCTTAGTGGAAGGATTGAAACTGAGACAAAAGCGAAAAAAATTAGTCTTGTTATTACTGAAATCCCATATTTAATTAATAAAACAGATTTAATTGAATCTATTGCGAAGTTAATTAAAGATGGAGTTCTCAAAGATGTAAGAGATTTGCGTGATGAATCTGATAGAAAAGGAATGCGTATTGTATTGGATTTATCTCAAAATGCCCAACCGGTTATAATAAAAAATATTCTTTTTAAAAGAACTAGACTTTTAACGACATTTAATATAACCAATTTAGTTTTAGTTAATGAGGGTAGACAACCAAAAATTCTCAATCTAAAAGAGATTATTAATGAATATATTGAACATCGATTAATTATTATTTATAAAAGAACTGAATATCTTCTTAATAAGGCAAAAGATCGCCTTCATAGAGTTGAGGGCTTATTAATTGCATTAAATGACATTGACAGAGTAATAAATATAATTAAGAATTCGAAAGATTCAAATGAAGCGAAAATTAAATTAATAGAAGCTTATACTTTGAGTGATATCCAAGTTCAATCTATATTGAGCATGCCCTTATCTCGATTGACAAGTTTAGAGCATGAAAAGTTGGTCGAAGAAAAAAAGTCATTACAAGCTGAAATTAAAGAATATAATAAAATCTTGAAAGAAAAATCAGTTCGTCTGAACTTGATTAAAAATGATTTAGCTGAATTGATAAAGAAGTATGGAGATAAACGAAAAACTGAAATTAAAATGGTTGAACATCATGAAATAAAAGAAATTGAAAAAAAAGATTTAGTTAAAAAAGAAACTACTATTGTAATTTTTACTAAAAATCAATATATAAAAAGAATCTCTTTAGAAGAGTATCAAGCTCAAAGACGTGGTGGTCGTGGAAAAAAGAGTATGACCATACGCGAAGAAGATTTTATTACAGATATTTTCGTTTGTTCAACCCATGATACAATTTTAATATTCACATCAAAAGGAAGAGTTTATTCCATAAACTGTTATGATATTCCTCAACAAAAACGTACAGCTCGAGGAAAACCAATAATTAATTTTGTACCTTTACAATCAGGGGAGAATATTTCAGCTATGTTACCAATTAACAATTTTAATACTAATGAGATGCTTATAATGACTACAAAAAACGGAATTATCAAAAAGACTCCTCTAAAGTTGTTTTCAAAATTTAGGAGTACAGGAGTTAGAGCTCAAAGAGTTAGACCCGATGATGAATTAATAAGTGTTAAAAGACTTTCAGATGAGCTCCAAGATATTTTCATTGCCACTAAATTAGGATATGCCGTAAGATTTGATGAATCAGAATTAAGAGAGTTAGGACGCAATTCTATGGGCGTTAAAGGAGCAGAATTAAGAGAAAATGATGAAGTTATTGATTGTCTTCTCGTTTCTAATGATGATATTATATTAACTCTTACACAAAATGCTTATGGTCAAAGGACATATGTTAAGGAGTACCGAAAGACTGGAAGAGGCGCCAAAGGGGTCCGAAATATCTCCTTGGATAAAGATAAAAATGATAGAGTGATTGCAGCAAAAATTGCGAAACATATGGATTTGTTAATTGGAACAGAACAAGGACAAATGATAAGGGTGCCTGTTGATTCCATCCGAATCACCCATAGAACTGCTAAGGGCGTTAGAGTAATCAAACTTTACGAAAATGATTTCGTTGTTGCTATAGGAAAGTGTGAGCAAGAAACTTAATCATTGTTAGTTTTTTTCTTAAGATATGGAATGAGACAAAGAAAAACTAAATCATCTTTACCTATATTATCTATACCATGTTTTTCATTGGGGGGAATATAAACAAAATCTCCTTCAGATGCAATCTCAACTTTTTCTTTATCATTATAAAATTTCCCTTTTCCAGATAAAACATACATTTCATGATCCTCGGCATGATTATGCAATGGAACATTTTGACCAGGCTTAACTTCAATTCTTCTCATTGCAAAATTATTTGCACCAACTTTTTCATCAATTAGCCACCTTATATTAATACCATCTACTTTGGTGCCATCAGCTAAAACTGCTTCCTGTTCTTCAACGTCTTTATAATTCTTTTTTAACATAATAAAAAAAAAAATCTCAGTCTATTAAATTTATACATATTATTCTCAATTTTTCTCTGATTAAAAGATACAATCCATAGAAAATAGCATAATACTTTTATTGAGTAAAAAATAGGTGATGTATATTAATTTTTGAACTTGGGGTGAATAATATAGATCTTACAAAAATTCTTAGCCAAATCCCAGATTATAAAGAATTCTTGACAGTTGCTGAATTGAATGCGTCAAGTAAAAAGTTAGCAACAAAATTTGAAAATGTAGACTTGAGAGTAATTGGAAAATCACGTGAAGGACGACCAATATATTGCTTAAAAATTGGCGAGGGAAAAGAAAAAGCGCTTCTCTTTGGATTTCCACATCCCAATGAATCAATAGGGAGTATGAGTTTGGAGTTTTTATCATACTTTTTAGCAGAAAATCCTGATTTTACAAAGCAAACCGGTTATACGTGGTATTTAATTAAGGCTATTGATATAGATGGAGCTGTATTGAATGAAGGATGGTTTAAAGGAAAATTTGATCCGACAAAATATGCCAAGCATTATTTTAGATGTGCACAATCTGACCAAGTTGAATGGTCATTTCCAATTAATTATAAAAAACTTAAATGGCTAACTCCACCACCAGAGACTCAAGCTTTAATGCGTTTAATAAATGAAATAAAACCAAAATTCATGTTTAGCCTTCATAATTGGGATTTTTGTGGAGTCTATTTCTATGTTACTCGTGAAGTTGGAAATTTATTCGCTGATCTCACTAAATTTGTCAAAAGCGAAGGATTACCATTACATCTAGGAGAACCTGAAGTACCATTTAGAAAAGTTTTATATGATGCTATATTCCAAAACGAAGGCGTTCAAGAGTTTTATGATTTCATTGAATCTAAAGGTATAGAGAATCCTCTAGAATTTGTAAAATCTGGTACTTCCTCATGGGATTATCTTAAAACTATTACTAATGAAGAGAGTTTTACATTAGTATGTGAGTTACCCTATTTCACTCACGATTCGATAGGAGATAATTCCTTAAGTGAATTTGAAAGAAGAGATGTGCTTCTTCAATCATTAGAATACAATAAAAATAACTATAAACATGCTAAAAGAATTTTTAATAAAATCAAGAAATTTTGCGATAAATCTACAAGAATATTCAAAGCAGTAGATGATTATATTAAAATTACACGTCCGAATATTGATTCTTCTATTTTTGAACTTAAAACCTCTCCAATATATGATGGAAAAGCAACTATTGCTCAAGCTTTTGATTCAAATGTTGTACGTAGATATATAAGAAGTTTGTTAATGATATCGATGATTTCAAGATTATGTGAAGAAGCTATATCCAATCACCCAGAAAATAAAATTGAGCTTGTTAACATTAAATATGACTTAGAAAAATGGATTGAGCAAAAAATCAATGAATTGCTAAGTGATATTGAATATAGAATTATTCCAATCCAAAAATTAGTCCGAGTTCAAGTTGGAAGTGCTTTTATCACTTTAAAAAATTTATCAAATGAATAATAGTAAAAATAATTATTTAGAAGATTACTTAATTAGATAGTATCATGAATAGACAAATTACCGTTGGATTTGACCATTCTCATAATAATAAGTTAACTATTGAAAATAATGCTTTTACTGATTTTATTCAATTTTTTTTTGATTCCCACTTCAAATTGGGAAAAATTGAAGCAGGTTTAACATATGAAAAATTGAGTAAATATGATCTCTTTATAATTGGAGTACCCCATCTTGGTCCGGATTTAGATCCTGATGAAATTAACGATTTAGTTGAATATGTCAAAAATGGTGGAAGTATCCTCATTATAAATGATGGTGGTGGCGATTATGAAAATAAAAATAATTTATCAGAATTAAGTAAAAATTTTGGTGTAAAATTTAATTCTGATAGGCTATTTGATAATGAACTTTTCTCAAAAGAGAATTCTCATCCAATTATTCTAGATTTCAGGAGTCATTTTATTACCAGAGATATTTCTCAAATTATTCATTCCAATGGTTGTACTTTAACAATCGATAAATCTGTTGAAAATGATACAACTGATGTGATTACTATTGCCTATTCTTCTGAAGGCACTTCATGGCATAGATATTTTAATGGAGATGAATGGCAAGATGAATCAAAGCAGAGCCTTCCAATCATCGCAGCAACCCACTTTAACTTGGGTAAAGTTATTAGTATAGGAAATTTATCAATATTTTCAAGCTTAAATAAATCCTATGGGATAACCGCAGCCAATAACTTTAAATTTGTATCAAATATAATATCTTGGTTACTCAACAAAGCTGGTTCAAAAGAGGAACAAGTATTAAAACCCATATTAACTTCTGTTTCCATTAATCAAGATCTATTTTATTGGATTAAAGAAATGATCAATAAAGGAAAATGGAAAAACTTGGACGAACTAATTAATTTAGCTTTAAAAGAAATGAAAAATAGAGTGAAAGAGACGGAAAAAAGTGATCAAAACAATTAAAACTCAATTATTGATTGGACTGATTGGAGATACGCATATACACTTTCCAGCATTTGAGGTCCTACATCAAATAATAGATGATTTTAAAGAAAAAGAAATTGATTATTTAGTTCATGTAGGAGATTTCACAAGTCATAAAGTATATGAAGAATTTCGAAAGATTTTTGGAACCGAGAAAGTTATTGGAATTACTGGAAATATGGATGATTCAAAAATTTCAAAAGAATTACCAGAGAAAATAGAATTAAATCTATATGGGCATAAAATCCTTATAACACATGGTGCAGGTGGACCAACCACAATAATTAAATATTTGAATAAAAAATTTGATTTATCTCCATACGATATTATCATTTTTGGACATACCCACCATCCTTACAATAAAAAAGAAAAAGATGGTAAATTTTATATCAACCCAGGCACACCAACAGATAAAAGATTTACTAACGTTAACTCTTATGGATACCTAAAAATATCTCAAGAAAAAGTTGAACCACAAATAATTTATTTATAAATATAGAAAAAAATTAACTTAAGCAGTTTCCATTGACTTTCCTGAAAGCTTCTTATAATGATTGAGAACTGCTTGACGAGCAGCATAGACAAAAGCTCTTTTTACATTTATTCCTTGGATTGCTATAGTCTCATATATTAATACATGATTTAACTTTGCAGTATCGAGTAATTGACGTATCTTGGATATTTCTACAATGTCTTCTAAATCTCTCTTATTAGCAAGAACCACAGTTGGCACTTCTGGAGGCGCAAACGCTTCAGGGGGTATTAATTTATCCCCATAAAATCGTAACAATTCTTTAAGGGACCATACGTTCTCGGACCACTGATCTATCAAACTATCAAAAGTAAATATTACTGCATCTGTACCTTTGAGAACAGTTTGACGTTGGAATTTATGCCGTCTCTGACCAGCGACAGTATAAACTTGGAATACTACATTTGAAACCCTCGCAACAACACGGTCGAAGAAGAGCGTACGACCAGTTGGATCTTGTATCTGCTGCATATCCCCTGTTGCTAACCCTTCCTTTTTATAGACCCAATCTAGTGCTGTAGTCTTTCCACCTAAACTCGGACCATAGAAACAGATCTTAAAAACAAGAGTCCCATCTCCTCGACGACTTGGCATTTATATCATTCTTTGCTTTTAAATTGTAAAAAATTAAACATTAAATCTTATAAAATCTATAATACTCTTTTAATATAAAAATTTGCAAAAGAAAAGTTTTGCTATTTTTAAGAATTGAAAGTATCATTCGTATATGTAATTACTTCTAATATGTAAATATTATATATAAAAGATGCTTTAAATACGATTTTACGTTTTTTGCTTTAATCCACTTTTTCATCTAATATTATTCGAAAATGATATAAATGAATTTTGTATAATTAATTTCTTAGAAATCAATGTTAAAAAAGTGGTGAGTGAGAATTCCAATATTTAAGTATGATGATATTGAAATTAATTATATTATAGACGGCGTAGGAGAACCTCTTGTTTTAATCCAAGGCTCAAATTCAAGATTAGAGGCCTGGAGTTATCAAATTGAATTTTTCAAGGATAAAATGACTGTTATAGCTTTTGATAATCGAGGCGCTGGAAAAAGTTCTCGACCAGATTACCCGTATACAATGGATATGTTTGTTGAAGATACTAAAAGCCTTCTTGATCACTTAAACATTCTAAGCAAGATTCATCTCTGTGGAATAAGTATGGGTGGAGAAATAGCTCAAGATTTTGTTTTAAAATATCCTGAAAGAGTTAAAACATTAATTCTATTAGCAACGGAACCAAACATAGATCCAATAGAATTTGATCAAACAATTAAAGTATATCATGAGATGGACAAAATGACTTTTGAACAAAAATACCAATTAATTTTCCCGATATTGTATACTAACACCTTTAAAAGAAAAGTAAGAAGGGACAAAAATTTAGAAGAACGACTTAAAAAAGAAATGAATTTCATGTTTACGACTGAATATGCTCCTCAAGTAAAGGATTTAATTAACCAGTTTAAAGCATTAGCCGAGTTCGATACGCGTAATTCCTTGCATAAAATTACTCAACCTACGTTAATCATAGTAGGTTCTAAGGATGTTAGGAACCCCCCAGAGAGATCCAAATTAATACATGAAGAAATTTCGAACTCAAAATTAGAAATAATTGAAAATTTGAAGCATGGTTTAACAATAGAGGCACCAGAGATTGTAAATTCTCTGATTTGGGATTTTGTTAAAGAACATCTTGAATGAAAATTAAATGTTAATCCCATTTCTAATTAGAAATTTCAAAATAAAATGTGTACTTATATTATTAAATTTGTTGTTTTTAATAATTTTAATTAGCAAAAGAAAAGTTTTGCTATTTTTAAGAATTGAAAGTATTGTTCTTATATGCATTTACCTCAAATATGTAAACAATATATATGAAACTGTTTTTAAATATAATTTTAAATTTATTCTTAACTCAAAGAAAAAGAATTCTCAATTTTTTTGACATTTCTTATCATTTTTTATAAGTTTTACATCCAATTTTTCATTTTCATATCTCTTTAGTGAATATTTTTCCACATTTTTTACAAGTAATTATAACAACATTGCTTTTTCTCCTATAAATATAGTCTTCATCTTTTTTTGCACAGAAATGCGGTTCTTCTTTATACCAATGAATACCGCAATTTCCACATAAGAAAATGTTATGAGAATTATCTCCAACTGCCATTACATTTTTTGAATCGCACTCTATACATGTGAATTCTATTTTTTTCCACCCTTTTATGTTTTTCTAAGAACACTATAAAAAATGTAGTATACTTCTAAATCAATTAATGATTAATAGAAGTTTATATTTTTTGGGAATTGATACTTTCCTTTATAAAAAAACTGTTAAAATAATCTTGTATTTTTCTTTTACAGAATATTAAAAAGTAAGTTTTTTCATGTTATAATCAGTAAATTAAATTAAAAACTATAAATAGATAGTTCTGGTTTTTAAATTGAAATTATTGCTCGAATCATTTAATCTTTCCACTAATGCAATTAAAATTTATCTCGAAGGGTTTGGTAAATATCCACACACATTTGGAGAAATTAAAAGGATTTTACCTGAACTTTCGGAAGCAGAATTGAAAGAAATTCTTAGAGAATTAATTGGAAAAAAGTTGGTTTTAGAAATCTCTCCAAAATATTCAGATTTATTAAATCATTTTATTTTTATTCCTCCATTCGCAGCTATAGTGAATAATATTACAGATTTAGATAAGGCTTCTGAGGATGAAAACATTGAGAAAGTAAGAATGAATCCACAGCTTGTTAAATTTCAAGACAATCTATATAAGGATTTTGAAGGTATTAGTCAGGATTTGATTGAAATACTTAGTACTTTAGATAGTTCAAATCAAACAACCGAAATGTTAACAGAAGTCGAAAAAAATGTAAAAAAATTTGCCCAACTAATATTAAATGATATAATGGAGATGATCTCTCCCCTTAAATTTCAATCAGTGATTGATGCTCGTGATATCAATAAATTGATTAACTCAGTTAGCCAAAAAGTTTCAGAATCAGAAGAAATTGCTAGTAATATGTTTTCTCAATTTCGGGAGATTGTAAAAGAAATGGATTCACCAACCAAATCCTCACAAGTGGAGGGTTTTAAAGCATTTATAAGGAAGTTAGGTGAATCTATTGATAAAAGAACAAATGAGTTATCTTTAGGAAAAGGCGCTATTCCTACAGAAAAAATTCAGCTAATCCAAACATCGTTGAATGAAATGCTTACAAATTTTATTACAATAAATAAGATTTCAATGGAAAAATTTTGGCATATTAACAACTATGAGAAGATTAAGGAATTGATTTCTATTTTATTTGATAAATGTACTGAAGAATTTACTATTATTGTTCCAAATATGGAAGATTTCTTGCCTCTAGAGAAATTTAATTTAGATTACGAAGAGAATCTCAATCTAATGCAAAATGTAATATCTAGCAATCTAGAAAGAACGCCTTTAAAAAAGCCTCAAAGCTCCGGAACTTCAATTTCTAAAGAGGAAAAAAAAGAAATTGCAGAAAAGTTTGAAAATACAGCAAAGAAAGTGGCAGAACTTAAAGGATATGAATTAAGTCATGGTATCGCAGAACTTTTATCATTAATTTCTGATATTAATCCAGAATCCCTTGTTATTGAAAGTATACAAGGATGGCTGAATAGGCTTTTAGTAATTAGAAAACTTCTAGATTCAGATACTCAATATTTGCTTTTGGCTGCGATTGAAAAATGGAAAAAAGATTATTTAAATGTCAAGAAGAAGGAAGAACACCCAGAAGATAAACTTATATCTGATGATTTATCTTTGATGGAAAGACCTTCTAAAGATACATCAGAAGCTATAGGTTTAAGAATAAAAATTATTTCATCAGAACCTCATAATAATAAACATGCTGTTGCTTTTATGAAAAAAGTTAATTTTGAGTATTTGCAACTAAAGAAAAATAATATAATTGCTATTTTAGGGGATAATTCTTACTTAATTTTTGGTATTTTTCAAAGAATCAGAAATGAACCTTTTTATGAGATAGGTGCTTTCTTTACTACGTATAAGCCGTTGATTGAATTAATTGAACCATGGATTGCGAGAATTACTGAGGAGGGAAAACCCCAGAGAGATATTGAAATCAATAGGGGATTTAATGAAATTATTGAAAATATTAATGATTATACTGGAAGGAAAGTTGCTAAAAGGTTAAGAAGATTATTAGATGTTGCTTTTGAACAAGATGGAATCTCTCTTAATATTTTAGAACTTAAATTATTAATTAGCAAATTAGAGAACGTTTACCTTCCCTTAGATGATGAAATGAAGAATTATCTTATTAGAAACATTAATAAATTAAATAATGAATTATCTAGTTTAGAATTAACATTTCCACCTGAATTTAGACCACCAATTTTACGCAAGGAAGTTACAGACGAAATAAAAGAAGGGTTACCTTTAGATCAAATTGGAATTGAACCAATTGATCCTGAAAAAATTAATAGTTTATTTGAAATTCTCGTTGATAAGATTGATGAACTTAAGGGAGTGGAAATAAAAGAACAATTAGATAAAATCACAGAGGTTGTGTTAAATCTTCAAGGATATTCAAAAATTCTTGAATGGAAAAAAAGTTTGGGAGAAGTTGATGAAACATTAAAAGAACCATTTAAAGAAGAAATTAAGAAAGATCTTTTAAATTGGAAATTGGGGATAATAAAACGACTAATTCCGACTAAAGAAGAATCCTCCAGAATCCATGAAGATTTACCACAAAGTGAATCATTACTGGAAACTTCTTCATCAAATCTAGAAGGACAATATATTAGTCCTGGTCTAACTCAATCACAATTTCCAGCTGAAGAGGAAATCATCCCTACTGATGATGCTAAAAAAGTTGATCCCATAACAGAAATGAAAGAATTATTTAATAAGGTTCAAGCAGAACTTAATGAATTAACTGGAACGGAAATAAGCAAAATATTAAAAAACATTGTTGATATAGTCTTAGAAATTGAGGGTTATTCCATGGCACTTAAGGGAATAAAGAATTGGATAAGCAAGCTTCGTATGATTAGAGATCCACTTGAGAGTGAAACCAAGGAAGATTTCTTATTGGATTTTTTAAAGTGGAAAGAAAATTACGAATAAGATTTTTTACTTAATAGAAAGGATTATGAAAATTCCTATCTTCTTTTTGAAAAATTGTCTTCAACTCGATTTCTTTATCAATTAAACCTTCAATATTACATAAATATTCATATTCATCTTTTAAACATAATGTAATAGCTACTCCCTTTTTATTCATACGTGATGTACGCCCTATTCTATGTACATAATTATCAGGAAACTTTGGTACATCATAATTAATAACATGAGAAATGTTTTCTATGTCAAGCCCTCTAGCTGCTACATCAGTGGCTATAAGTAGATTTATTCCTTTAGTTCTAAATTCTTTCAGTATCTTTTCTCTCTGAAACTGCGATAATTTCCCTGAAATGACACCAACTCTAAATTTGAGACCTCTTTGACGTTTTAATCTCCTCTCTAGCCATGATGCTGTTTTTTTTGTATTTACAAACACTAACACATGTTTTGGGTTTTCAATTCTTAAAACTTTTAGAAATGTACTATATTTTTCTTCATAACGGTCAATTAGATAATAGTATTGTCTCGTGTTTCCTACGGTTAGACTGTCTCTACTTAAATTCAAAAATTCAAATTTATTCTTAGTATGCTTTTTCACTAGTTTCCTCATATCATAATCCAAGGTTGCCGAAAATAGCATAAATTGGTATTTTGTATGTATTTTACTTAGAATATATTTAACATCTGGAGCAAATCCCATATCCCAAAGTCTGTCAGCTTCATCTAGAACAACAAATCTAATGTTTTTAAAGTGTAACTTTCTTCTTTTATAAAGATCTATAATTCTTCCAGGTGTTCCAACAATAATGTTAACACCTTGCTCAATCTTCCTAATCTGATTATTTATAGAAACTCCTCCATAAATAGTCATCGATCTAACTTTCCCATTACCTAAATCTTTTATTACCCTATTTGTTTGTTTTGCTAATTCTCGTGTAGGAGCTAAAATTAAAACCTCATTATTTAAGTATTTTAATTGCTCAATGATAGGAAGAATAAAAGCTAAAGTTTTTCCGGATCCTGTTTTAGATTGAGTCATTAAATGACGTCCCTCAATAATCAAGGGAATCGCTTTTTTTTGGACAGAAGTAGGATAAATTATATTCTGTTTCTTTAAAGCGAGAGAATTCTCTTCGCTAATTCCTAAATTTTCAAAATTCAATTTTAATATTCACTAATAACTTTCTTTTTTTACGCTCTTCTTCAATTAAGAAAATAATTTAATAAAGATAAAGTTTTTCATTTAAAAAATCAGAAAAATTGAGATTTTATAAGATAAATATGTAATGATAATTATTTTTCCTATTGAAAGAAAATTCTTTTTTTATTTAGCTTTTAAAAAGTTAAAAATTTTTTTTATAAGATCCAATTCCTTTAATTTTTGATTAATGATTAATGGAATTTGTTAAAATTAAAGTCTTCAAGATAGTAACTTAAGAAGCGTTAATATTTTAACAGATTTGTAAATCCTTATTCAAATAATCAAGAAATTATTTATAAAATTTTATCGAAAATTCTTTCAAACTAATAAGTTTAAATTAATTGATGTCGAAGGACGTAGAAAAATTTTGGAGTAAAAAGCAAAATCTTTATAGAATGATAATCAATTTGAAATAGTAGCTCATCTATATGAAAAATGTGAACAATTTCTCAATTGTTTGTACAATTAGAAAGAGATAGAGAAGTTGTAAATATTGAAAAATTTAAAAATAAAAAAACTGAATGTTTAAATCAAATTAAAAAAAAATTCAAGTTTTTAATAAAAAGACTCTTTTCTTATCAAATTTGTAAAAAACTATAAAATTCTTATATAAATATACGAAAATTTTTGTAGAAAACTAAAAATAGATAAAAAATGATAAGTTTTTCTGTCATTCTGCTTATGTTTTTTTCTAATTAAAAAATGCAAGAGAAAGCCTTTCAAAATAGTTTCTTATGCTATATCCAATAATTTAAAAAAAATTTATATAAGCGTTTTCTTTTTATTTTTAAAGATAAGAATATATTGTACTGATTTGTTAAAGACTAATAATTTTATTTTAGCCAATTTGAAGTAAATGAGATGAAAAAATAACGAGAGGAAATAAGTATATTAAGAGAAGAAAATATTGTTATTTTGTTTGCTTTATCCTTACTTTTAATATTATTTCAATTGTACTCTTTCCAGACATCAGTTTCAATGTAAAAAATTATGAAAAATTAATGGATGAATCAAATTCATTAATTCATACGTCTTCAAGTTTTCCTCCTAAAAGAGATTATTTTAAATATTATAAAGAGCTAAGAATTAATCATAACTTAGTTTCTGGAACAGGGAGCCATAAAAATTTCCCTATGTTAATTTCTCTTTTGGATTCAGACTTACATGATGATGTTCAACCAACAGGGAATGATATTGCTTTTGCTAACAATACTGCTTGGTTAGATCATGAGTTAGAATTATTCAAACAGAATTATACTGCAACTCAAGCAAAAGTAGTTGCTTGGGTTCGAATACCAACTCTTTCTACCTCCGTAGATACTATAATATATCTATATTATGGAAACGCTTCAATGAGCGCAAGAGAAAATCCTGAAGGAGTATGGAATAGCAATTATGAGGGAGTATGGCATTTAAGCGAAAGTCCTTCAGATCCATCCCCTCAATTTCAAGATAGAACGTTAAATAATAATGATGGAACTGCATATGGAGGAATGAGTTCAGAGGATCAAGTATCAGGACAAATTGATGGTAGTATTGATTTCGATGGAACTGATGATTATATCAATTTGGGATCATCAATCAATATCGCTTCATCAAGCTTTTCAGTATCAACTTGGGCCAAACGGGGAAGTTCAAGTACGGCCGATATTATCTTCCAACAAGGACCCCCTGGTAATAATACAGGTTTTCATGCAGGATTCCGTAGTAATGGTCTCTTTACATTTGCCTTTTGGGCGGACGATTTAGATACATCACAAAGCTATAATGATACAGACTGGCATCATTGGACTTGTACTTACGATGCCTCAACCAAAGCTAGGAAAATATATAGAGATGGAGTCAATATAGCAAGTAACACCGCTTCTAATCATTTCTTAGGCAGTGGTACGTTCTATCTTGGTTATGATGGCATGGTAAACGAGGGCTTTGATGGACAACTTGATGAGGCTAGATTATTGAATATAGCTCTTTCAGGTAATTGGATAAATACATCTTACAATAATCAAAACAATCAAGAAAGTTTTTATTCAATTGGAAAAGAAAATAAAGTATCAGATCCACCTAATGCTCATTATTTTACATATTACAAAATCATAACTATTGATCATAATAAAGTCGCAGGAACAGGGAGTCATACTAATTTTCCAGTCTTGATTTCTCTAATTGATGAAAATTTACGAAATCATACCCAACCAGATGGTGATGATATAGCTTTTTCTATGGGAGGAGATTGGTTAAATCATGAAATAGAACTTTTTAATCAATCTTATAGTGATACACATGCTCAACTTCTTGCGTGGGTTCGAGTTCCCTTTTTATCAACTACATCAAACACAACTATTATGATGTATTACGGCAATTCCACTATGAGTTCAAGACAAAATTCAACTGGAGTTTGGAGTACTAATTATGCTGCAGTCTGGCATCTAAAAGAAAATGGAACAGGAACTTATGGTGAATTTAAAGATAGCACATCAAATAATAATGATGGGAGGGGTGGGAGTGGAAACCCTAGTTATGTTCCTACAAGGGTGGTAGGAAAAATCAGTTATGGCCAAGAGTTTGATGGAACTGATGATTATATCGATTGTCTTAATAGTCCTAGTTTGAATATTGTCTCAGATACTATTACAGTCACTGGTTGGATATATTCAGAAGATGTTTCACCCAATGGTGGGATTGCTCTTAAATCAAATAGCCTTAGCGCCGGATATTACGGTCTAACATTTGAGCCTAGTGAAATATGGGTATACACGGATAATTATCAGCCAAATTGGAATTGGAATACTGGAATTACAATTGGTTCCGCCGGATGGCATCATGTTGCATACACATATAATGGGAATTATCGAAAGCTGTATGTTGATGGTGTGGAAAGAGCCAATTCTTCGAGCCCAGGGACTTTGAAATCTAATACAATGCCATTGGTTATCGGTAGACAAGAATGGTCAGGTTCTACCGATGGGATAATAGATGAAGTGCATATCTCAAGTACAAACTTTTCAGCAAGTTGGATAAAAACAGAATATAACAACCAAAATAATCCTACATCATTTTTCACCATAAGTTCAGAAAAAGAGTTTGATAATACACCTCCAACTTATGAAAAACCGAAAGAAAGTTTAGATCCATTAGAATTAGGGGAAACTGAGGTTATTACGATAAATGTATCCGATCCTTCCGGGATTTATCAGGTATTAATCGAATTTGAAGATGATAATGATACAATGACTAATATTGGTGGAGATACATGGCAATATGATAGTTGGACTCCTATTACTGTGGGTAATTATACATATATTATTTGGATGGAAGATAATTACCATAATTGGAATTCTACTATGGGTACTATCGAAGTAATTGATACTACTCCACCAACTTATTCAAACCTCATTGAAAGTGCGGATCCTTTACAATTTGGACAAAATGAAACGATTGAAATTACTGTATTCGATTTATCTGGAGTGAATCAAACCTTATTAGAATATGACTCAACAAATCATAGTATGGTTCAAGATGGAAACAAATGGAGTTGGAGTAAGTGGAAGCCTACGTCCCCAATAACTTATCCATATACCATTTACATGCAAGATAATCAAAATAATTGGAATATGACTAGTGGGAATATAACTGTAATCACCTTATATGCACCATTTATTGAAAACCTAACTGAGAGTGAAGACCCTTTAGAATTGGGTAATGATATTATTATTAATGTTGATGTCTATGATGTTGAGACAAATGTATCTACAGTATTGATCGAACTGGATGGCATAAACTGTACAATGAGCAATATATCAGTATATAGATATGAATATATCTGGAATGCTTCCGAATATATCGAAAGAGGTTATTCTGTTGGATTACCCCTAATCGTGAATTATAAAATTTATGCAAATGATACAGAAAATAATTGGAATTCATATTCAGCTAACTTTAAAATTATAGACACGACACCCCCTACTTTTTCAGCTCTTTCTGAAAGTAATGACACCTTAGAACTTGGAAATAAAGAGACAATAACTATTAATTGCACTGACTTAGCAGGAATTAATGAAGTTACAATAGAATTTGAAGGAGGAAACTATCCAATGAATAATACTGTAGGAAATACATGGGAATATGACTCTTGGTTACCAGAAAGTATCGGGAATTACACTTATATTATATGGTGTGAGGATAAAACAGAGAATTGGAATAACATTAGTGGATCCATCTTAGTTCGAGATACAACCCCACCAATTTATTCAGATTTAACTGAAAATAGTAATCCAACTGAGATCGGAACACCGTTACTCATTTCGATTAATTGTACTGATTTAGCCGACATCAAATATGTCTCAATAGAATTTGAAAACGATAATCATACTATGACAAATATAGGTGGTGATATATGGCAGTACAGTTCGTGGATGCCAAATTCAATTGGTAATTATACTTACAAAATTTATATAAGAGATAATAATGAAAATTTGAATTATCTTAATAGTTG
>JBHLOG010000200.1:0-5196 GCA_048940765.1 Promethearchaeota archaeon | reverse complement strand
CCATATTCGAATAATAGGAAAAGCCCCAAGCAAACATAAAGGGGTACTAAAAAACTTATAAAATTGATTTTAAAAAAGTCTAACGCAGGAAGCTCGATGGTTTTTTCTTGTTTTTCTTCGAAACTTAGATCTTCCAGTTTGTTGGGATTGCTAGCTTCCATATTAATATATTTACTGAACGTATATAAAAAATTATTTATGAAACCTAATAGAAAATCCAATTTAATTTCCTAATAAATTAAAATCCAAAATTTTTAAGATTATAATTAATTTGGTTTTTCAATTAAAGAATTAAGTTATACAACTTTACATTCTAATCAAACTTTTTTATTTTAGATTACAAAACCGAAAAATTGGGTATTCGAATAACCATGCTTTCTCAAAATAGTTCTAATAATCGAAGAATCTTTAAATACCCTACCTTGTCACCATTATGGATTGCTGTCTTTATCGATATTATTGGATTTTCAATGATATTACCCATGGCTCCTTTTATTGCTCAAGAATTCAATATTCCTATATTAATTATGGGCATTATTCTTTCTGTAAATGCAATGTTTTCATTTTGTTTCGGCCCAATTTTAGGATGGTTGAGTGATAAGTTTGGAAGAAAACCATTGCTTTTAATTTCACAAGCAGGGACATTTATTGGATTTATTATGCTTGCATTTTCTAATTCCATCTGGATTTTGGTGATATCTCGTATAGTGGATGGAGTTTTTGGTGGTAATTTCCCTATTGCTAAAGCTATTGTTGGTGATGAAGTTCCTCCAAAGGATCGGGGACTTCAAATGGCCAATATAGGTGTAGCACATGTTTTAGCTTCTCTCATCGGTCCAGGATTAGGAGGAACGCTTTTTAGTATTGGGGGTATATTATTACCAGGATTATTTGCAGCAGGGCTTTCTATATTCACAATGATAATTACTATTTTTATTTTAAAAGAAACTTGGCCAAAAGAAAAACGTGAATTAAATCATGAATTAAAGAAAACTATAGTTATCAACATCAGAAAAAATAAAAATGCAATGTGGTATTTGACATTATGGGGTTTTCATACAGCATCATTTATGATTGCTATGTCATCACTTTCCTTCTTCGCACAAATTGTTTTTGGGGTAAATGCATTTGAGATTGGAATTCTTTTGATGATAACAGGAATTTTTCGTGCCATTGTAAGATTTACACTCTTCAAACCAACAATAATGAAAATGGGTGAAAATAATGCAATTAAACTTGGTTTAGGATTTTTCCTTACTGCATTCTTAATTATTGGATTCTCAATTAATTTATTAATGTTTTTTCTATTAACAATGGTTATAAGTTTTGCTGCCTCATTAACACGAGGTCCATTGAATAGTAAGATTAGTCAATCTGTATCTCCGATGGAGCAGGGTAAAATAAATGGTTATTCCTCGGGATTAGACAGCTTTGCACAGATTATAGGACCTTTAACTAGCACATTCATGCTCCAGTTTTATGCACCATATTTCTTAAGCTTTCTTATTGGCTCTGTTTCATTAGTTCCATTCTTAATGGGATTTAAAACTATTCAATTAAAGAAATATCACATACCAGAATTAAGTCAAAACAAATCATTACCGAATAATTAAACTAGTGTTTGTTTAATCTTTTAAAAAAGTTATTATTATTTGATTTACTTCAGAAGCTCTTGTTTTAGGCGATTCATGACCAGCTTTTTCAATAACTCGAAAAATACTATTAGGAATTCTTTTATGCATCTCTTCCATAAAATTTTTTGAGCATACCTTATCATGTGAAGCTGTTAATAGTAATGTAGGATTTTTTATTTCATGTAATTTATCCAATGTATTAAATCCTTTCAATGCCTCTATTTGGAGTTCAATATCACGGTGAGTTGGCATAAGAATTGTGCCTTCTTTTATTTCATCTTCAGCCGACCAAATTGCAAAGAATTTTTTCTTAGGATTTGCCTTTAATTCTTTGCGGTATTTATGATAGAACCAAATACGAGCATTATCCCAAAAGGCTTTCTCTGGATCTACTTTAATAAGTTCTAATTGTTCTAATCGATTCTTTTTCAGCATTTCTAATCCTACATTATCTGGAGCCCCAGTCACAGTATTTACTAATATTAATTTATTAACATATTCTGGATATAGCAGAGTAAACTGTTGAGCAATAATCCCTCCCATAGATGTCCCCAAGATATGTGTTTTTTTTATTTCAAGGAAATTTAATAGTTCCTTGATATCATCAGCAAGAGTTTCCATAGTATAAGGCTCATTAACTCTTTCAGATTTTCCAACACCTCGGTTATCAAAAGTAATTACCTTAAAATATTCAGATAATGCGGGGATTTGACATTTAAAATCCTCTTTTCTCGCACCAAATCCCTGAATTAATATAATTGGGTAACCCTCACCAAAAATCTCATAGCATATTTCTATTCCATTTACTTTTGTAAGAAGTTCTGTCATTTAATTCTTGAAAATTAATTTGTTAAAAAATTTATAATCATTTCATTAACTTCTGGTGCTTTTTCTTTCGATACACCATGCCGTGCATCTTTTATAATCTTAAGAATACTGTTAGGAATTCGTTCATGAATCTTTTTTTGTACAGGAAGAGTTGCGATTCGATCTTTTTCTCCGCAGATTAAGAGAGTATCACTTTTAATTTCATGGAGCCTATCTGTTACATTATGACCTTTAACCGCATTTGCAGCATTAATATTGTTTTCAGGAGTAGAGGGATTAGTTAAATCTATATTTACTAAATCCTCTACTGACCATAAACCAAAAAATTTTTTCTTTGGATTTTCTTGCATCATTTTAAAAAATTCTCGAGAATAACTAGCCTTTGCTGCTTTTAAAAACGCATTAAGTGGATCCTTTTTTAATTCTTCAAAATAAGCTATTTTCCCCTTACTATACATTTCTGGACCTTGTTCATTAGGAAATCCTGGCCAAGAATTTATTAAAATAAATTTGTTTATACATTCAGGATATTTGACTATAAAATTAAGTGCTATCATACCTCCTAAAGACTCTCCTAATAGATGGGTTCTCTGTATATCGAGAAAATCCAACAAACCTTTAATATCATCAGCGTACATATCCATGGTGTATGGATAATTAGGTTTTGAGCTTTTACCCGCTCCTCTATTATCAAATATTATAACTTTAAAATATTTTGATAAAGCGCCAACTTGAACAAACCATCCATCTTTAGAACCGCCCCATCCATGCACTAATATGATGGGTTCTCCTTCGCCATGTACTTCATAGCAAATTTTTATTCCATTAACTTCAGCATACAATTCTGTCATACAAATCAATTTATTAGGATAATATTATATATATTATACTTTAGGATTTTAAAAATTTTATAATATGTTTATTAATTATATAAGGATATTCCAGTATTGATTGATGACCAGCGTTCTCTATAACAATAAACTTACTATTAGGGAGCTTTTCATGAGTTCGTTGAGCGATTAACAAAGGAATTGTTTTATCCTTATCTGCAGCAATTAATAAAACTTCATTTTTAATTTCATGTAATCGTTCATAAGTATTATGAGTTTTTAACACTTCACCTAAGTGATAATAATCTCGTTCTGTTGGACCATAAGCAGTTTTTTCTTCTACTAGATCCTCTACCGACCAGATATTATGAAATTTCTTTTTTGGATTCTCTTTCATTTCTTTCCAAAAACCTCTAGAATAACTTTTTTTAGCACGCTCGATAAAAAAATTTAGGGGATCTTTTTGTAGTTTTTTCTTCTCTTTAATAGATTTATCTATATACCATTCAATTCCTTGGTCAGGCAGAACTCCTGGAGGGACGATACCTGCTAATGTATTGATTAATACTATTTTATTAATTCTTTTTGGATATTTTAAACAGACATTTTGAACGATCATCCCACCTAAACTGTGCCCGATGATGTGAGTTTTCTCTATTTTAAGATAATCTAATAAGCATTTGATATCATTGGCAAAAAGTTCCATCGAATAAATATCATCAGGTCTATCTGACTTTCCAGCTCCTCTATTATCAAATCTTATAACGTGGAAGTGTTCTGATAACTCTCCAAATTGAGCACGCCAATGTTCTTTTCTATCGCCAAAACCGTGAACTAATAGAACAGGTTCTCCTTCGCCCCTAATTTCATAGCAAATTTTTATTCCATTAACTTCAGCAAATAAATCAACCATAACTTTTTAAAAATCAGCATTAAAATAAATGTTATTATAAATTAATTTTAAGAATTATATATTATTTAATTAAATACTTTAAGTATGTAGGATTCAAAGGAATCTTATGATAGAAAAAAAAGTGATAATCCCAAGTAGTACTGGAAGTGAACTTCATGGTATCCATTATATATGCAATAAAGATACCAAAAAAGCTTCATTTTTAATTATGTGTCATGGAATCACAGGTGATAAATACGAATGGGGGCGTTTTCCTGAATTAGCAAATAGATGTGCGCAAGAGAAAATCGATTCACTTATTTTTGATTTTACAGGCTCTGGAGAGAATGAGAGAGTGCCTATAACCTTATTCAAACAATTTGCTGATCTCGAATCAGTATATCAATGGGTGCTTAATAAAGGATATGATAATATTGCTGTATTGGGATTATCATTCGGAGGTCTTACAGCACTGGGAGCTAATTTACAAGGAATTAAAACATATGTTTTTTGGGCACCTTATCTATTTCTTCATACTACTAATGATCAAAATAATTGGTTTAAGGATTTAAGCAAAGGTCCTGTAGAAATACCTTCAACTATAGAGGAACAACCTATTATTATCGATTTAAGTTTTATGACAGATTTTGCGAAGTTTCGAGTAAAAGATCATTTAAAGAAGTTAGATACACCCATATTGATAGTACAAGGAACCTCTGATGATAGTGTACCTTATGAATTAACAAGAAAAGCATTTAATCTTATACCAAATATCAAAAAAAAGCTTATAGAGATAGAAAATACACCTCATGATTTTGAAGGAGATCATCTAAAAGAATTTATTAAACATACAATTGAATGGTTGAGGTTATATTTAGTAGAAAATTGAATAATAAATATTATTTCTAAACATGTAAAACTAAAAAAGAATTTAAGAAACAAACTTTATCTTATTTTTCTAAAAATTCTATAATAGTTTGGTTAACTTCAGGAGCATTTTCTAAAGGAAAAT
>JBHLOG010000199.1:0-5233 GCA_048940765.1 Promethearchaeota archaeon | reverse complement strand
AACTTGTAGAAAAAGCGAAAGTTAGGATTGAAGAGACAATTCAAAGTTTTGATGCCTATAAAATTGATGCTCAAAAAATGATTAATTATACCGAAAAAACTTTTGATTATCTAAGTGAATATAAAGAATATATGGATAACGTGATGAATATGCTACAGGATAAACCCAAAATGAAGGTAAAAACTGCCATAGAGAAAGCATATAAAGAGACTATAAAAAATATGCCAAAAGATATAGCAAAGGACGTCCTACTTGATAAGAAAGCAATTTATAAAACTGTGTATGGAAAAGCTGTAAAATGGTATAGTATTTATTCAGATATAGAAGATATTTATGAACTCACCAGAAAAATGGTTTTACATCCATTTAACGAAATCCAAAAGAAACTCAGTACTCTTCCTTTCTACACTTCTATTTAATTAAAAATTAAGATTTTTACATTTAAATTTTCACAAATTTAATAGAAAGGGGAATCAAAAGGTAAATTCAAACTCTGATTTAGAATTAATTCTAGTGAAAAAAGAATTAGAATTGATTTTCCATAAAATTTTTATAATGATTTGTACCATATTCTTCTTAAAAAACCAAATTTTAAAATGAAAGATATCATAAAAAAACTTTTACTTTTCGTTTTTGTTTACCTTATTTACCAAAATATATTCTATATAATTTTTGTACCAGAGATATACTCGATTCCCATTTATGTTATATATTTGCTTACTGCATATATATTTACTCTTGCAGATACACTGATACGTTCCATTCCAGAAGAAAAAAGTGCTTCAAAAATTTTTGATATTTTAATATTAAGTATGCTATTATTATCTCCTTTCTTCCTAATAGGTGCATATCTTGAAAATACATTGCTTATATCCCAAATATTCCCTTTCTGGAATAGTATTATTATCAGTTACATAGGATTCATTCTCTATCTAACTGGTGCTTTGCTAATATTCGTGGCACGAGTGCAATTAGGACGATTTGGAACTGCGGAATTAAGTATTGAAAAGGATCATCAACTCTTTACTGAAGGAGTATATAAATATATTCGAAATCCCATGTATTCTGGTGGTTTAATTGCTACTATTGGATTTTGCCTTGTTTTCAGATGTATTATTACCCTTATTATTATGTTCATATATACTTTTTTAATATACAGAATGCGCATAATCGAAGAAGAAAGAATTTTACTAGAGAAATTTGGCAAAGAATTTGAAGAATATAAAAGCAAAACTAAAAGACTCTTTCCATTTCTTTATTAAATTTAATTTCAGAAAAGGCAAATTCATCCTCTTATTTCAATGAAAATTTCTTTGAAAAAACTAAATTAAAACTATGAATTTTTAAATTTTAATTTTCCAATCTGGAAACTCTATGTTTCAAATTTCGAAGTTGCTTAAGACCGTTTAATTCAAAAAAATTTAAAAAAAAAATTTGAGAGGTTTTTCAATATAAATGAATTTGATCTTTTTTGAGTTTTTTCTTTAATTATCTTCTCGATAAGTAAATATCATGGAACAAGAGGTCAATCATTTAACAGTCCTTAATTTTGAGTTTTTTTATACATATTTCGTGCTTCTTACTCCCTAGTTCGTGATTAACCTTTTCTTCCTATCTTCTTTAAATTGATAATCGTGGAGTTAAGAAGAGTAAAAAAAATTAATCTTTCCATTTTGTTTTCTCAATAGGAAACATATAATCTAAGATTAATCTAATGGGTAATAACATCATTCCTCCGTAATAAGGATTTTCGTCACTCTTTGTCTCATCTTCATCAGGGATTTCTTTATAAAGATCGACGACTTTTTTATAAAATAATTTTGCATTTTTTGGAGTATAAAATGCAATGGAATGGTATGGTTTAATATTATCGGTTTTTTCTAGTATAGTTTTAAAAATCGCGATTACTTCCTCTGTATTTCCTTTTTCAATTTTTTTTTCTAATGATTCAAGAAAATCTGTCCAATTTCTTAGAATACTTTGATTTAAAACAGCAAAGGACCGAAGGATATCTATTTTGCTTTTACAAAATTCTTCACTATATTTTTCTGGTTTGACAATTTCAAACTCTTTTTCAACCCAAGAATAATACTTTCTCTTAATATTACTTCGAGATTTTTCTTCCCGAGATATTCGAACAAATCCGGCATCCATCATTTTTTTAAGATGTTCATAAATCGTACTTTTGGATTTCCCAATTCTTCTACTTAAATCTAATATACTCAATTCTCGGTAAATAGTTAAAAAATTCCATATTTGAAAACGTGTTTTAGAACGTAAAATTTCATCAATGGTTAGGTGCTTAGATTTTTGATTTTTTACATTTGCCATAGAAAATACCAAATTATATTAAAAATTTCCGAATGATTGGTTTTAATCAATAAAAACGAACATTTAAATATTCGGTTTTTTTATAATAAATCTATCGTTTGGATTAATATAAATTTTCCTATTAAAAAATATAAATGTGAAAAAGGATGCAAGAAGAGGAATTAGAAAAAAAACCACAATTTCAAACCTATGCTAGTAATAAATCATTTAGAACTTATTTATTATTTTGGCTTGGTCAAAATATCTCATTATTAGGATCATCCATAGTTCGATTTGCTATTATTTGGTGGATCACTGTTGAAACAGAAAGTGCCATATTCTTATCAATTGCTTCAGTAATAACATTTCTTCCGCAGGTGATTACTATCCCAATCGCAGGAGTTTTTGCTGATAAATGGAATCGAAGATTAGCTCTTATTATTATAGATTTTTCGCAAGCAATAATCACCTTTATATTAGTCTTAATATTTCTTGGAGGGTGGGGAACTGTCTGGGTTGTATTGTTATTTAATTTTATACGGAATATATTTCATGCGTTTCATATGCCCACTGTTGATGCTATAGTTCCTGCAATGATTCCTAAAGATAATTTGACTCGAATGAATAGTATTAATAATTTATTTACAGGATTAATTAGATTTTTCGGACCTATTATTGGTGCGGTTCTTTTAGCTTTTTGGTCAATAACAGAAATTCTTTGGATTGATCTTATTACTTTTATAATAGCAGTAATTCCCTTATTATTCATATCAATACCTTTAGTAGAAAAGGATCAAGATAAACAAGAAGAATATTCTTTCATACAGGAGTTTAAGGAAGGACTTTTATTATTAAAGACCACCCCTGGTTTTTTAATTTTAGCACTCTGGTCACTTTTAGTTAATTTTCTTACAGTTCCATTCGTAACATTATTGCCTTATTTCGTAAGAGTTACCCATTCTGGTACAGAATTAAATTATGCTATATTATTGGCATATTTTCAAGCAGGTTCGATAATAGGTGCTTTAATAATTTCAATTAAAGAAAATTGGAGCCGAAAAATACTTATAATAATGGGTAGTGCTACAATAACATTTATAGGATACTTGTTTGTTGCATTAACTCCACCAGGATTCTTTCTTATGATGGGTATTGGAGTTTTCATAAGAGGATTTACATTTGCTACAGGACTTCCTATTTATTTTACAATCTTACAAACAGCTGTTCCCCCCGATAAACAAGGAAGAATATCCTCAATCGATACAACAATATCTTTTGCAATTATGCCTGTTGGAATGGCAATAGCGGGACCATTAGCTAATTTTATGGGAATAGTGAATTATTTTATTATACTTTCAATTTCTGGAATTCTTGTTAACGTAGCATTTTATTTTTTTGCAGGTATTAGGAAAATATCCTATTGAATTAGATACCTTTTCGTTTTTAATATTAAATATAAAAATATAATAATAAAATGAAGAAATATGACAAATCAAAAAAATAATAAAATAAGGTTATTAATAGTTAGTGGAGGAGCATCCTTTGAGAATACTATTTTCAGAAATTTTAGTGTTATTGATGAGATAGAATGGACTCATATTGATTCTGATATAGAAGCTTTTAAAGATGATTTACGAGAAAAGTATGACGTTCTTATAATGTATAATTTGAATCAAAATCCAGATGAGACTGTAAGGAGCAATTTGAAACAATTTGTTGAATCAAATAAAGGGATAATAATATTACATCATGCTATCGCAACTTATAATTCATGGCAATGGTGGTATAAAGAAGTTGTAGGAGGTAGATATTTAATGCAACCAGATGGAAATTTACCTTCTTCAAAATACATGAGTCATCAAGAAATTATAGGAATTCCAGTAGGGATACATCCTATTACTTCGAGTTTAAAAGGATTACCTGTTCATTTGTATGATGAAACTTATAAAAATATGTGGTTATCACCAGAAATTAAAACTGTTCTACAGACTAATCTCTTTACAAGTGACAAACCATTAATTTGGATTAGTCCATATGAAAAATCAAGAGTTGTAGTCATAATCCCTGGACATGGATGGGGTGCTCATTATAATTTGGGTTTTAGAAATTTGCTTAAAGATGCTATCTTATGGGTAGGTTATAAAACCTAATTCTTGGAATTATCTACAGAAATTAAAGACACAAAAGATGTGAAATTTTCATTAAAAAATAAAGAAATCTGCAACTTTATACAGATTTTCATATATCGGATTAAATTAAACTTTAAAAAAATATTTTTAGATTATAATAAAACTAATGCACATATTTTACATAGGAGCAGGGAAGGTAATTTCAGCGTCTGATTTCAATGAAAATTTCCTTGAAAATGTTAAGATTTGACAACTCATTCCAATAAGAATTATTTTAGTGCTTTTCTATAATGAGTGTAATACCAAATTAGACGATCTTTATAAATACTGGTCTACTAATTTTTTATAATCAAATTTTTTCTAAATTCTAATATGAATATGAATAATGATATAGACAATTTTTTTAAATTAACACCAAAGTATGTTGAAAAGGCAATTGAAGTAGCAGGGGACGCTTTTCAAGATGATCCTTTTACTATATTTGTATATCCTGATGAGAGAGAAAGAAAGCAAAAACTAAAATATGGATTTAAAATGATCTATGAATATGGAATAAGAAATGGAGTAACTTATGCTATATCTAATAATTTAGAGGGAATGATAATATGGCTATCCCCCAATAAGGTTTATCCATCTGCTTGGACTATGATGAGACATGGTGGTTTTTATGCAACACGTAAAGTAGGTTTAAAATTAAAAGCAATGAAAAGAACTATTACTGTATTTAAATATCAGGAATCTGTACATAAAGATCTTGTGCCCTTTGATCATTGGTATCTTCAAAACATTGCCGT
>JBHLOG010000198.1:0-5244 GCA_048940765.1 Promethearchaeota archaeon | reverse complement strand
TGACTTTATATTTCATGTCTACCATCGGACCTGGTGAAAAAAAGGAAAAGTTAACTGTAAATGATAGCAATCGTGTAAGAGATATTAAGAATACATTAGGAAATTTATATGGACTTGATCCTAACGATTTTCATTTATCTTCTGGTGGAGTTACAATGGATGAAAATAGTTCATTAAAAGACTATAACGTGAACAATGGCGATGACATTCTCTTAATTCCTGCAAGTACAGCTGGATAAACTTATATAATTTTCTTCATAAATTATTGTGTAAGGGCTTCAAGCCCTTAAATTTTTTTTATTTATTATCAATATTATTGGTGTTTATATTGAAAAATAGTTCAGATTTTTTTAGCAAAGACCTAACATCGGAAGAGAGAAAATTATACGACCGCCAATTTAGACTTGAAGGATGGTCGCAAAAATTAGTAAAAAATTCTCGTGTTTTAATGGTAGGTGTAGGAGGATTAGGTTGCGAAATTGCAAAGAATCTAGCAATGCTAGGAGTAGGGCATTTAGATTTAGTAGATCTTGATATCATTGAATATTCAAATCTAAATCGCCAAATCTTATTTGCTGGAGCAAAGGTAGGAGAATCAAAAGCAATTGTGGCAGCAAGAAAATTGACAGAAATTAATCCAAATATTATTATAAAAGGTTATCAAACTTCCCTAGAACGATTAGATCCAAGAATCTATCGAGCTGCAGATGTTGTCATTGGCGGACTTGATTCCATGAATGCTCGGTTGAATTTAAATGCTCAATGTATAAGATTTAGAAAACCATTGGTAGATGGAGGTGTATCTGGATATTATGGTCACATCTATACAATTTTTCCGTTCAAAAATGCATGTTATGAGTGTAATCCACTTCCGGTAGGAGGAAGTGATGAAATGGCTGCATGTACAGTGGTAGGATTGCCAAGAAAGAGAATTCATTGCGTTTTTAAAGGAGATATGGCATTTAAAGAAAAATTTGACAGAGATCCCAATCCGAAAAATATCGATGATATCAAATTTATACAAAAAGTTGCTAATGAATTAGTCAATAAACATAATTTTCTTCCAGAATATACTGAAGATGATATTGTAAAGGTAATCGATCGGCATGATCCAGGAATAATTACTATAAATGCTGTCATTTCGGCATTACAATCACATGAAGTTGTAAAAATCCTTCATTTGAAGAAAGGTCATACAGGTTTGGGTGAACCTATTACATCCTATGTTATTTTCAATGCAATGACAATGATGTTTTATCATATTGAAAAAAAAAGAAATCCTGAATGTTCTCAATGTGGGAAAAATGTTCGGAGGTTTTTAGTTAAACTAAGAAAAAGTTCTCCATGCATTAATATAATAAAAATTTTAGAGAAGCGGGGTTTTAAGTTAGATCCTGATTTAGAACCGGTATTAACATTAGTTGATTTTAATGATGTTAAGATGATAGATTTGGACCAAAATTCAATTGAAAATGGCTTAAGAGATTATGAATTTATGACAGCTGCAGGATTTAAAGATGGAGAAATTTATGTGACTCTAAAATTGAAATAAAAACTTGGTTTGAAAAAGTTTTTTATGAAAATTTAATGAAATAAAAAGAAATATAATTATAAATTTAGATATTTAAATTAAAGAACAAAAAAATGTAAAGGGTTGAGAATATGAGTATAAGAAGTAGTCGAATATCTCAAGATTTCGCGGGATTAAAAAAGTTATATAAAGATGGAACAATTATCCAATTAAAACCATTTAATCCCAAAAGAAAGAGTATTGATCATTTAGCTATCACTATTAAAGGTCCTAAAGGTACTGCCTATTCAGGAGGTCTTTTTAAATTAGAAATGAGATTCCCTGCACAATATCCTAAACAGCCTCCTTTCGTCAGATTGCATACTCCAATCTGGCATCCGAATTTTTGGGCAAAGCCTAGTGAATATAAAGGACAAAGAAATATTTGTCTGGCATTAGTAGATCCATCTTTAGCTGGAAAAAAAGGAGGATGGAGTCCATCAAAAACAGCTGTTACAGTTGTTCAGGCTATAATTGCTATGTTAAACACAAGAGGTAAATATGTAAATCCAACAGATGTTTTTAATAAAAAGGCAGCGATAGAAATGATGAAAAATCAAAAATTGTTTGAGAAAAAAGTAAGAAACTTAGTTAAAAAGTATGCAAATAAAAAGTGGTGAAATTTAAGATGGGAGAAGATAATTCACACATAGATTCTATCAAGGAAACTATAAAGAAAAAAATTAAAGATGTAATTAAGAAAGAATTGTTAGAAGAAATCTATGAGGAATTAAAAATGGAAGAAAAAGAATTGGTAGATGAAATAAGTTCAATGATTTCTAAAAAAGATCCTGAAACCCAAACGATAAAACATTCAACTACTCCAACCAATTTACAATCAATAAAAGAAGAACAAAAAATCACTATTGAAGATAAAATAGAAAAAGAAGTATATATTTCAGTTAAAGCAATCCTAAAAGTGGCTAGTCATGCTCTTAAATATGCTAATTCTAAGATTCCAAAAAAGAATTGGGTAGAAGTAATAGGATTACTCGCAGGTAAGTTAGATAATAAATATAGCATCTTAAATATAGAGGATTATTATCCAATGGGTCATGGAACAGCTGTTTATGCTGAAATAAAAGATTATCGAAACTATGCTAGAGCGTTCCGAGATATTAAAAAGCAACAGTTATTTATCTGTGGATGGGCACACAGCCATCCATCTTATGGTTGTTTTATGTCTAATGAAGATATTGGTACCCAAGCAAGATATCAAAAACTTTGGGATAAAGCTGTTGCTCTTGTTATCGATCCATATCTTATTGATGGAACTTCGGCCGGTTTTGAGATTTATCGCGCAGATCTAGCTACAAAGACTTGGTATCCATTAGTTTATGGTATTAAAGGTTCATTAGATATCAGAATGTTACCAGAAATACTTAATTTTATGAATCCGATAATCGAAGGGAAACCAGTTTATCTTGAGTATGATGAAAATTGAAACAGATGATTTTTGGTGATGTGTAAACTGTGGCTAAAATTAAATCTGTAATAATTATTCTAGGGATATTTTCACTAATAGGCATAATACATGGTGTTATTTCAAATTCTTTTAATGTATTTATAACTTGGGTATTAATTGGAATCTGGTTAATTTATTCATTTAAAGTATTGAAAAATATTAAGCAATATCGAGAATTTAATTCTCCTCACAATACTGCTTTTTTTATTATAACTCCTATTTTTATTGGAATTTTTTATTCAATTTGGAGTAATTTTACTGGTTTATTTGTTGAAAATCTTCTAGAGGGCTCAGATTTATATTTAAGTTGGTGGAGTATATTGTTTGGTTTTCCATATGTGTTATATGGATCAATTTCTTTATATCGTTGTTTTAAAAAATACAATGTAATTTATTTTGGTACAAAATCAATTAAAGCGCGTACTTTTGGATATTTCTTAGGCATTTCAATTATAATTTTTATAATTATCTATTGGATAAGTTTTTATTCTGTTGCTGACTTTAGTGAATCTTTACTAACACCTCTCCATTTCCTAATAGATCTCAATCTTCTTATATTTCTCATCAGTACTATATTAATATTAATTGCCCCAGGGCTGATTGGGGGCCAAACACGTTTACCACAATTAAGTAGAGATTATATTTCGCAACGAGCGCGTGGATTAAACCGATTGACTAGACCTACAGCAAGTTCATCTCCTCGTAGACAGAGAAAAAGTTTTCGAACTTCAACTAGATCCTCTCCAACTCCTTCAATTAATACCATTACTCGCACATCGAGATCAGTGGCTCATTCAGTAAGATCCACACCAAAAACAAACAGAAGATCTGTAAGTTCAAGAGCTAGAAAATCCACTCGAACTGTAAATAGAAAAAATTTGGAGCTATATAAACCTAGAGCTGCAAGTCTATCATCGGAAGATTTCAAATGCATTTTTTGTTTTAAATTACCCGAATTACCTAAAGATAATGGTAGAGGCATAGTTTTATGTCCAAAATGTAGGTATCCTGCTCATGCTGATGAATTTAAAGATTGGCTTACAAACTCTAATCTTTGTTCTCGATGTAATGCACCTATTCCAGGAGGTTTTAGAAGAAATCCTAGAATTATTAGTGTAAAAAATTATCTAATAATTTATAGGGATTTTCTAAGGAGAGGAAGATAATTTGTCATAATCTGTTAGAAGATATTCAAATATTAATTTTTTATTTTCAATTGTTTTTTTAACTCCCCTATAGTGGTTTTTAACTCTGCATAAACATTATGAGGATGGATTGACTCAAGACTTTCAATTTTGAATTTAACTTTAAAATTATCTTCGAGATTTGGAAAATCTCTCGAAATGAAATTTTTTGCCATTTCTCTAACAACATCTTCAGAAAAGAGAGGTTTCAAGTGAGCAGTTCTTACTAATTCGGCTTCTTCAGGTCTTTTTAAAACAGATTGAATTTTACCACTCATTGATTCCTCTATAACATCAATAATGTCCAAAACATCTATCTTATAATTATTTAAATCTTTTATTTGGACTATAATTGTGCCAATAGATCTTTGATTATGTGAGGAAAAGGGAAGGATATTTAAAAGTTTATTAAGATCATCTTCTGTAACTTTGATATCTTTTCTAGATTTAACAACTTCTTGCGCGTATTCTAAAGAGAGTTCTTTTGCACACGGACATACAGTCATTCCAACTGCACTAGCCCCTATAAAGTAATTAAAATCGATATTATTATGACTATCTCGGTTTGCTTTTACAAAGGAACTGATATCATACGATTTTTGAATGATCCTTTCATCATTTTCTCGTACTTGAACAATAATTTTTCCTTCCAATTTGACTTCTGCTTTTGAGGTATATGGATGGCGTTCCATTAATTTTTTCACTATCCTATCTCCAACGAGTTCAATAGTAGGAGTAGGTTTGAAAATTACCTCATTAATTACTTCTTCTATTGTTTCTGAAGTTCGAGACATATGAATCCCTCGTTGTTCAGCGGGTAGATTAATTAATGCTGATATTTTTGGGTAGAAAGAATATTTTTTATTCTCTTGTACAATCTCAACTTTTTTTTCCAATTCTACAATACCAACTTTATCAATTGGTATGTCTATTGCTGAACCAGAATCTTGTAAATCCATTTTAAACTTATGAATTTTGACTCACCAGAATCAAAAAATAATTTTATTTTGTTCTATTCATAAAAA
>JBHLOG010000055.1:0-23330 GCA_048940765.1 Promethearchaeota archaeon | reverse complement strand
ATTGAACAATCAGAGCTTCAAAGGATCAAAAAAGAGACAAATCTATCTAAACAAGAATATCGAATGATTAACATCCTCTTTAATTATTCGCAAGAAAAGGGCATTTTTAAATTAATGACTTTACTTGAAGAAATTGGTGAAAAAAATGAAGATTTAGTAATTGACACTCTTGAAGCTCTTATAAATCATAAATTGATCATTCCAATTAGTGATTAAACTTAATAGGATAAGGAAATTAACTCGGTTATAAGTTAAAATAAACTTTTTCTTTAATAAATAAACTTAATTTTTAATATTATATTTAAATAATTAATTTAGTTACCAAAATAATACTAATTTTGATGTAATATGAGCAGTATGAAATACGAAGAAATGAAAGCAAAGATTGAAAATATTGTCAATCACTCGCTAAGAAACTTTAAACCAGAGGAATTAAAAGGTATAATTGAACGATACCAAAAAAATCACCCAAAATCTAAAGAGGCATATGAAAGAGCACGGAAAGTAATTCCTGGGGGAGTTGAACATAATCTTGCCTTTAATTATCCATTTCCCTTAACTAGTAAACGAGTATATGATTGCTATATGGAAACCCTCGATAATGTCATCTTAACAGATTTTTTAATGGATGGAGGTCCCATAATCTTGGGACATAATCATCCAGGATTTACGGAAAAAGTAATAAATGTCATAAAAGAATCAGGACCTTGTCATGGAATAACTAGTGAATATGAATATTTAGCTGCTGAAGAATTACAGAAATATTTTCCTTCCTGTGAACGGATAAGATGGCTACAAAGTGGTACAGAAACGGATATGTTAGCTTTACGAGTTGCACGTGTATTTACAGGAAAGAAGCATATTATAAAAGTGGGAGGGAGTTATCATGGGTGGTCAGATCAGTTGGTTTATGATTTGCATATACCAGGTACGGGTAGAATGGAATCACACGGAATTCCAAGAGAGATATTTAAATATATAAATGCAGTTCCTCCCAATGATATTGATGCTTTAAGAAAAATGTTTAAGGAAATCAAAAAAGTTGCTGCTGTACTTATAGAACCAATGGGAGGAGAGAGTGGAGCTATTCCAGTACGCTCAGGATTTAATAAGGAAGTAGAAGAACTTTGTCATGAAAATGATACACTGCTTATTTCCGATGAAGTAGTATGTGCTTTTAGACTACATATGGGTGGTGGGCAAGCTTATTATGGTTATACTCCAGACCTTTCCGTATTTGGGAAAATCGTAGGTCATGGTTATCCTTCTGCGGCAGCATTAGGCGGAAGAGCAGATATCATGGCAACTGTTGCAGCTGGAGTAGGAGGCGGTGCTAAAAGAGCATATTGTGGGGGAACACTAGCAGCTAATCCTCTAACTTGTGCAGCAGCATATTGGGCTATAAAATTTGTAAAAGAGACTAATGCAACTGAAATTGCAGGAAAAGCAGCAACAAGACTTTCTAATGGATTGAATGAAATATTCAAAAAATATAATTTACCATGGTTTTCCTACAATTTTGGTGGAACTGTACATTTTCATACTTCATGTGTTTTTGGTATCGATATAACAGATCCACAACAAGCTCCTCAAATTAAAGAACGTAAAGAATTTATGGAACATATGGGAGCTGCGTTAGTAGATCAGGAGATTATCTCTGTTGCCGGAAGTAGATTTTACACCTGTCTTTTACATACTGATGAAATAGTGGATGAAACTATTCAAAAAATTGATAATATATGTCAAAAAATCGAGTAAGCTTTAAACATTAAAAGCCCATTCTCCATTTCTCATAATAGGTTCGGTTTTTCCATTTTTTAAGATTCCATCGATATCCATTTTTTCTGAACCAATCATGAAATCAATATGATTTTTGCTCAGATTACCACCAGCAGAAGAAAAGTCCTCATCTGACATCTCTTTACCATTTTCCAAGGCAAACTTAAAAGCTTTACCTAACGCTATATGAGATGACGCATTTTCATCAATAAGAGTGTTATAGAAAAGAAAGCCTGATTGAGAGATTGGCGAACTATGAGGAACAAGTGCAATTTCACCTAATCTCTTTGTACCTTCATCCATTTTAAGGATTTTTTTTAACATATTTTCACCCTTTTTAGCCCTTGCTTCTATTACTTGTCCTTTAGAAAAGGTTAAGCTCACATCTTCAATAGTTACGTCAAGAGCACGAGGTTTTGTAGTCGTTACGGTCCCATTTGTCTTGTCCTTATGAGGTATTGTGAAAATTTCCTCCGTAGGTATATTTCCTACATATTCTATACCATTTTGAGTTTTAAATCTTGCACTCCCCCAAATATGTCCTTTAGGTAACCCTATTGTAAGATCTGTACCTGGAGCATTCAATTTTAAAGCAGTATATTGTTTTCGGTTTAAAAAGGTACCCCTAGCAACAAGTTGTTTAATGTGAGCTTCCCAAGCAGCAATAGGGTCTTCATCTTTTACACGACAAATTTCAAAAGTTGTATCCCAAAACTTAGCTTTCTGTTTCTCCTGTGGAATATCAGGAAATAATTTTTCTGTCCACCCATCGATAGGAGGTGCTATTACACACCAATTCATAGCGCTTGTTGAGATTAAATCACTAAAATTTTTTCTATATTTAAGATATACATTATAAGTAATTTCCATTAAATCAGGATCATGACCTTTAAGTAAATCAGGGTTAAATGCAGAGAAAATGAGAACTGCATCACCTCTTTTGCCATACTTATTTTGGCAATCTGTTCGCCAAATAGGAAATTCTTCAAAAGAATCTCGTGGGGCATATTGAAATCGTATAAGTCGTAATTGGTCGTCATCCCACATGACTTCAACAAATCTAGCTCCACGTTCATATGCTTTTTTCGTTATCAATCGTATTAATGGAGCTAATTCAATTGGTGCTCCATAACTAAATGCAGTGGGTCCACCAATGAGCAATCGTTGTCCTGGTTGAATATTAAGACCAATTTTTACAATAATTTCTGCATATTTTTCTAATTTCCTTTCAAATTCTAAAGACATTTGATTTGTATCATCTTTTTTATTTCTTATCATATATTTTATTTTGTTTCTATTCTTTTAAAAAGTATCAATTCAACATAATTATTATATTAGATTAAAAATGGGAGATCAAATCGAAATTACAGAACCTTCAAACCTATTTAATAAAGATGGTTCACTAATTCAACGAGGTTGGGCACGAAAACCAATCTTGAAATATAATAAAGAACATATTGGAAAAGGATGGCTCCGTATTAAAGAGTGGGACCATTATTCCATTCTCAATAAACAATTTGGATTTCAGCTCACAATCGGAGATATTGGCTATCTTACTCAGATGAGTTATGTATTGTTTGATTTTGAGAATAAAAAAAGAGAAGGAAAAGTGGAATTTAAATTTTTTACTAAATCCAAGCTATTGCCACTTAGTTCTTTGGAAGAAAGTATAATTGAATTTCCTTCCAAGAAATTTAGTGCTATAATTGAAAAAAAAGGAACTCAGAGAATATTAATCATCAATGATCCAACTTTTACAGATAAAGGGATTAAAGGAACTATTAAACTTGAGGATAAACCAGAATGGGATAATATTGTAGTAGTGACTGGTTTTAAGGAAGATCCTAGACTATTTTATTATAATCATAAAATCAATATGATGCCAGCTGAGGGAATGATTCAAATTGGTGGAAAAGAATATAAATTCGATCCAAATACTTCTTTTGGTCTTATGGATTGGGGACGTGGAATTTGGCCTTATCATACACATTGGTTATGGGGTTCTGCTTGTGGTTTGATTGATGGAGTTCCTGTTGCTTTTAATATTGGATACGGATTTGGAGATTTGTCAACTCATACTGAAAACATTGCCTTTTATGATGGAAAGGCACATAAATTAGATGAGATCATATTTCACCATGAAGATCGAGATCCTACAAAACCGTGGAAATTCACAAGTAATGATGATAGATTTAATATGGTTTTAAAACCTCTCATTTCGCATAGAGAAAAAATAAATATTGGATTGATATATTTGAATTCATCTCTACTTCATGGATTATATACAGGAGATATTATATTAGATAATGGTGAGAAAATTCATATTGAAAATATACTAGGTCATGCTGAGGATATTATATGGCGTTGGTGATTTAATGGTCAAATTGGTATATAATGATTATTGGTTTAATTACGTTTTTAATGAAGATCCAAAAAAGATAAAAGATATAATTAGAGAGGAATATATCACCTCTCAAGGCCTTAAGATACACCTTGATATTTACGATGAAAATAAATCTTTAGATAAAGCCATAATTTTTCTTCATGGAACTTCAGTATATAGTCGTTTTTATTCCGAATTTTGTTATAATCTTCATAAAAAAGGTTATCGGATTATCGCGCCCGATATGATGGGACATGGTTTAAGTGAAGGTACTAGAGGTCATTTTACTATAAGCCAATTTGAGAAAATAGTTTATGATGTACATTCATTTGTTATTGAAAATTATGGTGAAAAAAATTTTCTTATGGGTTCAAGTCTTGGAGGCATGAATACACTATATTCTGTAGCTTATGATAATAGATTTAAAGGTGCGATATGCCATAATGCTGCAATATTCAATGAAAAAGCTTATAAAAAAATAATTAAATTAAGTGGTATCTTAAGGCTATTAATCCATCTAATACCCATAGCTGCTAAAATTGCACCAAAATTAAAATTAAGTACTACTTTATATTTAGATTTTGAAACTCTAGCCAAAACCGAAAATGTTGTGGAACGAATAAACCTTCTTTTAAAAGATCCTCTAATTAGTCTCAAATATACATTTAAAGCGCTTAGAACTCAAATGAAAGATCCATTACCTAAACCTATAGAAGAAATAGATATACCTATAATGATTATAAATGGCGATGAAGATGTCTTGTTTTCTATAGAATATATGCAAGAAATATACAATAGGTTAAGATGTAAAAATAAAAGCTTAGAAATCCTGAGGGGTGCTTCACATTTAATTTTCCAAGAAAACATTAATGAAGTTTTAAACAGAATAATTCCATGGCTCGAAAAAATCCATTAAAATGTAAAAATGAAAGAGTTTTAATTTGATTTAATAAGCCTAAGGGCATTTACAGTCAAATTTTTGATTTCTTCGAATTTTCCTGCAGAAATTAAATCTTTACTTACGATCCAACTTCCTCCGCATGCGATAACGTTAGGCAATTCTAGATAATTTTTCAATGAATCTGCATTTATCCCTCCAGTAGGCACAAATCTCGCATCGGGGTAAGGACCTGCCAAACTCTTTAGCATTTTTGGTCCACCTGAAAGATCAGCGGGAAAAAATTTTATAATAGTTAAACCTCTATCTAATGCCCACTCTACCATTGTTGGTGTATTTACACCAGGAATTATTGGAACTTTTTCCTCTATACAATAATCAACAACTTTTGGATTAAAACCAGGAGTTACAATAAATTGAGCTCCAGCCTTTATAGCATTCTTTACTTGATCAACTTTCAGAACTGTACCAGCACCTACTAACATAACAGGTAATTCTTTAGTTAATTTTTTAATAGATTCTGCTGCAGTTTCAGTTCTAAATGTTACTTCTATAATTGGAAGTCCTGCGTCAATTAATATCTTTCCTAAAGGAACTGCATTATCCAAATTATCTATAATTGCTACAGGTATGATTTTCAATTCTTTTATTTTTTCATAAATATCCATTTTTAAGCACTTCTAAAATAGTTTTCGAGATTGAATTAAGGATAAAAAATTAATTCTTATTTTTTTAGATTATTAAATTTTTAAAATATAACATATATTGAATTCAAGGATGATATCCTATAGATATTTCTAATTAATAATATAACTTTCCAAATATAACTGCAGTATAGGGTGAAGTTAGAGTATAAAATCTTATATAACATAAAAAAAGTATAATTCTTTATTAAATCCAAAAATTTTCTTATAATAATAAATAGAATTATCAATTTTTCATTTTATAAAGTTAATTGAAAATGAATTATTTATTCCTATCAGTTTTGGATTGTTTCAATTAAATTATAATGAAAAGATTATACTGTTTAATAAAAATCCGTTTCCAATAAATTCAAATTTTGGAATTTAATTGCTATTTTTTAGTTTTCAAAAAACTTAAAAAAAATAGTATAATACCTTTAGAGTAAAAAGAATCTAAAATTGAATTTTAAATAAGATAATTTCAATGCGATGGAAATGAAATGGAAGCAGAAAGTATATTGAAAAATCTTGGATTTCAAGAAGGTATAATTGATATTACAAAAATATGAAAACTTTTATTTTTTTGGAAGTAAAATTAATGAATAAATTAGTCTTTAGTCTAATAAATAGCCTTTATGAAATAAATGATAGATCAAGAAAAATTATTTGAAGCAGCTCTCATAATTAAGAATTCAAATTACATTGTAGTATTTACAGGTGCGGGTATTTCTACAGAATCTGGAATTGATGATTTCCGTAGTCCTGGGGGTCTCTGGAGCCGCTACGAACCGAGTATTTATGCGAGCTATCAATATTTCTTACAAGATCCTTCTCTTTTTTGGAAAATGCATAAAGAAGTAGAAGATCTAGTTGGTACAGCAGATCCTAATCAAGCACATTTAGCTATTGTAGAATTAGAAAAAATGGGAAAAGTGAAAGCAGTGATTACCCAAAACATCGATATGTTGCATCAAAAAGCAGGAACCGGCAAATTTGGTGCCAATATCTATCAGCTACATGGAGAATATGGGAAACTTCATTGTGTTAAATGCCATAGAGAATTCAATTATCAAGAGATTGATACTAGGAGTGTGAATTATCCTGTATGTGATTGTTCAGGATATATAAAACCTAAAGTTATTTTATTTGGTGAATCCCTTCCTCACGGTGTTTTAGAAGGTGCATTGAATGAATGCACCAATGCTGATTGTTTAATTGTTGTAGGAAGTTCTCTATTAATTTCACCCGCCAATTTTATGCCATCAATTGCAAAACAGTATGGTGCTCAGCTTATTTTTATAAATCGAGAAAATACAATTATGGATGATATAGCTGATGTTTTCCTAAAAGGGAGTGCTGGTGAAATTTTCACAGAATTACTTAAAATAATAAAATATTAATATAAATTTTAAAATATACGATTAATAGTTGAATTCATTCAGATTTTTTGATTTTCCTATATTCTTTAGTTATTAAAAATCTAATAATTTCTGTGATATTCTTTATTCCATGATAATCTTTAATATATTCCAGTTTATCGAATACATCTCTCTCTAGAGAAATATGAAATTCATGTTTTTCATTATCCATTAGTTAATTTTTTTCCATTTTTATATAATAAGTTTACTCTTTTTTGGATTTTCTATGGATAATTTTGGATGGAAAATGGATAATTTTATATATAAGTTAATCTCTATAAAAACTGGAGAACTAAATACCCGTAATTATTATTCGATTAATACACTAAAATACAAAATTGTACAATTAAAAATTTACAACAGTAAAGTTCCTTCAATCCTTTTTGATTAAACAACAAAATTCCATAATAAAAAATAATTAATCATAAAATGATAGATCTATTATTAGCAATGTTAATTCTCATTGGGGGGATAGCTCTTATCATTTACTGTAGTATGAAGGCAGTAAAGCATTCTGCCATTTTAGCTGCTGCATTAGGGGTTTCACCTTTAGTAATTGGAGTGACCTTAGTTTCAATAGGAACGGATATTTCAGAGATCTTTAATTCCCTTGTGTCTTGTGCAATAGGGCATGCTGATATCGATATTGGTGATTCTGTAGGTTCAGATTTAACACAGCTCACCTTAATATTTGGGCTTTTACCATTAGTAAGTGGTATGTTTTATATTCATAGAAGAGATATAACTATTTTAGGAGCATGTGAAGTCTTATCATTAATATTAATCTTTACTATTGTTGAGAAAGGTTGGGTTACTAGATTAGATGGTATTTTAATGGTTGGATGCTTGGGAATCTATATTTGGTTAATTTATAATGCTAATAAGGAGAGTATTTTACAAAGAGTAGAAATGATCGAGAAAATAGAAACACCTAGAAGTAAAAAATTTCACTTATTAATAGCAGCAATGGGATTTGGTGGTGTAACTTTAGCAGCTTTTATGATAGTTGAGTCTGTTATATTCATTTCAAGTATCTTAGACATTCATGAATATATCATAAGTTTCTTTATTGTTGCAGTGGGCACCTCACTTCCCGAGTTGGCAGTTGATATCAATGCATTAAGATTGGGTCATCATCAAATCGCTATTGGAGATATTGTAGGCTCGTGCATAGTAGATTCTACACTTTCTATTGGTATAGGACATGTAGTATTCAATCGAAATCCTAACTATATAACTGCAGCACTTGCAGTCCCTACTGTTTTATATACTCTAATCGCAAGTTTCATAGTCTTTATTACTATTGCTACAAGAAGAAAAATAGATAAAAAGGCAGGAATTCTATTTATTTCGCTCTACTTCCTATCTTATATTTTTCTTTTTTCATTCTGGATAGGAGTTTAAAATACATATAAAATTGATTCTTTTCATGGTTTTTTATTTAGTTTATTTAACAATTGTGAGGCATCTTTCATTGTCAACGCTAAACCTTCCATCAAATTAATAAATTTTTCAGAAAAATAAATTTTTCCTTCAAATGGTTTAATTTTATTAATTTCTATAATTTCTTCAATATTTAAGATATTCTTTTTATCAATTTCAATCCCTAATTTATCAATATAAATGCTATTTAATTCATCCAAAGGTATTTCATTGGTTATTTTTGAATAAACCCAAAATTTTGATGGTGCTTTCCGTTTACCCCTGCGTTTTTGGGCTTCCTCTATTTTTTTCATTCTTAATTGCTCTTTCTTTTTTAATTCTATAGGATCCTCATATTCCATAACAACCTTTTTAAAAACATTCAAATAAGATTCAGCATCAGTAATACTAATAACAGAGGGAAAAAGAATAACAATAGTTAGAGTGGAATCTTCCACATTTAGAAATTCAGAAAATAATTTTTGATTATTCTCAAATTCAATAATCATTTTTTTTAGTTTGAATTCACGATTTGCTTTTTGAAGTTCAAACTGATGTATCATATTAAGAAATATCTCATCAGGTAGGGATAAATATAATACGTATCCTTTTTGATTAAAGAGACAACCTCCCAAAATTACTCCATCTTCCTGGTGCTTCTTTAAATTATTAATAATTTTTTTAATAACTAAAGATACAGCATAAGTAACAATATCATCAATCTTTTTGGTTCCAGTTTCATAAATTTCTAGATTTTTTAATTCAAGATCAGCATTTTGATAACCTCTAACACAAAACCATTTATCTATATATGCTTGAAAACCATGTTCGCAGACATAATTTGAAGGAACTGAAATTGTTAAAAGAGTTTTAGAGTTTTCCACTGTTTTTTTGGGTATTTGTACTAATTTTGCCTTATTACATTTAGGACAAATTAATCTTATTCCTTTTTTATCTTCCTCATAAATTTCGTCTTCTTTTAACATAAAACTTGGACTTTTTTCATTCATGAAATAATTTTTAAAATTTTCTATTTTATTGAAACTAAAAACTATATAGTTTAACTCAAAATTATAATAATTATATTGGTAAATAAAACTTACATAAATTACATTGATTAGCTCTTAATCTCCTTTCAGGCCCTAAAATTATCAACCTTTCGCTTAATTCACCCCCACATTTAGGGCAACTTTTCGCAAAATTTTCTTTGATTGAATTTAAAACTTTTTGTATCCCTTTTTCTAAATTAATCAATTCTTTGGCATTGCTGATTATAGAATGAGCAGATATCATACCTATACCTTTAATCCACGCTAATTCCTCGGGTTTAGAGTTAGCAATTTCCTCAATCGATTTGACTCCTGCATTCATTAATCGTTCTGCTGCAATTGGACCAATACCTCTCACTCTTATTAGTTCTTCTATCATAGAAAAACACAATTTCAATGGTTAAGAAAGGAACATATTTTCTTCTAAATTTTCACTTTAAAGCTAATTTTGATACTAACTATATATTATAATGTTAATTAGACAAAATAAAATTTGAGATGGTTAAAAATAAAAAAAAATTGGAATTTATTTCTCTAATTGACGTCCTACACCATTATACATCAAATATCCTCCAACAATGGCCAAAATTAAACCTATTGCACCCATTACTAATCTAAATGTAGCATCATTCAAAAAATTAGATACAAAAATACCATACATGAAGATAATTAAAGCAGCTGTTCCAAATATAAAAAATTTCCACTTCTTTCTTAAGGTTTCATCTTCGAATTTTTTGTATATCTGAAATGATAAGTAAAAAACTAGACTAGTAACGATAGATTCAATAATTAACAGATACAGGAAGAAAGGAAGCATCCAAATGGGACTCCAACTTTCTGGGTCAATTTCTACACCCAATCCTTCAATATAAACAAAAAATATCATACTAAACATCGCAATTCCATAAATTATAAGAATTGCTATCTGTTTGAAGGGTGTAATTACTTTCTCTGATTTTAAAAGTATTAAGTCAAAAACTAAGAGAAATACTGGTGAATAGAAAATCCCAAAATTCGTTAAGTAATTCAGAAATAAAATTATCTTCTCAAATTCCTGTGGATCAAGTGGGGCATAAATGAAATTAATTAGTAGTCCGAATGCTCCAGATAAATAAAATCCGGAAAAGATGATGTTTAATCGTTTCCTGTCTCTTTTAAGGATTTTGTACGCTAAAAATATAAAAAAAGTGCATACAAGTCCTTGAGCGATATACACAGTTAAGAATCTTGTTATTGACATTTGTAATAGCGTCATGATAAAACCACATTAAACCTTAATTTAATTTTAAAATTATTTAGTTAATGTAACAATTTATCATTCTATATTTATTATTGTTGCTTTTTTCCTAATAGAAAAAATACTAAGACATCTAATTGTTTTAATTAGAAAACCAAAGCGGGAAATCTATTCAAGTTGACGTCCTACGCCATAATATATCAAATAGAGTGAAATAAGAGTAGGTAAGGAAATTAATGACCATATAAACCTAAATGAATCATTATTTAAGGTGTTTGAAATCGAGGTTCCATAATAGAGAAAGAAATAGGCATATATTCCAAATAAAAAATATTTCCATTTTTTTTTTAAATATTCATTTTCAAACTTTATATAAATTTTTAGTGAATAATAAACGGTTGGTATAATAACCATAATGCTGCAGACTACCATGGAATAGATTAAAAAAACCCACGACCAATCAGGTTTCCAATTGGTTCTATCATTGATTATTATCCCATTTGGGATTAATAAGAGACCTAAAATTAGCAGCCCAAAAACTATTAAGATAGAAAATTGTGTTTCAAATTTAATCTGTTTTCCTGGTTTTATGAGAATTAGTACAAATATAAGAAGAAACGCCATAGAAAAACAAAAAAGATAATATGTCATAAAATGCATTATAAAAACAATAGTAGGATCAAAAATAGTTGCATATATCATATTTATTATACCGCCAATTGTAACTGAAAGGTAAAAACTGCTTAGATAAAGATTTAATCTTTTTGTACCTCTTCTTAATACCCTAAATGCCATAAAAAGAAAAAATAGCGCAAATAAACCTTGAATAATGTAAATTTGGACAAATCTCGCAAAATCCATGATAAGTAAAAGTCCCCTTTATCTTAAAAGAGATATTAAGATATCTTATTAATATTATCCTTTTTTAATTTAAAAATTTGTGATTTAGTGTTGTTATTAGTATTAATAACACATAACTTATCAAAATGTAAAAAGTAAAAAATGAAATGGTCGATACATCTAGATTTATATTATTTTTCGCGCCACTCCTGACCACAGCGTCCACACCGATATTTTCGGCCGTACACTCTCGGGTAATCACTTATAATATTTGTTTTATCTGTAGACTCATGAATCATATTTTTATTTTCTTCGCCGCAACTGGGACATTTCCTGCGCCCCTCATCTCTCTCAATTGTTAATAAACCACTTGGTTCTTCTCCCATTTTATCCCATCTTTATAAAAAGCATTTTATTGTTTATATTTTATTTTGTATTATATTTTTTTTATAACTTTTCGATTTTTCTATTTATTTTCTTCATTTATTGTTTTATATTAAGAAAAATTAATTTTTAGGCTTTTTTTTTGTATTTTTATAATTAATCTATGAGTTTTTTTCCATAATCTTTTGCTTGTTCAAATAATTCTGGATTTGAAAATTGAAACCTGAGAATAAAATCATTTAAAATTGTATTATAAATCTCAATTATATCTTTATTATTATTCAATATCTCAAAACAATAGATTAAATTTAGATCTTTGGTAGTCTTTTCTAATTGAAATCGACTTATCTTAAATTTTTTGGGAGGTGGTTTATTAGATATCTGAGGTATATCCATTCCAACTAACATAGAGATTCCCTGAAATGAAAATGCCTCAAAAAGCTCCTCTAATTTTTGTTTGTTAATAGAATCAATTGAATCAGGCTGATATAGATTTAGAGTTAGAATTAAAACATCAAGATTCTGTATATTTTCATAATCATACATTAGATCCTTGATATCATTTTTAAGATAAAGTCTAATTTTTATTGGAACTTGGTTAAAAACTATTAAAAATTCATAATTTCTTTCAGTAATATTAGATCTTAAAGCAGATTTGCTTAAACTTTCAAAAAATGTCTCTTTTATTGTTTGAACGTTGCCTACAATTCCTATTCTTAAGCTATAACTAATTTTCTTCAATAAATTTCTTTCCAAAAATAATTATTATTGTTTTTAATTTACTATAATTAATAAATCATTTTCATGGATTAATTTGATTATATTTAGACTTACTATAGGTAAAAGTTAGATTTTAAATGCTGATAATTTATTTAGAATTAATTTTTATGATTATTCTATGGAGTTTTTCTTTTGTTGTAGTCGATATTGCTGTTGAATTCATTCCCCCCTTAAGCATCGCATTAAATCGATTCATAATCGCTTCCTTCTCCTTTTTAATTATTGATATTTATTTGAAATTAAGTGGAAAAACTAAACAAGATAATGGAATTAATCAAAGGCAAAATAAAGGTCCATTTTCAATAACAGATTGGATTCTAATAATTATCTCTAGTTTTACTGGTGTATCACTATTTTTTCTTGCTCAATATACTGCAATTGAGATTGTTGGTCCATCTCTTCCCGCTTTATTTGTATGTCTAATTACTCCTGTCATTATTACGATTCTTGCTTTAATCTTTTTTAATGAAAAATTAAATGTCTTAAAAATAATCGGTTTCATAATCGCAACGATTGGTGGATTTTTGTTAGTAACTGGAGGTGATATAACTACAGTTACACCAAAATCCCCGAATTTTTTAGGATATTTATTTGCACTAATAACACCATTATTATGGGCGGTTTATTCTACAGCAACCAAGAAAATATCAAATCACAGTTCAAGTAATACCATGAATAAATATATAGCATATATTGGTACAATTGAGCTATTTTTTTTTGTATTAATCAATGGTGAAATCATTATATTCATCAATAACTTTTTAAATGTTTTAATTCTTATCTCCGCTATATATTTAGGACTTGGATGTTATGTGTTAGGGTATTTTATTTGGCAAAATTCGCAAAAGAAATTAAAATCATCAAAAGTTTCCTCATTCTTATATATCGAACCTTTTCTTACTTTAACTTTCTCATTATTACTTCAAAGGAGTGAAATAATTGTCTTATGGAATATTCTTGGGGGAGTAATAGTCATAATCGCTGTACTTATTATAAATTATAAATAAAAAAAAAGAATTTATCCATCAACTATTCTAATCGAAGAATTTTTTTCATCCATTTTGGCATAATGAACCCTATGTAGTAAAATGTGCTCGCAAGCATTAGAAATATTCTAAAAATTATTAATGTTGCTGGTGAAAGCGGAATAAATCCATCTCCTATAGCTCCTATCGCAAAGAAATTAAATGATAGAATTAAGAACCTACCTTTCCAAACTATAACTGGATTTTCTTTCACCTTTAATGAAGATATTGCAAATTCATTTCCGGTAACAGTGCTTATTATTAAAGAAAAAGCAAGAAATCCTATAACAAAACTTTTATAATCAATATCAATTGGACTTCTTTTGATCCCTATAAGATCATCTACAGGAGCTCCTGGAGCAATGAATAGGAAATATATAATGTATATATAAAATACAATCGAAAAAACTAATGCTAATATTGTCGCAATATTCTTTTGCTTGGCATGTAAAGCTGGCATATAGATTTGGAGCCAAGAAAGCAAGGCGATAGGAATTCCAATTGTTCCAATTAAAACATAAATAGGATACACAATTTCCTCATGTGTAATTAACCAGTAGATATAACCTAGACCCGAAGGATACCATGGAGATATCGTGAAAATAACAGCCAAGAAAAAATAGTAAAGTAATTTTTCTTTAGTTTTTATTGCTTTATAAAGTACGATTGCACCATATAACCAAGCTATAGCAACCCCGAGAAATCCAAAAATTCCAGATAATTGAGTTAAATCATCTAATTCTACAAATAACATAAAAATCACGACTAGATTTACTGAGAATAATCGTTAATAATAATGTGTTAGATCTCTAATTAATATTTATGTGTCTTTTTTATTTTTACTAAAGCGGCTATTAAATTTTTAATAATCAACTCTCACAAAACATATATACTTACCCACTATAATAGATCTAAAAAAAATCTTGAATTAGAAATAATTGGTGAATTGTCATTAGTAGGAGGTATTATGCTAAAGGAAAGAAGACGTATGCAAAAGATCAAAGTTTTACCCAAGATCAAGTCGGAGAAGAGAAAGAACGCTATTTAATCAGTATAGATTTAATGAGTTTAAAAACTCTGAAAGATTATGATATAATGGGTTGGCGGGGAGAATTTTATTTCAAAGTAGACGGACCGAAGGTCTTTAAGGCTAGGTTTCCTAATAAGGGCACTATAAAGCTCCAAAAGAATCAAGAGTTTACTTCACGTGCCGATATGTCTCTTTGGAGTGAATTTAAAACTGTTCGAACTGGAGAACCTGCTGTAGAAAAACTTAAGGTTATTTTAAGAGAAAAAGATCATTTGAAAAAAGATGAAAAGGTTGCAGAACAAGAATTTGAAATAAAATTACCCTCAAAAACGCAATATGTTATTTTACAAGATGAAAAAGAAAATACTAAAGCTAAACTTCGAATTCAAGCATCTAGAACAAGATATTAAAAATTTATTTCTTTTTTTTTAATTTTTAGTTATAATATGAATTTCTCATATTTAGATTTACAAGGATAATTATCTGTCACCCAGAATTCTTTTTTAGTGGGCATAATGATTATTGATCCTAACGTTCCTGCCTCAGAACCATGAGTACAAACTGTAAAGTCATCTGGTTCTCTACTTTCATGATCACTTAAAATTTCTTTTATAGAATCCATAGTGATTTGACCATTATATTTTGTTAATAGCTCCATTTCCCTTTTGTAACGTCTTATTGGAGATTCTATGGGGGAGATATCCATATCATTCATTTTAAAACGTACATAGTCAGGTAAATTAGCATCTTTAAGTTCTTCGGTTTGATAATGGTTCGTATGAGCTAAAATCCCATTTTTAGGTCGACGTATAGCATATCGAGTACTTGTAGTTTCAATAATACATATATCTCCTGAAGTATCCATAAGGCCATAATGACATCCGTTTGCGCGTGCTGTGAATTTAGTAATGAAGTTAATAGCTTCTTGGGTAGTTGCACAAGTTTCCAAAACTTTTTGAACTATAAAAGTACCAGGAACACCTTTTAACCGAAAATCAAGTGGACTTTTTTTCCATGAACGACCATAATTATATCCTATTGCTAATCCTTCCTCATTCAATCCCATATGACAACCTGCAAGAGGATATTGAGTAAAATTTATATTTTTATAACCGTTCTCAGGCAATTCTTCCCGAACCACTTGGAATGGCTGGAGAACATTAGGAAAGTCATAATTTCGCCCAAAAATCATTGATTTATCAGAAGTAGCTTCTGGAAGGGCAAATATCATTGAACATGCTTGAACTGGCGGATTTTTATAAATAGATTTTGGATCACCCGACATTATTTCAATAAAATGAGCTCCAAAAATAATCGATTTTTTTATATCTGCTGCTTTCCCTATAGCCAACATTTTGTTAAATTGATTCGGGAGGAGTTCTTGTAAAGGTTTTTTTATATTCTTTTTACCCGTGATCCCTAATCCAAGTTTAATTATGGAGAGTGGGATTAATTTAGAAGTTACTTCTGAAAACATTTTTGAATGAAACACCACGTCAAACATATTATTAATTTTTTCCTTCAATTGTTCTCCTTGTTGAGCGCCTCTTTCACTTGGATTTCCTTTTAATTTTATGAAATCAACCATGCAATTACCCTTTTTCTTCATTCCAAATTATTTAATGATGTTATGTTTTTTAATAATTTAAAATAATTTTATTTTATTAAAATTATAATTATTACTTTTTGATTATCAGTAAATGTAAGATCCATTCATTTTATTTTAAAATCTTTAAAAACTATGGAGTAATTTTCAAAAATGCCACAGAAATTTGATCTTACCATAGGAATTGCTAAATTAGAAGATGCATTAGGTGTGTATAATGCTTTAAAGCAAAATCTGATCGAAATATACGATATAAATATAATTCCAAAAAAACAAAGAGAACGTTTAGAACATCAGGGATTTTTAAGAAGAAAGCTAGATGTAAAACGTTATGAAAAACTTATCCTAGATCCAACCATAGATATTTATGTAGCAAAAAATAAGAAACGAGATATAATCGCGTTTGCGAGTATTTATAAGAATCAATATAATATCTACAATTTTCGAACTTCTCTAGATAACTTATATACTAATGATAAAAATATAAGAGTATTCTTAACTTCAGAAAATTCTAAATTTGTTTATTTAGATCAAATTAGTGTAATCCCTGAATATAAACGAAAAGGAGTAGGAACAGCAATCTTTGAAAAAATCTTAATGGATACTGAGTTGCCTATAGTTGCTTTTATAGTTGAAGCTCCACTTGCAAATAAAGCTTCCGCACTTTGGCATGAACACATTGGATTTGAATTAGGAGCTACATGTGATGGAGAATATCAAGGTAAAAAATTCGAATGGTCAATCTATATTCATTGGAATAATAAGATAAAAAATTAAATTAAAAAATCCAATTTAGAAGTTATCTGTTTCTTCAAACTCGGATACTTGTCCAAGTTTCTCTATAATATTTATTATATCCTCAGCTAATTCATATCTTTCAGCGCGATATTTCTCTCTAGTTAATCTCTTTTCAACTTTCAAGGGTGTTCCAACCTTAACCTTTATCCCATCTCCCGTAAACATGTTTAATATTTTAGTTTTTTCAGTCGTAATCGCTATAGGAATGATTGGAGCGCTTGCAGCGACAGCAAATTTGATAATAGCTGCCATTGATTTAATCTGTACTTCACGATCGTGTCTTGATTCAGGAGTCATCCCGACAAGATCACCCTTTTCATTTAATATCTCAAAAACTTTATCAATTGGTTCTGTATCTTCTTTACTTTCAGTTCCTCGAATCATACCAAGGCTTTTTAAAACCGGTCCAGCAATTTGATGCTTCATTAATTTTGGATCGAGCATAAAATGTATTTTACGACCTGTAACCTGGCTGATAATTAACATATCTCGAATAATATTTTTCGCAACACTAGTAAGAATAGCTTTTCCTCTTATAGGAATATTCTCCTGACCCTCAATTTTTAAATCCATGAACGCTTTAAAAAATAAACCACTAAATCCTTTTACCGCAGCATATAAAATATCGGTCGCAATCACTTTCGGATTTAATTTATCACCCTCTGGATTTACTTCCGGGCTTTCAATTTCACTCATTTTTTTTTCTCTTTTTTATGTTTATCTTGATTAAATTAAATTAATTATTTTAAAGTTTATCGATAAAATCATTAACTTCTTCCATTCTTTTTTCATAATATTCTTTTAAATCTTTTTCTGAAACAAATGTGGGAATAACCTTTTCTAAAAAAATATCAAAAATCGTCGATAATTTTATCTTATGTTGAAGTGTTTCAAGGAATTCCTCTCCTAGCTCTTTTATTTGTTTTAAAAATTTTGACATTTTATTCTAGTACCTCACGAATTTCAAAAAACTTCCCATTTCCCACATCTTGAGCCCCAACGAGCAATAACCTTATTTTCATCCTGAGGCATCTTGACTTGAACAATCTCACAATTATTTGGACAGTCTCCACAATGAAATGTAGATGTTTTGAATTCTAAATCCCCTACATGAAGCCCTCTAAATAAGGTTTCCGTTGGATGATCTAAATAGTGATCTCTAACAAGAATTGCCATTCCTAAGGCTCCCATCAAGACATTATACTTCGGAACGATCACTTGGCATCCTAAATGTCTTTCGAATGCTTGAATAATTCCTTTATTATAGGATACACCACCTTGAAAGACGACTGGTTCTGCTAATTCTTTTCCCTTCGATAAATTATTCATATAATTCCTTACTAAAGAATCACACAAACCAGCAATAATATCTTCTTTAGAATATCCTGCATTTTGTTTATGTATCATATCTGATTCTGCAAATACCGTGCATCTCCCTGCTATACTTACTGGATTCTTTGACTTTACAGCATAATCTCCAAATTGTTCAATTGGTATTCCTAATCTAGCTGCTTGATGGTCAAGGAAAGACCCAGTACCAGCAGCACATACAGAATTCATAGCAAAATCTACAATAATCCCATCCCGTAAAATGATAATTTTCGAATCTTGTCCACCAATTTCCAAGATTGTACGTACATCAGGATATAAAGATTGCGTGGCAACCGCGTGAGCAATAATTTCTGTTTTAGCAAGATCTCCTCCTACAATGGCTTTTGTTAAATATCTTGCTGAGCCTGTGGTTCCACAACAACGAATTTCGTATTCTTGTAATTTTTCATCTTGTTCAATTTTCAACCGTAAGTCTTCCATGCCTGCTTTGGCAGATTCTATAGGAGAACCTCTATTACGTAAAAATACACTAGTAAGGACATTCCCGTTCATATCCATTAAAACAAATTTACAAGTAACACTACCAATATCAATTCCAAGAAAGCCATCATGCTTACCATCTTCTTTTACAACCTTATCAGAAACTTGTACTATTTTAAATCACCTATTTTATGATTGAATTAATTGATAACATTCTTGAAAGAAATGAGATCCATTGGAACTATAAAAACTCTTTTTATCATCTTCAAGCGAAATTTTTTCAGTTTCTAATTTATGTTTCCGTCTTGATTGCATTAGATCTACAAAGGCTTCTAATCTCGTTCGCATTCCCTCAGTTCCAGAATGTTCATCAAAAGAAAAATATATTATTGGAAGATCGTAGATTTTTTTAAGTTTATTTGTTATTATCGTTCGAGCTGTTACTTCAGGCATACACGTGAAAGGATAACAATGAATGGCTCCATCAAAGCCACTTTGAGCACGATCAACATACTCACCTAGAACCCATTGGCACTCACCCCCAATGTCCATAGGAAGGTATGGACGAGATAAATGTTCTAACCATTTTCGATGGAAATTCAAATGAAATTTATGTGAAACCCAATCCCATAAATTTAAATTTTGATGAATTTCTGCACCTAAATCTCCTAATTTTCTTCGAATATCTACATTAACATATGGCTCCAAACTTATATGAATCTCTCCAAATATCGCAACCCGTAAAGGAGTTCGAGACTTATCTATATCAATCTTATTAAAATCTTCTTTGATAACTTTTTTAAAAGTTCTTAATTCTTTAAGAGTATTAGCTTGATCTAATTTGTTTAATATATTATTCAATACATCTGTTGTGTCTCCTTGATTGCGTTCATATGCGCGGAATAATCCCTCTGCAGTTTGAATATCACTCAATAATTTCGCTTTTTTCAAGAAAAAAATGACAGCTTTAACAAACTTAGGATAAACAAAAAGACCACTTTTACTACTAACTTCTTGGAGAGTTTTAACCCAATGAAATTCAAGTAGATCTGCTTGATCCAAAGGAATAACAGTTACGTGCTTGTATCCCATATCATGTAAAAGCCGTTCTTGGACAGCATGGTAAAATCCGAAGCGACATGGTCCGCAATCAATAGCCATAACTAATGTATCAGCACCTTTTTTGATAGCACTTACGAAATCGCCTAATGTTGCCTTAAAGGGGAAACATACAAACTCTGGACTATATTTTACACCGATTTTAATTGCTTCTCTGTTAGTAGGGTCAGGTAAGATCACTTTTATAGATGGATCTAGCTGTTCAAATAATGTTTTAAACGCAACCCAATTCGGACCCATGTTAGGGAAACTCAAAATCATTTTCAGTTAATGTCCTCAATTTTCTTAATTGTAACGTTAATCTAGCGAATGACTATAATTGATATTTATTTAAATAAACTTTTGTTTAAATAGCAATGCAAACAATAAAAAATTACGCATTAAAAACAAATTGTCAAGGGTATGATTTCCCTTATTAAAAATCTAAGTTTTAGTTAATAATAAAAATTAGTTCATAGATGTAAATCAAGGTTTACAGCCTTATTATTCTTCAAAAAGGATATTTCCTTAAGATAAAATTTCTCTAAGGAACTATAAAAAAAATGAAAATTAATGATTATGATAAAAATCTTAATTAATTTCACTGAGATATATATCTTCAACCTCTGCTGGTCTATCAATTGAATAATTGGATTGATATCTATAAGTTATCATAAGTAAAATTTAAAAAGAAATAGATAAAAATATTCTCTATATCCATTAAGAAATTTCTTTAAATTTAAAAAAAGGGAATAAAAATATGGTAAAGGATGTTTTAATTTACGAAAACAAAGATCAGATCGCATATCTTACAATAGACAATCCAGAAAATAACCGCTTGGATCCTCCTTTATGCAGAGCTTTGGGAGAAGCATGGGAGCGTTTTGCGAAAGATCCAGAAAGCAGAGTGGCAATTCTCAGTGCAAAAGGTCCTGACTTTAGTCGTGGCGCAGATATTTATGTTAAGGGCTTGTTAAAAGATCTTCTTAAAGCTTTTCCTCCGAATGGCACTAAAATCCTGAAACCAATCATCGGAGCAGTCCATGGAAATGTTATTGGTAGTGGATATGGGCTTGGAGTTTTAAGCACAGATATAACCTATGCTACTGAAGATACCCAATTTATCTTTGGTGAGGTCTATGTTGGAATCGTTGGTGCAATTGTAGAATATAAACCTTATATGCCTTTCAAGGCCTCTATGGAATTTTACATGTCAGGGAAACCGATGAGTGCTAAACGAGCTTATGAATTAGGTCTAATCAACCATGTAACAAAAAATAAAGAAGAGCTTATGGTGGAAGCTACCAAAATGGCTGAAATATTACGTGATAATGCACCATTATCACTAAGGGCGATCAAATATGGGCATTACAAAATCATGGAGAGTGAAGCAAGAAAAGCGATACGTTTAGCACAGGAGGAGTTTAATGCTTTTATTCAACCTCAATTAATTAGCGAAGACTTCAAGGAAGGAAAGGCAGCACTTAAGGAAAATAGAAAACCTATATTTAAAGGTCGTTAATAATTCGGGTTGATATATTTTTTTTTATCTATTTTTAAAAACTCTATTGCTAATTTTAAAATCCAATATATAAAAAGCTAATAAAAAAAGATATTTAATGTTTATAATTATTAATTCAATTCTTTAATTTTGTTAATGCCATAATGGATTTCCTAATCCTTTTGAGGTTCATGCTTTTGATTAATCTATTTCAATAGAAATCAAGATGGGATATAAAAAATAAAAATCGCTAATTTTAATATCTTTTTCTAACTCATCAATTTCTGTTAATAGCTTTTCTTTTTTCTCTTTTCATTCTTTTTCATTAAGAGCTGAACTTCATAGATTAATTGATATAAGTTTACAACTTTATTACTCTTCCAATAGGATATTTCTTTAAGATAGAAATTCTCTAAGGAACTATAAAAAAGTAAAAATTAATGATAATGATAAAAAGCTTAACTAATCTCGTGAGGATATATATCTTCTGTCCCTGCTGGTCCATCAATTGAATAATTTCCGATTCCTTGATAATTTGACCAATAATTACCTTTTTTATTTATATCATCATACCAAGTATTATTATTTCCTTCATCAAATGCTTGACTATTAATGATTCCCGTCAACCTTCCATCAACATTGTAAGTGACCGAATAAGCATTCTCAAATAAAATATTATTATATATTTTATTCCAATTTGCATCTCCTACAAGTGCTATTCCGTGCTCAGAGGAGGCTTTTATTGTATTATTAGTTATTATATTATTACTCGAATAACGAATGTTAATGCCTTGATAATTATTGTCTTCAACGATGTTTAATTTAATTAAGCAGTTTGAAACATGATTAATATGAATTCCTTGCATAAAATTAATACATAAATTACCCACAATAGTGCTATTTGACATTTGGTTTAAAACGATTCCACCACCATCACCAGATTTTGAAATGCATGTATTATTAATAATCCATGAGGTTCCCTCGGCTACCTCGATTAGACTAATCCCCAAATAATCAGAGTAGACAAGACAATTTTTAATTATAAAGAAACTATCTGTGTTTCGTATACTAATTCCAACAGTCAAACTACCACTCGCACTAATTTTAAGACCTTCTATTATATATGGATTCTCTTGTGTTCCATTTCCTGGAAAATCGTAAGGGATAAAGTCCGCATCAGATTCAATTTGTATTGGTGTTTGTAAGTCATCATTAGAAAAGATATAGATTGCGAATATGATACCTATAGTTGATGGAATAATAATTACAAATACTAAGATTAAAATTATTTTTTTATTTTTTTTTAAAAAAGTCGAATTCATCTTTTTTCAATACTTAGCTTTTTTTTAACTAAAGATTTCTAATATCAAGAAACGTAGTGATTAATGGTTTCGAAAGAATAAATCGTTATAATTATCATTTATTTATATAAAATTTTGAATATCAATTTAATTGTTAAAATAATTTAACATATAGAAATATAGTGTAACATTATTTGAACTTAAAATTAATAAGGATCGTTTAAATAAGAACAATTGAATGAATATTGAATTAAATTAATAAAGTCTAAGAAAATTTAATTATTAG
>JBHLOG010000197.1:0-5398 GCA_048940765.1 Promethearchaeota archaeon | reverse complement strand
AATTAAATTGGAAAGAATCAGATTGTTTTGTATTGGTATTAGGTTCTAATAAAGAAGTAAGTAAAGCAATGAGTGTTATACTCAATAGAGTAAAAGTTACTTTTGACGGCGTTCCTCCTGAAACTAGACATGCCCTCGAAAATGGAAATACAGAATTTTTAAGAGAACTTCACGGAGGAGCAAGATTATATCCTGACACTGACATAGAAGCTATTTTTAATAAAGAAGAAGAGATCAACGAAATTAGGAAAAATCTACCAGAATATCCCTGGATAACAATAAAAAATTATTCTAAAAAATATAAAACTGAAGAAAGATTCATCAAAGACCTAGTTTTTACAGGAAATCTCGGCTTATTTGATAAAATCATAGAAATTTACCCTGTTAACCCATCTTTAATATTAACAACTTTATTAGAAACTACAACTGCCCTTAGAAGAGATGGAAAAAATATTGAAAATATAACTGACAATGATTTCTTCGAAATTTTCACTCTATTAAAAAATAAAAAAATAAGTAAAGAAGCTATAATAGAAATAATGAGCCTCAAAGCAGATTTCCCAGAGTTATCTATAAAACAAATTAAAAAGAAATTAAAAATTGAAAGTGTTTCTGTTGATGATCTCAAAAAAATAATTGAAGAGATTATCAATAGTAACAATGATCTAATTAAAGAGAAACAAATGAGGGCTAAAGGCCCACTAATGGGTGAAGTTATGAAAAAAGTTAGAGGAAAGATTGATGGTGCACTAGTTTCCCGTGAATTAGAAAATTCAATAAAACAAAAGTTAAAGGAGATGAAATAAATGGGCGAGAAGCTTAAAGGTTATAAAGGAGAAGGAAAAAAACTCTTAGAAAAAAATAATCTTGAAATTTGGGATATTGTTCAAATTAAAACAGATAAAACTCAATATGAGGGCATTATCCTACCGAGAATTGAACACTCTGCGCCAAATTTCATAAACATTAAATTAGAAAATAATTACAACATTGGAGTTAAGGTTTCTGAAATACAAGAGATCAAAAAGATAGGAAAAAGAGAAGTTTCGTATAAAATACCTCAAAAAGAATTTCCCATAAATAAAGATCTTCCTAATATAAAATTATTAGGAACAGGTGGGACAATTGCCTCAAGATTAGACTATACGACTGGAGCAGTAATTCCTTCTTTCACACCGGGAGAATTATTCAGTGCAGTTCCAGAGTTAGCAGAAATATGTAATCTCGATTGTGAAATGGTGTTTGAAATTCTTTCAGAAAATATGAAGCCAAAAAATTGGCAGAAATTAGCAGAAAATATCAAAGATGCAGCAAATTCCGGAATGGATGGTGTAATTATAGGTCATGGAACTGATACTATGTCATTTACAAGTGCGGCACTCTCTTTCATGCTAAAAGATTTGTCTATTCCTGTTGTCTTGGTTGGAAGTCAAAGAAGCTCAGATAGACCCTCTTCAGATGCTGCTTTAAATCTAATTAATGCAGCAGTGGTAGCTAGTTCAGATATTGCTGAAGTAGTAGTGTCGATGCTCGGATCTTCCTCGCATGATTATGGATTAATTCATAGAGGGACATTAGTAAGAAAAATGCACTCTTCTGTTAGAAATACCTTTAGAACAATAAATAATATACCCCTCGGAATGGTCCAAAATAGAAAAATTAGAATGTTTACCAATGAATATAAAAAAAAGTTAAAATTAGAAACTCAAACTCTTAGTAAATTTGAAGAGAAGGTTGCCTTAGTATATTCCTACCCTGGAAATGACAATGAACTAATCAATTTTTACATAGATAAAGGATATAAAGGAATTGTGTTTGCTGGAACAGGATTAGGACATGTATCCACTAATATATATAGTTCAATTAAAAGAGCTATTCAAGAAGGCATCATTGTTCTCATGACAACTCAAACACTTCACGGATTTGTTGGTATGAATGTCTATTCTACAGGAAGAGAATTATTAAACATGGGAGTTATCCCCGGAAGAAATCTCTTACCAGAAGTTGCATATGTAAAACTTGGTTGGGTTCTAGGACAAACTAATAACCTTGAAGAAATTAAAAGCTTGTTGTTACAAAATATTGCCGGAGAATTCTTAGAAAGAGAAATTCCAATTGCTTTCAATTACAATATCGATGATCTTCTGAAAAATAATATGCTTTAAACTCTTTTTAATAACTCTAATCTTAAAAAGGCCTTTATTTTCAAAAATTTGTTAAATTAGAATTAAAAAGATAAAAAATTTAAAGTTTCAATAATTTAAATTCCTATCCAGAAACTAAAGTGTAGCAATTGGGAAAACGAATTTTAGCACAGAGGAAAGGTCGAGGTGTTCTCACTTTTAGATCACCTAGTCATCGCCATGCAGGGGAAGTAAAATATCGCCCATTTAAAAAGGACGAGAAACTGTTTAAATTTAGGGTAATAAATTTTATCCATTCTCCAGGAAGAGGTGCCCCATTAGCTCAAATTCAATACGATGATGGTGAAAAGGGACTTTGGCTCCCACCAGAAGGAGTTTATATAGGAGAAGAATTTATTCAATCAAAAACAGGATATGGACAACAGGTAGAGATAGGAAATATATTACCATTAAAAAAGATGCCTTTGGGAACATTAGTATTCAACGTTGAGGCAACCCCTCAGGACGGAGGTAAATTTGCGAGAGCTTCTGGTGTTGCAGCAATAGTAAGAAATAGATCTGGTAATAAAGTTGAATTACTCTTCCGTTCAAAGAAAGCAAAGTGGATCAATGAAAATTGTTTGGCTACTGTTGGAGTTGTAGCTGGAGGAGGTCGAACTGAAAAACCTTTCCTTAAAGCTGGAAATAAATATTACTACTTACAATCAAAAGCAAAAAAGTGGCCTGTGGTTCGTGGGTGTGCTATGAATGCAAGTTCCCATCCTTTTGGTGGAGGCAGACATAAACATCCACATATATCAACAACAACGAGCCGTAATGCTCCTCCAGGACGCAAAGTAGGATTAATTGCAGCTAGAAGAACAGGACTTAAGAAGAGATAAAATAAATTAACTTGATATAATTTTAATTTTTTTAAATTAATTAGAAGACAATAAACATAAATTTCTAATATTAATTGTATTATATTCTTTCAAAAATAGAAGATTACGCCCTCTCAAGCCTTAGCTTGAAAAAAGATATGGAAAAGAAAAATCTATATTATTGAATATTAAAATTAAATGTCACATTCTGTAAAAATTCTTTATACCTCGAACGAAGGGTTACTTCAGTGACTCCAATTACTTTTGAAATGTCTTTTTGACTTACTTTATAATTTTTCAATTTCGAAATCAAATATATCGCACCTGCACACAAACCTTTTGGATCTTTTCCGCATGTAGAACTGTTTTCAATGAAATTCTTTAATACACCTACTGCTTCCTTCTCTATATTAATAGGGAGTCCTAAATCTGCACAATAGCGTGGTATAAGGGAAATTGGATCAATATGGGGCGATTTCAAGTTCAATTCTCTTACTAAGATCTTATAACATTTCTTTACAATATTATCATTTATTGAAGCCTCGTCTAAGATTTCTTGAAGAGTAATAGGAACTTTCTCTTGCTTGCACACATAATAAGCACAAGCAGCAATCATACCATTTATAGATCTTCCCCTCAAGAGATTCTTCTTAAAAACATCTTTATAAAGTCGTACAGCCGATCTTTTTACTCGCTCGGGAAAATTTAAATTACCACCAATCCTCTTTAATTCTGTAATAGCAATTAGCATATTTCGCTTTTCCCAGGATAAATGAGTATTCCATTTTGCTGCTCTTCTTAAATCAGGATTTGTAATTTTTGTTCTATCAATAACTGTACTAAGGCCAATATCAGGCATCAAAATTGAAATTGGACATCCCGTTCTTTCTTTTTTATCCTTCTCTTGCTTAGAATAAGCCCTTACACCACTATGACTAAAATCCATTGCCTTTTCAGATACTACCAAACCGCAATGTTGACAAACAATCTCCCCTTTTTGATAAATATCAATCGTTGAGCCACCACATTCAGGACAAAAGCCTGTCTGGGTTGTAATTTCAACAACCATAAATCATAACCCTATTATTTTTTTTTTTGAACACACACTATATTCAAAAAAATTCTTTTTGTTGTAAAAAGTTTACAAATTATATCTGCATATAATTATTTAAATATTAGTATCAAAGAATATCTAGGTAAAAATTTTAGATATCATCTTACCGGATATCTCGGGTTATGAAATTTGTAAAATGATTAAAGATCATAATATTAATAAAGAGATCCTAGTATATTTGTTGACCGCTATTCCTGGTTCTGAAGTAGAGAAAAAGATGGGCGAAACAAAAGCCGATGGATATATCCTAAAACCATTTGATTTTTATGATTTCGAAGTGATTTTTCAAAATTTATAAAAATTTGCTTGTACTAAAATTATTCTTTTTTTAAGGATTCCGATTAATACTTTAGGGAATGTTCCTTGATTATTTTCAATTAGCAAGTAGATTTAATAAATCAAATAAAATAAAATTGGAAATAACTATTTTTCTTATATTGTAATGAATTTATCACATCTTGGAACTAAGAATTGACATCCATCCTTAGTAATAACGATATCTTCTTCCAAGGAAACCATTCCATAATTTTTCGTCTTAACATATAATTCAAGGGTAAATATATTACCTTCTTCAACTATTCCCTTAGGGGAATCTCCGTAACGCTCCCAAAGTGGACCAAGTATGATACCCCCATCATGAGCATTTGTGCCTATTTGATGCCCTAAAGCATGGGCAAACTCGTCATAACCTTGAGATTTTACGAAATCACGAGCGATCTTATCTACAGAAAATCCAGTAACACCTGGTTTAATGAATTCTGCTGCTTTCGTAATTGCCATATAAACTGTTTCAAAAGCATGTTTCAATTCTTTTGGTATTTCGCTTTCAGAACCAAAAAACCACATTCTCTGCAAATCTGAGCAATATCCATTGAATTTAACTCCCAAATCGTTATGTAAAGTATATCCTTTCTTTGTTTTAGAAGTAGAAAGGGGTCCTACATGGCCAAATTCCTTATCAGGTCCAGCATCTACGGCGGGGCAAGAAATACGTTGCCAAGCTTCAATTATTCCATGTTTGTCCATCTCTTCATGGAACAGTTTTTGAATATTCATTTCACTCATTCCAATTTTTATTAGCTTGGTCACTTTATGATTAATAACTTCTGTAATTTCACAAGCTTTCTTAACAAGCTCAATTTCTGTTTTCGTTTTTCGTCCTCGAACTGCTTGAATTATTGGTGCAGCACTTATGAAAAGATTCTTTTTGTCATGTAGAATTGAAGAGAGTTTAAGAAACATTCCATGAGAAAGCCCATCTGACACTACATCATATTCTG
>JBHLOG010000196.1:0-5403 GCA_048940765.1 Promethearchaeota archaeon | reverse complement strand
CTAATGTAGACGTCATTTTAGATTAAAAAGTTATTGAATTGTGTTCATAAGTCTTAAATATTCAATTAATAAAATATATTTTTGTGATAAAAATGTGAATGAACTATTTTCATATATCATTAATATTGAATACTACTCAAAAATAGTTTACCCATAATATTAAATCAAAATATCATCTATTTGTATTAATGGATATTTGATGTTTAATTTTTGTAGAAAATGTCAAAATTACCGAAAAATTTAAATTTGTATAAATCTAAAGTTAATGTGTGACTATAAAGTCACATAATTTAAGGAATTCAAAGGTGATGATTAAAAAGTAGGAAATAGAAAACCAATGAAAATAGATCACAGCAATAAAAGATTTGCTTGGATTACTGCTGGGATTTTGGTATTTATCGTATTGATTATTTTCATGGTATTCGCATGTGGAGTTGGAATTTCCAATATATTAAAACATGATGGTTTTAATCCTGTTAATAGAGGGACACCATCTACAAATATGCTGGATAATAGCGATCCAAAAGGATTATCCATTCTAAGGATCAAACCGGGAAATGATGACGTGCCAGTAGATCAAAGAATCGACGATGATACTTTATATGAAGTTAAAAAAGGTAAAATCGAACTTGTGGCTGATAATATTGAATCTCCATTACCTATTTGCGTTGGCCCAGAATGGGGTGCAGATAAATGGGTACAAATCAGAGTTAAAGGCGGTTATGAACCCTTAGAAAAGAAATGGTTCCCAAATTATGGTGAATATTTCGGATATATAACAATAACAGATAAGCAGGGTAATACAATATATAATCCATCAACAAACATGTTTGTAGGGTTCTTCCTCGTCGAGGAATCACATTATACTGATTGGGTAAAATGTGATACTTGGACATATTATAATTTCACATTTGATACAATTTGTGATAATTGGATAGTACTAGAAAGTACTATTAAACCTGATGGTTCAATACAAAGTTGTAAACAAGTGAAGATTCATTATGATACCCATTGGAAAGCGTGCGAATTCGATTATATATTGGCTCATGAAAATCATGTCCCAAAATCCCCAACTCCCGATTTAAAATAAAAATCATCGCCAGTTGTTGGCAATAATCTTTGAATGTTCTTTTAAGGTTGCTGTATGATCGACCTTGATCTTTAGAGAATTAACCTCGATCATCGGTCTATCATGACCTTTTCCTTTTTTTTTTTATTTATCATTTACTTTATAATCCAAGTTACTTAATTTTCATAATTTAAAAATAAATGAAAAAATTTTATAAACATAGCCTAAAAAAAATAAATTACATTTCTTGATAATACCAATACTGCAGGGTCTTATTAGCAATAAATACGTATATTATCACCTTTTAATATGAAAGAAAATTTAAACTCAGCTTTTCTTTATTTATTAAAAAAAGTTTATACTTCTTTAGGGAATCAATTTCAGGAGGTAAAAATATTTTTTAAATAAATTATGGATTCAATACTTTTACTATAAAACTATTTTTTCAAAATTTTTTTAAGAATATATTTAAATTGGTTTTAAATAAAAGAAGTCAGTAAGAGTAAACCTGTTAGCAACATGGAAAGATAAAGTATACTATTTAATTTCATTTTTTGCTTTTTATCCATTCTTTTAAATTTCTTATTTTTCTTTATACTAATCGTACTTATTCCAAGAATACCCTCTATTGCTCCAGCAGTAATTAACATTGTAGGATTCGCTAATTCAAATAATTCAGATTTTTTAATTTTAATAATTACATCTTGGTAACCAAGATGGTTTAAGCTATCATTAGCATAAAATCTAATTGTTATTAAGGCACCATCTGGATGAGATCCCCATATCTCATCCCAAACCTGTTTATTAATTTGTCCAATATTATTATTAAATGTTGTGTTTGTCAACCCACCATTTAGAGTATACCATCGAGTATCTAAATTGTCCTCAATAATGGTTAGATTAAAATAAGGAGCAACGTTTTCAAATACCTGGTATTCAAAAGGTGAATTTATAGTTATTTGAGGGGCTAAAGTATCTTTATATAAAACAATAAAGATAGTATCATTAATGTTGTTAACAGAATCATTAGCATAAATATATAGATAGAATTTTCCTTCAGATATATTCTCCCAAATTAAATTATCAACTTGCACCTCCATATTATTAATTATATTTGACTTCATTGATCCTATTTTATACCAAATGCTATCTAAATCTGAGTCAAAAGCAGAAACATTAATAATTGGGGGACTATTCCAAATTATTATACTGGATGGTTGATAAACCTTAATATGGGGTGCATAAATATCTTTCATGACTATAACTTCTTTCATTTTAATATTTCCAGTAGTATCATTGGCATAAAATCTGATCGTGACTGTTCCATTTCCAAAATTATCCCATGCCTCTTGGTTTATAGTTCCAGAAAATTCACTTAATAAATAATACTCCGTATAGCCAATTAATGTATACCAAACTTTATCTAAATTAAATTTACTGGCAAAAATACTAAAATCAGGGGCGGTTGTCCCATATAGAGAATTTGTAAGAGGATAGTAAATAGTAATATTTGGTAATATAGTGTCTTTGAATAAAGTTAAGGTATAAGAGTCGTTTAAATGACCAAATTTATCTACAGCAAAAAATTGGATTTTAAATTCACCTTCTGCTATATTGCTCCATACACCGAAAGGGAGATAGGTTTGAGTATTATTATTTAATGAAAAGTAGGTGGTGTTAATCATGCAATAAATAGTTTCCAAATTAGGATCATAGGCGGTTATATTTAAGATCGGTCTTGTATTCCAATAAGTTTGATTCAATGGAGAATTAATTACAACTTTTGGTGCTAGTGTATCTTTGTATAATAGCAATGTAAAATTTGAATTAATATGTCCAAAAGTATCATTTGCATAAATTTCAACTTGAAATTCACCTTGATCTAAATTGTTCCAAATAATAGCATCAAAATCTTGAAACAATTTTGTGATTTCTATTTCATTAATTCCAACTTTATACCAAAGAGTATCTATATTTGGATCTGATGCTATTATATAGAAAATAGGTGGAGAACTATAAGTTGTTTTATCGATAGGTGTATCAATTGTAATGATAGGAGCTTCTGTATCTTTATATAGAGTTAATATATGGTTATTATTAATATAACCGAATGTATCGTTGGCATAAATGAAAATATGATATAACCCTTCTGGGAGATCATCCCATATTTCCCAATCCAGAGATTGATCAGTATTATTTAATAAAGTAATATTAAATATACCATTTCCATACCAAAGAGTATCAAAATTCGGATCAAAACAAACAATATTAATAATAGGTGGAGCATTACTATAAGAACCGTCTACAGGTGTATTTATAGTTATTAATGGAGCTAATGTATCTTTATATATGGTAAATACATAAGTGTCATTAACATTTCCTGCTGTATCATTGGCATAAATATATAATTGATGCCTACCTTGCCCTAATTGTTCCCATATTAAATTGTCAATTGTTTGTTCAGTATTATTTATCAAATTTCCAGAAAATCCAGCAATTTCATACCACAAATTATCATAATTTGGATCAGAATAAGATATATTTAGTATAGGAGCTTTATTCCAATAACCTTCATAAATGGGAAGATTAATTGTTACTTCTGGAGTAAAAATGTCCTTTCTTAACTCAACAGTATCAAAAGCAATATTACTTACAGAATCATTTACATATAGTTCAATTGTTACCGTTCCATTACCAAATTCCTCCCATTTTGTTTGGTTTATATTAATTATGGTAATTCCATCATCTTTTATGAAGAAATATTTAAATGGATCGCCAGAAAAAATGTACCAACATTGATCAATATCAACACCACTGATATAAATTTTAAATTCAGGTGCGTTAACTCCAGTAATTGCAGATTCCTCAGGTTCTATGATATTTATAATTGGGGCATTAAGGTCCTTTATTATCTCAATCATTGCAAAATTAAAATTGCCCATTGAATCATTTGCATAAAAGTAAATTGTCACTGTTCCATTGCCAATTTGGTCCCAAACATTCTGGTCAATAGTTCCTGTCCAAGTATAATTTTGAGTCGTAGTGCTTGCATTCATTAATTGATACCATGTAGTATGTAAATTTTTATCCTCGATATCGATATCTATATTTGGAACTGAAGCCCCAAAAATCTGATAAGGAGTTGGATAATTAATTGTTATTTTTGGATCAATTATATCTTTTAGAATTACTATTGATTTTGAACCAAAATTCCCTAATGAATCATTGGCATAAAAAGTGAGATAAATTGTTCCATTTCCAACCTGATCCCATATGTTTTGTTCTATTATCCCCATCCAAGTAATATTCAAAGTATTTATTGTTCCATTATTTAGTTGATACCATACATTAGATAAATAAGGATCATTGAAATTTACACTGACAATGGGAGGTGATTTTCCGAATAAATCATAAGGACTTGGTTCTTGAATTACTATTTCGGGTGCAATTATGTCTTTTTTTAATATTAAAACAGTAGAATTTAAGTTCCCAACTGCATCATCTGAATAAAATATAATGGATACAGTTCCATTTCCAATTTCATCCCATACAGTTTGATCTATTAAACCCATCCATGAATAATTTCCAGTTAATATGGTTCCATTGTCAATTTGATACCATATATTATTTAAATTGGGCTCTTCTACGTTTATATTTATTTCAGGCGGTGTTCTTCCATATATAGTATAATTTAAAGGAGAATTAATAAAAATTATCGGAGCTATGATATCTTTTCTGACGGTTATAGATTGAGAATTAAAATTAGACAGTGTATCATTCGCATAAAATATAATAGTTACAGTGCCATTTCCCATCTCATCCCACACATTTTGAGATATGTTACCAATCCATGTATAGTTAGAGGAGAATTCAAGACCATTTGTCAACTGATACCAGACTTGATCTAGGTTTTGATCGTATATATTAGTGACTATACTTGGAGAAGTTGTCCCAAATAAATCATAAGGATTAGGAGATGAGATAGTTATTGTTGGATTAGTAATATCTTTTTTTATGGTTATATCTGAGAATCTTGTGTTTCCTAATGTATCATTTGCATAAAATCTGATAGTCACGATACCCGAATTGAATTCGTCCCATAAATTTTGCTCAATACCATCTGTCCATATGTAATTTGACGTTGATTTTGTATCATTAAATAACTTATACCATATCGTATCTAGATTCGGATCATTTATCTGCAATACAACTATAGGAGGTATTTTTCCAAACAGATCATAAGGATTTGGTTTGCTAATAATAATATCTGGTGCTGTAATATCTTTTCTGACTATTACAGAAGCAAAACCATTATTCCCCACAGAATCATTTGA
>JBHLOG010000195.1:0-5458 GCA_048940765.1 Promethearchaeota archaeon | reverse complement strand
GTTTATTCTATTACTTAAATATTTATATAACAGTTTTTTTTTACTATTTTTGATTATTGTTGATTTTTTTCTATAAGGAAATATCTTTTTCGCTTAATTATATCAATTACTTTGTAGCTTTAAGTAATTCAAGATTAATATAAAAAAGTATTTTAAAAAAAGTAATTTAAAAAGTTCATTATTCTTTTCACTATTTATGGGTACTAATTATAAAAGAATTTGTTTTATAAACCCTGGAATTAATATTAAAAGACCAATATCCTTTATAATGAATAAATTGAAAACAAAAGAATTTCTTGTATCACTTTTTACTCCAAGGAAAAAAAATGAAATAATAAGAGAGAATACAAGACATTACGATGATTTTGAAGGGATAAATGTAATAAGATATCCAGTATGGACAAAATCATCAGGATTTTCGTGGGCTATACCCATTAATTTAGAATTTTTTAAAAAATGTTGGAAAATCCTAAAAGAAAATGAGATATTTCATGTTTGGGTTCCTTTCTATCCAAATACATTTATTATGTGTATGTTAAAACTCTTATTTTTTAAAAAGAAAAAAATAATTCTCACGATGGATACAATTCCAGCATATTCTTTTAAATTCTCATCTATATTAGATAATATTTTTCAATTATTTTTTAAAACATTAGGTAAACTTGTTTTTTTAGCATCTAATTACATAACACTTTATGGAGAGTCCATGATTAAATATGCCTATAAAGCAGGAGTCCCAAAAAGGAAAATTAGAATTACACCAACTGGAATTGACTTAATAACAAAACCTTCAGATAAAGATATAAAGAAAATTTATAAAATAAATAAAGATGAAAAAATAATTTTATTTGTTGGACTACTGAATAGTAGAAAAGGGATTGATTTAATTTTAAAAACTGCGAAATTATTAAAAGATCAGAGTATTAAATTCATTTTAGTAGGAAATGGTCCAGAGCGGAAAAATTTATTGCAAAATATTTCGAAATATGGTTTAAATCAAAAAGTTTTGTCTGTAGGGAATAGACTTGACGTACATAATTTTTATAGATGTGCAGATATATTCTTTCTTCCCAGTAGAGGGGAAGGTTTAGCTGGAGTTTTAATGGAAGCAATGATTTTTCAAGTTCCAATAATAACTAGTGATATAGCGGGTACAAGAGATTTAATAAAACATTTAGATAATGGATTATTGTGCAAGACTGAAAATTGCATTTGTTATGCAAGATCCATTAAAAAACTTCTAAAAAATGAAAACCTAAGGAAAAAATTTTTAAAAAACAGTTTAGAAAAAATTAAAAATAACTTCTCATGGGAAAAAAGTATGAAAAATTTCGAAGGTTTATACGAATAACTTAAACCAAATTTGGATTTTTAGTCCCTTGAAAACCGTTCTAACAAATTTAAACCCTTAAGAAGGATTTTATCAAAAAATCTCTCTTTATTTAAAAGCGATTTAAAATATATAATATCAGAAGTGGTAACTGTTTTAAGAATTAAGTTAGTTGATATAAAGAGTATAAGGAATGCGCTAAGAGATAGAAAGTCAAATTTTTTAAAGAGTAATAAACCTAAATTTTGAATAATCCGAAAACTAATCGCTTCAAATAAAAATTCTTTTAAGAAAATCGTGATAATTAAGGGAAGGAAAAATGCTATATATTGAATAGTAATTTTTTTAAGATTCAATTGAATATTACCATATTTATAAGTAGCAAATACCTGGACCACCATTGAGAGAATATTTCCTATAATTAATCCATATAATATTGCTCCTTCAACACCAAAAAAGAAAAGCCCTATAAAAAATAAAGGAACACTCATTGATGTATAAATTATTCTTAAAATTAATGTTGATTTTACTTTATGTTGAGCATTTAATAGACTTTGTACAAATGCAGCTAAAAGTCTAAAAATAGAAGCAAGTACAATTAATCGAAGTAAATTTGAATATATTAAACGATCCTCAAGAAATACAAAATCTAAAACAAATTCAACACAAAAATATAGAATTCCTGATATGATTAACAGTACAAATAAAGTAATTTTATAAGCGATTCTATAAATCATATCTATTTGTTCATAACTTTCTTTTGTATTCAGAGTTGTAAAAGAAGTTAATAAGGGAAAATGAAAAGAATAAACTACATAATCATTTAATTTTTGATAATTTATTGCAATATTAAATCCAGTGACAAAATCGGGAGAGACGAGAAAGCCAATTCCTTGAAGTTGAGATTCTTTCCAAAGTCTCTCGATAAGATCATTAAATCCCATATAACTACCGTATTTAAATGTTTTAGATAAATCATTTTTAAATGAATTAGACTCACTTTCAATTGTTTTAATTTTATTGACCATAATAAAAACAAGCACAGAATTTAAAATAAATGGAATTAAACTTGAAATTAATATTATCCAAGCCACAATTTCAATCTCAATTTGAATATCCCAAACAAAAAAAATAACTAACGGTATGATATGAATTACATTTTTCACAATCAAAAACCAGAAATTATAATGAAATTTATTAAAACCACGATTTATTGCTTCTAAAATATAATTCAAGCTATTTATTAAGATACAAGGAGACATGATAAAAAATAGGGAAACCAATGTATGCACAAGATAGCTAGAGATTAATTGAAAAACTAAAACACTGATAATAAATATTGGAATTAAAAATACCAATTTTATTATAATTGAATTTCGAATTAAAGATTTTACTTTAGATTTTTCATTTAACGCAAAATGTCTTGGAATGTAATAATTCAAGGCAAAATTGAGACCAGGTGGTAATAATGATGAAATAATTACGATAATCATAATATATGATGTAGATAATATCAGATATCCCCAAAGTACATCCACAAATAGACGAGCTAAAAGAAATGAATATATAAATGTAAAAAATAAGGAGCTATAATTAAACATAAATGAGTAAAATGTGTTTGTCGCTAGCTTTCTGTATTCTGTATCCCCCACTGAAAGCGGCAGCTCATCACTAGGATTTTCCATGCTAAGAATCAAAATTTTAATTATAATGAATTAAAAAAAAAAAATAGTGTGTCTCAAATTAAATTTATGATTTGAAGAAATTAAGAAATCTTAATGTAAGATCATTTTTTAAATAAAGTATTTGAAAATGATTTTAATTTAATTTGATTTTTTGTTCTTATTTATTTTTTTCCCTTTAATCAAAATATATGAACCAAAATGTCTATATTCTTGCGTAAAGACTTCATTTTCTATTTGATATTCGAAATAAGGCTCTAAAGTATTTTTTACTATTGCTTTATTCAATACAATTGGTTCGTTTATTGTAGGCTTCTTATTAAAATTAAGTTGGAATATTATCTTTCCCTCTGGTTTAAGTATTCTATGGATTTCTTTTATAGATTGATTAAAATTATCAACATGATCTAAAGCATTATGAGAAATAACATAATCCGCAAACTCATTATTTATAGGAATTCTTTCCGCACTAGCATGAACATATATCATGTTTTGTTTATCTACTTTAAAATATTTTCTATAGAAATTAGCAAATGGATCAACTCCGATTTTTAACTTGGCATTGAAGTAATGAAGGGATCCTCGAGGTCCACATCCTACATCAACAACAATTTTTCCACTAAAAGTATTTTTATCTATGTTCAAATGTTTACAATATCGCTCATAAATAGTTTTTAACGATGATTCTTGATTATACTTGTCTTTTCCTCCTAATTTATATTCAATTCTCCAATAATTCATAACTGAAAGAAGTTTTATTCTCTTCCAAATAAATTTAGGAAAATAGGGTATAATATAATTAAAGTAAGAGAGATAATATTTTGTAACTTTTTTAATAATTTTAGTGATAAGGCTCAATTTTCAACGTCCCTTTTGGTTTTAAATAAAGATTATAAGGTTTCTAATTTTTATACATTTAAAAACTATTTTTTATGCAATATGCCAAGAGAAAGCTTTAAAGAATTTAAGCAGATTATTCAAGGAACAAAACTTGAAAAGCGAAAAAAGAAGAAAGATTGGTGGCATTGGATTTACACATCTTTATCAAGATATATTACGTGGATTCTTGTGAAGACTCCGATAACAGCAAATTTTATTACCATCACTGGAGCATTAATTGGGTTAATAGGATTATTATTAATAGCAATAATGAATAAATTTTTGATTATTGTAGGATTCATCTTGGTATATATTTACTATATATCAGATGAGGTTGATGGTGAAGTCGCTAGATATAAAAAACAAACTTCTTTACGAGGTATATATTATGATGAAATCGGACATTTGTTCTTTCAGGGATGGTTTTTCTTTTCCTTTGGATATAGTATTTTTAGAATCAATTCTGAGTTTTTATACATATTTTTTGGAATAATAGCGACCTTCTTCTTAATAGGTATAAGAACTATTCGTAAAATATCTATAATTGCTTTTACTAAAGGACAAGTACAAAACAAAATACCAGATGAAAGTGAGAAAAGAGAAGTAATTCCTACGAAAAAGACATTTTTCAAGAGAATAAAAAATATTTCCATAAACCTTGTAAATGCTTTTAGTCACACACATATTATTACTACAATGTTTTTAATTGGTTTCTTATTGTACATCTATTTTGATATTGCTATGATACTAGAACTATTAATGATGTTTTATGTTGTTTTTCTACTTTTTGTTTTCTCAACTTTTATGGTTTTAAAAGCAAAGAGTATTGATAATGATGCTCTAAAGCATTACAAAAAAAAGTTCATGAAAGAAAAAGAATGAATTTCTAAAACAAATTATTGAGAAATTATATAGGTGTTTAAATGAATATTTTTTGGATTCTAACTGATTCAATTTGTAATTATGAACGATCAGATCTGCATAGTTTACTTCCAATATATAAAGAATTAGAAAAAAGTAAAGAGGGTTTTTACTTTAAAGATGCGGTATCTCAATTCCCATCTACAAATTTATCTGTGCTTTCATTTTTAACGGGGAAATATCCTTATAATATATTTCCGGATTATTATCGCTCAATTGAAAACCTTCCAAGTTTAGAATTAGATAATAGTATTTACCCTTTAAAAAAAGAGGGCTATAATATTCATTCTATAATATTTGGTAAAGAACAAGTAGTTGTTCTCCAGGATATTCTCAATCCTTATTATAGAGAAGAGATGTATCAAGGAGATCATTGGTTAGATGCGAAAGAGGTTTATGATCTCTTTATGGAAAAAGTTGAGAAAGTTAGTCCTGAAGAAAAAAACCTATTTTTCATATTTTTTCGACCTAGCGATCCCCAGGCTGATTTGTATGTGAGAAAGATAATTGAATTCTTAAAAAGAAATAATTTTTGGAATAATTCTATATTTATTCTTAATTCTGATCATGGATATTATGATAAAAATCTATACCAAAAAACTAAATTATTACACTTTGATGATATACATCAATCATCAATGCAACC
>JBHLOG010000054.1:0-23740 GCA_048940765.1 Promethearchaeota archaeon | reverse complement strand
TAAAGCTAATGCGATATTGAACAATATTTTAATTTTTAAAGTATTATCTTCAATTAGTCCTATTATTTTTAAAGCCAATAAAGGATTTGATTCAATAATGGTTCTGAAAATATTTATTAAAACATTCTCTTTCACAGAAGAATCTTGTAGTAATAGACCAATTTTTATTGCATTTTCTGGATTGATTAGTATTTGATCTAAAGCCAAATTTTCATATAATTGTTGTTGAGTATTTGAATCTTGCAAATCATTAACAATCTGCAAAGCGTGTTCAAGATTTTTTGAAGCATATGCTCTAACTAGATTACTGTAAAGATTAATCTTCTCATTATTATTGGATAACATAAGTGCTAACTCCAGAGCGCGAATTGGATTATCAATTGAAAGATACCCTTTAGCAAGATTAATTAAATATTTATCAATTTCCTTTAAAAGCTCTGGATCTGCTGACCCTGTTGATTTTAGAGAATTATATTGCTTAATTAAATCTTGCAGATTTATTTCTGCCTTTTTTATTACATCTTTACTCATTGAAATAATATATTCTTCGGGTTTGAACTTCCCAGTAGTTTCTGTAAGTTTAAATCGATATTTTTCTAAAATTTCTTTGAATTTATGTTCTGGGACTTCTTGTCTAACTTTTTGAACTTTAGTTTTAAATTCTATCACTTTAGCCCAGTATGCATTAATAGTTAATTTACCAAAACCATCTACAGTAGGTACTAATTTTAAATCTATATTCTTGGCTTCACCTGGACTAAACTCAATCTCTTTTTTAAATTCCTCATTTGTTAGTAAAATCTTTAAATTTTCTCCTTCAAAATCAAATTTAAAATATTCTGGTTTATGTGAATTATTAATAACCTGGATCTTTATTATATTATCAACATTAGGAATTAAAAGATTTTGTGGAAACTGTATTATATTTAAATTGATGTTTTTATCCATGTTTGACATATTTTAAATCTTTTTTTATATATTCTATTTATGAAGATTCAAATTTCTCATTATTTTTTAGGTTTAACAATTTTTAATGGATTATTTAATTTAGGCTTAAAAATTTTCATAAAAAGAAGATTTATTTTCCCATACGTCGATTTCTTTTAATATAATCCTCTAAATCTTCAATTACCATCTCTTTATTATAATCAGGCCATAAATCATTTCTAAATTTAAACTCTGCGTAAGAAGAATCCCATAATAGGAATCCTGAGATTCTCGCACCATCATTCATTCCCGTTCTAATAATATAGTCTAAGGGAGGGAAATTCCTAGTATAAAGATAGTTTTTAATTAGTTCAGTATTTACTTTTTCTGGTTTTATGCCATCATTAATGATTTTTTTAACAGCATCGACAATTTCTTCATGTCCATCATACATTATACAAAGATTAATATAATTTTGGTCATGATCCTTAGTAAATTTAACTAATTCTTCAATTTTCCTCCTAGCTTTTTCTGGTAACATATATGTCCTTCCAATAACATTAAATTTAACCTTTTCCTCTTTTACAATTGATTCATTAATGACAGTATCTACGGCTCTAACCATTATTTTATAAATATAATCAAGTTCTTGTGGATTACGCTTCCTCACATTTTCAAGCGATAAAATATATAAACTTAGATAATGGATCCCTGCGTCAAAAAAATCAAATAATCTTTTTTTAAGGTTTTCATATCCAATTAAATGACCTAGATTAACATCGAGGTTTCTTTTATTCGCCCATCGTCTATTTTTGGATAGAAACGGAAATCCTTTCTAAATTCCATCAACGATGAGCCCGATATGTTTAGGTAGCTTATCTTCTGCTTCTTTTTTTAAATCTTCTAAAGTGGTTACCATTTAAAGCCAATAAATAGTTGTATTATTTTCAATATTAATATGAATATTAAAAATATTAATTTTATCGAAAATGTTAATTTTATTCAAAAAAATATGAACTGATAAGATAATTATTCTATTGTACTATTATCCAATTCTTCGCTTGAAATAGATATTAAAGTTGAAAATAAGATTGAAATAAATAAAATAATACTCCCGATCAAAACAAATAAATGATAATTTCGACCAAAAAGAAATATATCTATTATAAAGGGAATGATAACTTGAAGAAGTAAAAGTAAAGATACTTGATTTGCACTAATTGTTTTCATTGAAATAAAATACATATAAAAAGCAATAATAGTAGAAAAAATTATAAGATTGAATAACCATATCCATGTCTCTTTAGAAGGAAAAACATAAATATCCGTTATTATCATAGTTAATACACTAACCATTGTTACAATTACAAGCATTACATAAAAAAGACTAATTGAGTCTATTTTACTGTCAGTAGATTTTTGTATATAGGAAGTAAATGTTATATATAGTCCAAAGAAACTTGCTGATGTGATTAATACTAAAATTCCAATTATCGATAATGAACCTTGTTTAAGAAAATTTAAATCTCCTTCTGAAATAATAAAAAATATCCCAATAAAGCTAATACTTACAGTAATCAAATGATAGAGCTTTAGTTTTTGTTTTAAAAAGATCCAAGAAAAAAAAGGGACCATAACTGCATACATTATTGTTAATAAAGTTGTTAAACCCGCTGGAATCTGAAGTTCTTGACCAATATATTGAAATATTAATCCCAAACTTTCAAATAAACCAATAAACCAAACGACTTTATTTTTAAATAAAATTGCAGTTTGACGTCGCTTCTTAATTAAAATAAAGGGAGTTAATATTAACATCGAAATAGAAAAGCGATAAAAAAGAAATGGAGCAAATTGCATTGAATTTAACCCTAATTCGATAAAAGTGCTTGATAATCCCCAACAAACAATTGCAATTGATATAAATATATAAGATTTCAAATTATTACTTTTCATACTCTTATTTTTCGAAATTATCATTAATATCGTTAATCTTAAATAAGGTTCTATAATACAATTTTTTAATTAGATAAGTTTTTGAACAAATAAATATTATCTTTAATTATTTATTTTTTCATCGGAGTAAAAGAAAAACATACTATGCTTTCAAAGGATTATCTTTTCAGCGAAATAGGCATTGATTCGATTGGTTTTTATGCACCAAGGCACTACGTTAAATTAGAAGAACTTGCTTTAGAAAGAAAAGTAGATCCAGAAAAATATACAAAAGGACTCTTATCTAAAGAGATGCGAATTCCCGAAGTTGATGAGGATATCATTTCTCTAGGATTAAAAGCGGGATATAATGCTATCTTAAGAGGTGGAATTGATCCTAAGAGTATTGACGCTCTATTTGTAGGAACTGAGACAGAAGTATATGCCGCTAAAAGTATTTCGAATATTTTCGCTGAAATGTTGGAAATCTCTCCGAATTCAATGACTCAAGATATATATAATGCATGTGCCGGTGGTACACTAGCAGTTCTTAATGCAATTGCGATGATTGAAAAAGAAATCATAAATAAAGCTCTAATTATAAGTGCAGACATTTCTTCATATAATCTCGGATCTCCAGGAGAACCAACCCAAGGCTCTGGGGCAATTGGACTTGTGATTTCTAGGAATCCCCGGGTTGCAACCTTTTCCAAACGGTTTGGAAAAATATCAGGTAATGTTAATGATTTCTTTAGACCCCCAAATGATAAGAATGCTAGAGCCTTCGGGCAGTATTCTCAGGATGCATATCTCGATTTTCAATTAAAGGCATATGATGATTTGATTGGCAATATAGGAGATTTTCATGCAGATTTCTATACATTCCATGCACCATTTTCAAAGTTACCGTTAAAAATCATGCAACAAATCATATTAAAACGTTGGATAAAGCATATAAGTGATTTACCTAAATTTGAACAAAACAAATTTAGATCATCTATCCTAAAGAAAATTGATTCATTTTTACACGATGTTACTGTATTACCCGAATATATTTATTTAAAGTTAAATGAGAGGGGATTTTCTTCAACAACACTGGAAAGAATTTCAAACTGGGTAAATACCAATATAAAAGCTCGGGTTCTTCCTCAATTAAGAGTCCCAATGCATTTTGGAAACATGTATAACGCAAGTATCTGGGCACAGGTAATTTTTTTGATGGAAAACCATGCTAATGTAAATGATATAATTTATTTTGGTTCTTATGGATCAGGAGCTACATGTATTTCTGGATTATTAAAGGTTCAAGAAAGATTTAAAGAAATTGTTCAAAATGGTCCATCTATAAATGATTTTATCCATTTAAAAAAGAAAAAAAGTGTTAAGGAATATGAACTAATAAAAAATGGTCGCGCAAAACCGAAAGTTCTAGTAGGCAATATTATTGAACATGAGCAAAATGATAAAAGGGGTTTTACACTTTACTTTTGCGATGAGGGATGCATTATTCCAAACATAAAGGGTCTAGATCACTGTCCTAAGGGACATTCAGGATATCATAAGAGATTTTTCCCTCTCTTTGCTAAATTAACAAGTGATCCAGTTATTTATGAAAACTATAATGATTTGAGTTATTTAAATAAAGGATTAGTAAGAGTAGCTGACAATGTAAGAAAAGGAGTTTCTTTAGAATATGAAATAAGGAGAGTTGAATATCCCAATGAACAAAGTATCGAGGCAAAAGGATTATTAAATTGGAGCCCAATTTATATTGCAATACCAGAAAAATTTGTAAAGAAACTTCATGCGATTCCTCAGCATGCTTAATTTCTTTTTTACTTAGATTGGAATTATCGTGAATTTCTGATAAAGTAAAGTGTTTCCATTGTTTCATATTGCCGATAATATGATTGTATATCTTCTAGTTTCAGAATAAATAGAAATTTAATTGAAGTTTAAAAAAATTTGATAGAATCTCTATAATATTGAATTAATGATTAAAAAAAAGCTAAGAAATTAAATGGAGATATAGAAAACTTTTTTAATTTCTAGAACTGTGAATTAAATTATGAAGGAAATCCGTTCAGATATTTCTGGTTTTTATAAATTATCATTTAAAGAACGTCAACAGACTTTAGCGAAAATTGTAAATCTTAATAGCGAAGAAATTGAAATTTTACAAAATTTAGGATATTTTACTTCAAAACAAATTGATGGGTTAATTGAAAATGTAATTGGGAGTTATCAATTACCATTCGGTTTAGCTTTTAATTTTAAAGTAAATAACAAAGATTATATAATTCCAATGGTTATTGAGGAACCTTCAGTTGTAGCAGCAGCTTCAAATGCAGCCAAATTTGCTAGAAAACACGGAGGTTTCCATTCAGATAATGTAAAATCAGTTATGATTTCACAAATTCAAATAACTCGATTGCCTGACATTGAAAATGCTAAAAAGAAGATATTGGAAAATAAAGATCGAATTTTAAAATTAGCTAATGATCAAGATCCTATCTTAAATCAATTAGGTGGAGGAGCATTTGATTTCGAAATTAGAGAGCTGGAAACTCAAAAGGGTAGGATGTTAATTTTACATTTATTGGTAGATGTGTTAGATGCTATGGGAGCTAATGTTGTAAATACTATGGCCGAAGCAATAAGCCCTTCTCTTGAAGAACTCACTGATGGAAAAATTTATCTTCGGATAGTATCGAATTTAGCTACTCATAGGATTGCTAAGAGTAAAGCTACTTTTGATAAAGAGTTATTAGGTGGAGATAAAGTTGTTGAAGGTATTTTAAATGCATATGAATTTGCATTAGCAGATCCATACAGAGCAGCAACACACAATAAAGGAATAATGAATGGAATTGTAGCTTTAACAATGGCTACAGGAAACGATACAAGAGCCATTGAAGCAGGAGCACATGCATATGCTGCACTAAAGGGACAATATTCTCCATTAACAAAATTTCAAGTTGATTCAAATGGAAATTTGGTTGGAGAAATTGAAATTCCTCTTGCTCTAGGTATTGTTGGAGGGATGACTAAAATACATCCGATGGCTCGACTAGCATTAAAGATTTTAAATATCAAAAGTGCTAATGAACTTTCTCAAGTAGCTGCTGCGCTTGGTTTAGCTCAAAATGTAGCTGCGTTAAGAGCCTTGGCTACAGAAGGTATTCAAGAAGGTCACATGGCTCTTCATTCGAAAAATATTGCAAGACTAGCCGGTGTCCCTGAGAATTTAGTAGAGAAAGTAGCAAATAAATTGGTTAAAGATAAAAAAATCAGAATTGATTATGCAAAAAAAATATTACAAAGAATGGTAAATGATGAAAACATTTAGTTTTATAAAAAGTGTTTCTGTAACTCTTCTAAAAATTATTGAAAATAGTAATAATTATATTATAAGAATTAAATTTTTGAAATGAGTAATAATATGGGATTTAGAGAATACATAAACCAAATTGATGAAGATGGTCTTCTTCGAAAAGTAAATCTTGAAGTATCAAAAAAATTAGAAATCGCGGGAATATTAAAAGAAATTGAGCCAACTCCAGTAATATTTAATAATGTTAGAGAATCTGAATTTCGTGTTGTTGGTAACGTATTCTGTACAAAAAGTGTAATTGCATCATATTTTGGTGTTACTCCATCTGATCTTATACCAATGCTCTCAAAAGCAATTAAGGAACGTTCAAAACCAGAAGTTATGGTTAATGCTCCATGTCAAGAAGTTGTTGAATCGAATATTGATTTAGACAAACTGCCAATTTTATTTCATTGTGAAAAAGATGGCGGAAATTATATTAGTTCTGCTGTTGTTGTTACTCGAGATCCAGATTATGGACAAAATCTAGACTTTCATAGAGCAATGCAATTTTCTAAAAACAAATTTTCTACTCGAATTGTAAGTGGTCGTCATTTCCACAAATTTTTAGAAAAAAATGGTGAACTAGATGTAGCTTTCTGTATAGGAAATACTCCAAATATATTAATTGCTGGAGCAACTTCGGTAGATATTGGAGTCGATGAGTTAGAAATAGCTCATGCTTTAGAACCTATTAAAGTGACTAAAGCAAGTTCGGTAGATCTTCTTATTCCTGCAGAAGCTGAATTTGTGTTGGAGGGACGTGTTTATTTGGAAGAAAAGCATTCAGAGGGTCCTTTTGTTGACCTAACTGAGACTTATGATATTGTTAGACAAGAGCCTGTTTTTGAAGTAAAAAAATTAACCCATCGAAAGGATGCGATTTGGCAAGCGCTCTTACCAGGTGCTCTGGAACATAAGATTCTAATGGGTATGCCTCGTGAACCAACAATATTTAACAAGGTTAATGAATTGGGGGTAAAATGTTTAGATGTAAATATTAACCCTGGAGGATCTTCTTGGTTACATGCTATAGTTCAAATTGATAAAAAGACAGAGGAAGATGGGAAAAAAGCGATAGAGGGAACTTTTACAGGTCATACAAGCTGTAAGCATGTCTTTATTGTCGATCAAGATATTAATATCTATGATCCTCTATCTGTAGAATGGGCAATGGCAACTCGCTTTCAAGGAGATACAAGAATGATAGTTAAAGATAAAGAACCAGGAAGTAGTTTAGACCCGAGTGCTGAACCTGGAACAAAAATGACAACGAAAATTGGTTTTGATTTAACTAAACCACTTGTTGTTAAAGGTAAGAATTTTGAAATTGCGGAATTTCCAAAAGTAGATATGAACAAATATTTTTAAGATGAGGAGTGAAAAATGAAATTAACCTTAGAAGAACAGGAAATGCTAGATGGAAAATTTGGAAGAGCAGCTCAAAAATCGATGGAGATATTAACAACTTTGGGTGATATATTTGAGGCTGAAAGCATGGTTAATGTTTATGGTGTTCAAATAGCCGGAGTTTCTTATGATAATCTTGGAGAGGCTGGTTTAGAATTCTTGAGTGAAATGGCAGAGGATGGGAAGGTTAGAGTTTTAACGACCTTAAACCCCGCTGGAATGGATCGAGATAATTGGCAAAGCTTAGGGATTGATGAAGAATTTGCTAAAAATCAAAATCGCGCAATTGATGCTTTTGCTAAAATGGGTATAATTACAACTTGTTCTTGCACGCCATATTTAATTGGGAATACGCCTCATTTTGGTCAACATATTGCTTGGGCTGAAAGTAGTGCTGTTTGTTATGCTAATTCTGTTATTGGTGCTCGAACTAACCGTGAAGGGGGACCGAGTGCATTAGCTTCTGCCATTACTGGGAAAACCCCTAAATATGGGTATCATTTAGATGAAAATCGTCATGGGGAAGTTCTAGTTAAAGTTAATATCCCCCTTAAAGGTACAGATGAATTTGGTGTTTTAGGTAAAATTATTGGAACTAAGTTGGTTGAATTAGGAAAGAAAATTCCATATATAACCGGAATTGCCAAAGCAACTGTTGAGGAACTTAAATCATTTTGTGCTTCTGTTGCAACTTATGGTGGAACAGCATTATTCCATATGGAAGGAATAACTCCAGAATATAATAAATATCCTAAACCTAGTAATATATTATTTGATATAAATCAGGAAGATCTGGACAAAGCACGAGCAGAACTTATTGACAATGATTCTGAAATAGATTTTGTTAGTATAGGTTGTCCTCATGCGTCAATTTATGAAATTGAGAAAATTGCTAATCTTTTAAAGGGAAAGAGAGTAAAGAAAGAATTTTGGATCACAACAGCGCGACCTACAAAAAGAATAGCCGACGAAGCCGGTTATTCTAAAATAATTGAAACTGCAGGAGCCAAGTTTGCTGCGGATACTTGTTGTGTAGTTGCTCCAATTAAGGGACGCTTCAAAGGAATAATGGTAGATTCAGCAAAAGCGTGTTATTATGGTCGAGCAAAAAATAAATTTAAAGTAAAAATTGGTTCAATTAAGGAATGTGTGGAGGAAGCAATAAAATGAAGATGGAAGGAAGAAAGATATATAAAGGTATTGCAGAAGCAGAAGCAATTGTAACAAAAGATGGTATTTCATTTTATGGTGGTGTTGACCCCGATACTGGGAAAATAGTTGAAGTTGGACATGAACTTGAAGGTCAATCAGTAACAGGAAAAATTTTAGTATTTCCAACTGGTAAAGGATCAACAGTAGGATCTTATACTATGTATAGAATGAAAAAGAACAACACCGCTCCTGCTGCGATAGTTAATAAGCAAATCGATACAATAGTTGCTGTAGGGTGCATCATCAGCGAAATTCCGTGTGTAGATCAAATTGATGTAGATCATATCAAAACTGGACAAAAATTAGTTGTTAATGGTTCAGAAGGAATAATCGAAATAATAGAATAGTTTTATTTTGATATTAATGAAAGCATCAGCAATAGCTTATTCAAATATTGCGTTAGTAAAATATTGGGGACATTGGAATAAGTTGTCCCCAGAATTAAATATACCATTAAATGATAGTGTGAGTATGACGAAGTATGGACTTTCAGAAAACTCCCACTTACAAGCTCATACAACAATTGAATTCTCAGAGAATTTAAAGAAAAATAAGGCAATATTAAATGATAACATTTTGAAAGGAAGAGATATGGAAAGGATATTGAAAGTTATTAATCCACTAAAAAAATTAAAAAAAATTGATTACAACTTTAAAATGGTGAGTTTTAATGATTTCCCTACTCAAGCAGGTTTAGCATCTTCAGCGGCTGGTTTTGCCGCACTTACAATTGCAGCTTCAAAAGCATTAAATTTGAATCTAACCCAAAAAGAATTATCAACTTTTGCTAGATTAGGTTCTGGTTCTGCAGCACGCTCAATCCAGGGTGGATTTGTATATTGGCACCGGGGTTACTCCCATGAAACCTCTTATGCTGAGCAGATATGTGATCCAGATTATTTTGACATAAATGCTATCATTGCTATAATAGATAAAGGAAGAAAGGTTGTCACATCTGATCTTGGTCATGAACTAGCAAAAACAAGTATATTTAATACAATTCGAGTTAAAAAATCGCATGAACAAGCAGATGAAATCAAAAGAGCAATCTTAGACGATGATTTCAAAAAAGTTGGAATGATTACTGAAAAAAATTGTATATATATGCATGCTGTAATGATGACATCTGAACCTGCTTTATTCTATTGGAATCCACTTACATTAAGTGTTATAAAGAAAGTTTTTTATATTCGAAAATCTGAAAATCTAGACTGCTTCTTTACCATCGATGCAGGGCCAAACGTACACTGTTTATGCAGACCAGAAAATACTGAATATATTCAAAATATGATAGAATCCATTGAGGGTATTGAAAACACTATTCTTGTAAAACCTGCAAAGGATTCTTATATAACAAATGAGCATTTATTTTAATAATACCAATAAATATTTACCTTTTTTCCAACTTTTTAAATAAATTGAAAAATTATCAAATTAAGTTATAGAATAAGAAATTTAATTAGATCTGAATATTTTCAAATTTTATCAAATTATATGATTAGAATTGGTGAAAAATTTGGGAACTGGAAAAGGATACGGAAAGACCATACTTTTTGGCGAAATTTAAACCTTATTCCAAGATTAAACGCAATCATTTTGTTGTGTATGGTCTTCCCGCAATTGCATCGGCATTAGGGTCTTCCACAACTGCGGAAGTTAAAGTAGTTCTTGGTAGTGGTTGGACAGTTGATGATCAAAGACCAGCAACTCCTGGTTATAAAAAGCAGAAGTTCAATGAGGCACAACAATCAATTAAGAATGTACTTGAATATTTGAAAATTGATACAGAGAATCAAAAGCTTAAAATAACCTTTGCTGGTGATTTAATTGCTACTAGTGGGGTAGGAGCTTCAGCAGCACAATGTGTATCGCTTTCTCGAGCTTTAAATAACATATTTAATCTTAAGTTAAGTGAAGAAAAAATAAATGAAGCTGCGTATGAAGGAGAGAGAGCTTATCATGGAACCCCATCAGGTATTGATAACACAGCCTCTACTTATGGTGGATTAATTTGGTTTGTTAAAAATCTGAGTGGTGGTAAAAATACAATGGATCTTCTAAAGTCACAAGAAAAAATACCATTAGTTATAATAAATACAGGTATTACAGCCTCAACTACAGAAGTAGTAGCTGATGTTCGACGTTTAAAAGAGGAAACTCCAAAAAAGTTTGAAAAAATTTTTAGTAGGTATACAACCTTAGCAGCAAAAGCAAAAAAAGCTTTAATAGAAGGAGATATTCCTACTATTGGAAATCTAATGAATCAAAACCATAAATTATTACAAGATATAACTGTTTCTGGAGAAATTAATGACTTATTAGTTGAAATTGCATTAAAAAATGGATCGATTGGCGCTAAATTGACTGGAACTGGACGAGGTGGTTTAGTTATAGCTTTGGCTGAAAATAAAAAAATACAAAATAAAATTGTTAAAGCCATTGAAAAAGAAGGATATGAAGCATGGAAAACCCTAATTGGATGAAGGTGAATTATATTTGAAAAGCCCTAAAGAGATATTTCTATTAAAGTTAGGTGGAAGTTTATTAACTGATAAGAATAAACCATTTTCATTTCGGGATGAAATTTTAGAAAGCTGCCTTGATCAAATTATTGAAAGTAAAAAATCTATCATTTTAGTACATGGAGGTGGATCTTTTGGTCATCCTGTTGCTAAAAAATATCAAATTTCTCAAGGATTTAATGCTTCCATAAAAGATCAAATAATGGGTCTTTCTAAAACTCATGAGGCTATGATTAGATTTAATTCAATCATTATAAACAAATTAATGGATAAAGGATGCCCAGCAATTTCAATTCAACCTTCCAGTATTTTTGTACAAGATTTTAATGAAATTGTACTTAAATCTGTTGATCCAATTGAGAAATTAATTGAACTTGGAATTATTCCAGTCCTATATGGAGATATACTACTTAGTAAGGATTATTCATTTTCAATTCTTTCAGGAGATATTATCATCTCAAAATTGTGTGAAAAACTTCGAGAGTTTAAGATCTCAAAGGTTATATTTGCCATAGAAGAGGATGGTATATATATTAAAGATAATGGAAAAGAAAAATTAGCTTTAAAGCTAACGCTTAATGATTTAGCTAATATAGAATTAGCACAATTAGATCAAAAAATAGATGTAACCGGTGGGATAAAAGGTAAATTATCAGAAATTGAAGAGATTATAAAATTAAACATCCCTGTTCAAATAATCAATGGAAAAAAAAAAAATAATATTCTGAAAGCATTACTTAACCAACAAATAAAATGTACTAATATAGTAGTTTCATCTGAAAAAATTAGTCCAAATAAACTGTATAACAGAAAGATAGAACATATAAAAATTCCTTTAGAGTATAATGTGCAACATACAAAGAACTTTTTTGATGATATTAATCTTATCCACCATCCACTTCCAGAAATCGAATTAGATGAAATCAATCTTTCTATCAATTTCTTCAAAAAACAGATTTCAGCGCCCATCTGTATCGCAGCAATAACAGGAGGACACCAAGTTTCTAAAGCAATTAATAATATCTTGGCAAATGCTGCAAAAACTGAAAATATCATTATGAGTGTTGGTAGTCAAAGAATTGGATTAGAAGATCCTTCAACTATCGATACATTTACAATCGTACGCGAGGTTGCCCCAAATATTCCAGTGATTGGAAATTTGGGTATAGGACAATTGTGTGATCCAAAATTTAATTTAGACTATTTTAGACAGTGTATTGAGATGATCAATGCTGATGCTATGGCTATACACTTTAACGCTCTACATGAATTAGTTCAAAGTGATGGAAATATTTCCTATAAAAATTTTGAATTAAATTTTAAAGATTTAAGAAAAAATACAGATATTCCAATTATAGCTAAAGAGGTTGGAACTGGATTTAATAAAGAATTAGCTTTAAAGCTAGATCTATTAGGATTTGATGGATTTGATGTCGGTGGAGCTGGAGGTACTAGTTTTGCAGCAATAGAATCAATACGCGATGACTATAGTTATGAGGTATATACTCGTAAGATTGCAGATACGTTCAAAGAGTGGGGCATTCCTACACCGATTAGTATAATCAATGTTAGAAAAGCTACTCAAAAATTAATAATTGCAACAGGGGGGTTGAGAAATGGTGTTGATATAGCTAAAGCAATCTCAATTGGAGCAGATATCGGTGGATTTGCCTTCAAATTTCTTAAATCAGCATGGCAAGACTATAAAGATAACTCATTATCGAATACAATTAAAGAGATAAAAACATTAAAACATGAGCTGAGATCCTCAATGTGGTTAATGAATATCTCAAGTATTGATAAACTTAAGAACAACCATGAGAAAAGGGTCTTATTAGGAAAATTACATCAGTGGATTAATCAATAAATATTCAACTTAGCTTATAATTTCTAATATTGCTCATTAAAAATTCTATTTACTAAGTGACAACCCCTATTATTTTCATCGCTAAAGATACATCGGTGTCGAATATCATTCTTTTTTTCTGAATATTTCATACAGCCCCAACATTGACCTTTAGCAAAGCTAAATTTTTTTTGTTTATTCTTTTCTCTTACTTTTTCACAGATCTGAAGGGCTATTCCTTCAGGGATTGGTTTTTTTTCATTCATAATATCTTATTCCATTTAATTTAGTTTATAGTCTTTCAAGAAAAATTTTAATTTTATTTTATTAAAAATTTTAATAGTCCAATTGTTGCGATGATTAGAAAATCAGTTTTATAGAATATACTAGTTAAATGGGTTTATCTTCCAAAGCATCTTCGATTTCAAATTTAAAATTTGAAAATGCGTCTATTTGTCCGTTGAAGTTTTCTAATTCCTTAGAATAAAGATTTATGAATTTATCAGAAACTTTTCTTAATTCTTTATTTACTTTTTTCTGTTTAAATTTTTTAGAAGAATTAGCAATAAAAATTAACTTGCCCTTCTTTATTATTGTGAATCTTGAATTTTGCAATTCAAAATTTGACATCCCCCCTTCAGCTAAATCTTCTGCAAAAGTATTTAATGCACTCATCATTGCCCCAAAAAGTTGCGGTGAAACTACTTTATCAAATTCTCTATAAAAAATCACTATACCTGATTTTTCGACAATCCAAACATCTTGGAGAACTTTCAATTGAGTCCCTCCTTTAACCAAATATAAGTAATTTAACTGAAGAATTTATTTAAAAGATATTTTTATAATTAAATTTAGGAATTTCTTAAATTAATTTTTTTTATTAAAATAAATATAGTATTATTTAGATTTAAATTTTTTAAGATCTATGTTAAACGATTAAGTATCTCCTACAGGAGATAATATCATAAGTTCCCCCATCTTTTAATATTACTTTCAATACCAATTAGGTCTAAGATCCTTCCTATTGTAAAATCAATAAGTTCATCAACATTTTTAGGTTTAATATAATAGGAAGGAATGGGAGGGAAGATTATTACACCTAATTTTGCTAATTTTAACATATTTTTCAAGTGAATTGCGCTGAAAGGTGTCTCTCGTACTACAAGAATAAGAGTTCTGTTTTCTTTTATTGTTACATCTGCAGCTCTAGTAATCAGATTATTAGCATATCCATTCGCAATAGCAGAAAGAGATTTCATTGAACAGGGAATTATAATCATAGAATCTAATTTGTAAGATCCACTTGCTGGAGGAGCTAATAGGTCATTAACATCATAATTTTTATAAGCTAGTTTTCGAACCTCAGAGATTTCATAATCTGTTTCAACAGTAATTATTTTTTCAGCGTTTTTTGATATAATTAATTCGGTTTTAATATCTCTCTCTTTGAGTTTCTCTAAAAACCTAACTGCCAAATGGACTCCAGATGCTCCAGTAATCGCAACTAACATTTAACTTGCTCTTACTTTTTTAATCTAATTAAAAATTATTTTGATTTTAATAATTCTTTTATGATTTTTACTTCTTATTCTTTTTGATATTTAACCATACAATAAGTTAAATTATTAATTTGATATCAAAAGATTGATTTTATATTAAATATAATAAAGGCTTGAATAAATAAGATAAAATAATAATTGCTTATGTAATACTACTTTGTTCTAAATGATTAAGTATATCATTAAAATTAGATAAATCAAAATTTTTTTTAAATATCCATCTGCTCTTCTCTCAAGAATCTTAATAGCAATTTCAGCTTCGGAAACGCCTGTAAAATAATAAACCAAAATATTTCTATATTCATCCTTTGACTTAAGTATTTTACAAAATTCATATCCATTTGAATCAGGTAAATTTACATCTAAAAATACTAATTTTGGGATATGATTGTTTAATTCTTCTTTTGCTTTTGAAGTATTTTCAACAACTTTGCGCGTAAAACCTTTTGATTTCATAATATCCTTTAATAACGCTATTATAAATTTACTATCGTCTATGATTAAAATGTCATATTTAGAAGAGATAATTTTCTGCCAACCCTGGAATTAATGTCTTAGAAATTGAATTAACATAATATCAATATTTATATATTTTCAACAGAAGTTGGAATTTATAAATGTGTGTTTTTAGAGAAAATTGCGTAATATTATCATAAAATTAAAAAAGGGGAAATTTAACCCATTTTTCAATTATTAAAATTTTCTTTCAAGTACAAAATTTAAAAGGTTTTCAAAAAACTCCATTTCAGATTGATTGATTATTGGATTTAATTTATCTAAAGACAATTTTGCCTCATTATAATATGAATTTGCGAATTCCTTGCATGAATTAACAACGTCAGCTTCAAGGAATAAATCTTTAATTTCTTTTACATCATTATCTGAAATATCTGCCTTTTCTACTAATTCTTCAAGCTTTATCTTATTATTATCTTCCAGTTTATTTAGGGCTTCAATTAATAAACAAGTCTTTTTACCTTCTCGAATATCTCCATCAGTAGGTTTTCCTGTTAGCTTTTCATCTCCGAATGTACCTAAGATATCGTCAATAATCTGAAAAATAATCCCAAGGTTTATTCCATAAATAGAAAGATCTTTTAGAACTTTCTCATCAACCTTTGCATAATTCGCTCCTATTAATACTGATTTTTCAATTAAAGCCCCAGTTTTTAATGAAATCATTTTAATATAATCTGAAATTGTTAGATTTCTTTGATTTACCATATCAGTTTCTATTAATACTCCATTAGCTATCTCTATGAAGGCTTGTTCATAATAATCTATAGCTTTAAAATTAAGGTTTTTTTCAAATTCGTTGAAAAGATATGCTTCCAATCCCAAGAAAAATGCTGAATCTCCCCCAATAATACCTATTGAATTACCAAAATCTATATCAATCATTCTTTTTAAATTATATTTTTGATAATAATTTCGGAATCTGAAATGGAAAGCAGGTTTTCCTCTCCTAAAGTCATCTTTATCGATTATATCATCATGAATAAGGGAAGCATTATGGAGAAATTCTACTCCTACGCTCGGTAAAACAATCCTATTATCTAAATTTTCTTTAAAAGCATTATATGTAGCTATACATAGTAATGGTCTAATTCTTTTTCCTCCTGAAAGAAAGTAATCTCTTAATTCTGAGTAATAATCCTTCAGGAAAGTATTTTCAACAATATTTAATTTCCTATCATAAATTAATTTTATCGCATCATTAATCCTAGGTAAAAATTTTTTTGTATACTCCGTAAATTTCATAAAATTGCACGTTCTTTACAAATTTTTTTTAATAATAAGCATATTTTATATATTTTATTAAAATAAAAGGTATTCCAGATTTTCAATACTCTTAACCATTAGAGAATAAATTAAGATCAAGATAATTATATTATTGAGTCAACAATCTTTGGTATTTTAATGGCTTTACTTATGATCTTCTCTATCGCTTCAGTTTGGCATTGGAGTGTCCAGTATACTTTACCAAGCGTTAAGGAATTTGGAACAATGATTGGTTTAACCTTGATTCTCTTTCCTTTTATATTAATTAAAGAATTTCATTTTAGGAATGTTCAAGGTCAATTAAAAACAACAAATAGATATAAAGAATATTTTTCTATGGTTGGTATTGGATTTTTCATGGAAAATTTTCTTATAATTCTAATTATGCTTATTATATGGCTTCATATATATAGCGGTCCTATAAGTGCTCTTTTTCTTTCAGTGTGGGTGCTTTTTTCATTAATTCAAGAATTCGCTACTACTTGGATGTATATGAATTCTGGAAGAAATATTTTAGGTTCGACCATTTTTCGCTGTATCTTTTTTACGTGGATAGCCGTAAGCTTTTTTCCTTATGGATTTATTTAAGCTTAATTTTTTTCCTATTTTTTTTCATACTATTAGATTAATTTTTATTTTAAAGGATAATCTAATGTTTATATTTATAATTTTTTAAAATCGATGAGATAATAAGAAAAAATTTACATCAATCTTTTCAGTATTATTTCAGAACTACGATATCTCTCCCAAAGAGATAGGAATTTCTTTAAATTCTCATCACTTTGAAAGATTTGATTCCGAGCTATTCTTTTAGCTTTAAGAACACGGAGAAATTTTTTATCTAAGTTTTTCTCATAATATATACCAAGTTTGTCCAATTTATCCCTTTTCTCACATTGTATAATAGTTTCAATTGCTATTTTTCCACTCATCATTGCGTAGGGTATTCCTTTACCACTAATAGGATCCACTATTCCACCAGCATCACCTATAGCAAATACATTATCTTCATAAAGTTTAGGGCGTAAGCCTACTGGAATGAGATGGGGCTTGAAAATACTTAATTCAGAGTTTTTTAGGGAGTTTTTAACAAAGGGTTGGTTTTCAAATTTTTTAAATTCCTCCCTTGAATTTTTAACTAAGTTTATCTGGTTACCCCATCCAACTGTAATTGTTTCAGACTTCGGAAATAACCATGCATAACCAACAGGAATAAGACTTTTTATACCAAAAAATGCATGAATTGCATCATTACCTAATTTTTGATTTATATTTTCTCTAGATGTTTTCATTTCTTTAGTAATAGTCAAGATTATATTTTCTTTTTCGAAATATGGCCATCCTAATAATTTTAAAGTTGTAGAAGTGGCTCCGTCGGAAGCAATAATATATTTTCCAGTATATTTTCCCTTTTTTGTGTGAATTCTATAAAATCCATCTTTTTTTTCAATACTAATTAAAGGTTCACTTTCTTTCAGAATTACTCCACTATTAACTGCCATATCACTAAGAAATTTATCAAAGATATTTCTCCATATAGTTACTCCTTTTCCTTTTTTAGAGTATCTATCCCCATCAACATGATGAAGCTCCAAGGATTCAAACTTACGGCTTATTTTATCTTCAGGATAATCTATCTCTTCTACTAATTCCCAGGCTATAGCTCCACCACATGCTTTATATCGCCCTTTATCTCCAATCACATCTTTTTCAATAATACATGTTTTATAACCATTTTCAGCAGCTACTTCACCTGCGATAGAGCCTCCAGGACCTGCTCCTATAATAAAAATATCAAAATCGATTTTAGAATTTTTCATAAAAAATCATATTTAAATTAATACGAGATTATTTGTTTCGTTTTTTAATTTAACTAAAAATTTTCGCATTTCTTTTTGCCTATATTTTCCCATCTCTTTAGCTAGTTCAGTATGTAATTTATGAGGCAGATCTTTGCTAAATTTTTCAATCAAATCTATTGCACTTTTAAGATTTGGTGTCCAATCTGCAATCCCAACTATAGAAAGTAAACGAGTGATTCCAATTACTCCCAAAAAATCAAGAGTATCAGCATCATGGAAAATTTTAGATTCAATGTTCCCACCAACTTCAGCATAAAACATATGGCTTTTAATTATTTCTTTAACTAAAGGTATTTTATCTAACGGGAAATCCGTTGAAGCAAGTATTTCATCACAAATTTCTATTGCAACATCAGAATGATCTCTTCCCTTTTGACTATAAGGCTTAAAAGCTCCAATATCATGAAGGTAAGCAGCGGCATATAAGGAATCGTAATCAACTACAAGGGATTGTTCTTTTGCTAACTTTAAGGATAGTTCATGTATTCGAGTAAAATGTGAAAATCCCCATGCTGGATGTTCAAAATCTTTCACTAAGTCTAAAATCTTATCTTTCCACATTAATTATTTCACGCTATTTTATCAAATTCAATCTTAAATGTAGCGATTACATATGGTTCTAATATTATTTCAAGATTATTTTTATGAAAACTATTAATTTTTGCTTTAATTTGAATTTTTGGACTTTCCTCTAAGAAATTTACAATTTCAACTTTTTTTATAACCAATTTCTTGTAAAAAATCAAATTTGATTTTTCTAAAGAAGGGGAGATATTATAAATTCGGATAATTAGATTCTCTCCTATTTCTGATTTTTTTAAAGCGCTTAAAATGATATTTTTATTATCGATTTCAAGGAAACTTAATTCACTCGGTAAATAAGTATCTTTATTCTTTTCTGGCAATTGGATTGAATCAGATAAAACACCCATTCGTGAAAGCAATAATAAATTAGGTCTCTGAAGAGCAGATTTAAACATTAGAGGGAATATAGTTTTTAAAGGACAATTAAATTCTTTTCCCTTGATGTGGACTTTTGAATCAAACCAATCCTTTTCATATTCTTCAATAACCAATGAGAAATTAAATATATGGGATCCAATACATTGAGCACCAGGAGTTTTAAATCTTGGACCCGCATCATATCTTCTGCAATCTAAATTTTGTCTTGAAAGCCACTCAATACAGCGTAAAAGAGTTAAGGCTATTGTTATAGTACCATCTTCATTCTTTATTGCTTCATATTCAGGTAAACCTCGATTTAAAATGGCAAAACATTTAGAATTATCATGTAAAGTTAAAAAATCTTTTTGATGGTTTGTTCGTGAAGGTTTTTCTGCCCAATGTTTACCATTTGGTAAAATAGTATTTCTAGGAACAATATAAAATTGTCCATCACACCATACTTTTACGGATTGGATTTTTGAAGGAAAAAGAACTCTAATCCTATGATCCTTACTATTATTTTCAATATCAATTTTAAAATCTATTCGATTTATATTTTTATATAATGAAATGTAAAGATCAATATAATTTTCAACTAATTTCTTTTCTCTCTCTAACCTATTTTCAGTTAATGCCACCGGTAATTTCAAAATCAATTTGATCTTAATCATTTTTTGAGAAGGTCCATTTAGAAAAGGTAAGATTTCCACAACTTCAGAATCTTTAGTTGTATATTTCTTATCTATCTGTTTACGCGTAGGTCCTGAATAATTGTATTCATCCCCCCAGTCAGCTACATCCTCAATTTGGCAAATATCTTCATACCAACTATCTCTTTTTTTGTCATAAATATTGATTTGACCATTTCTTTTTGCTTCAACTTTATAGAAAATATTCTCAATTGAATTTCTATCCATAACGAATTCTTTTTCATAAGTTTGATTTTTGGTAATTTCCTCTTCAAGTAGAACATAATATGTTTTAAAACCACATGCGGGGATATCAGCTAAGAATGAAAATTGATGGTTTATATCAGTTTCTCTGCGAAATCTAGCATTTTCTTCTAAATAAAAACTCTGGTATTCAATCTCATTATCATCCGAATCTACAATTTTAAAACTTTTAGGGAATTTATCAGATTCATTTTTTATCATTGAAATTCCATTGAATTTTACAATATCTCTTCGTCTCCATGGTAAAGGGTTAAACACTATTAAAGCAATTCTATTGTTCATTTGAGGTTTAATATCAATCAAGTTAGAAAGATACGAAATTGAAAGACTAAATACTTCCGTTCCTATTTGATCAGCCCAATCAAATCGTGTTACCATTTCATTATGAACTTGATCTATGCTACATCCACAAATTGAATCATGAGGATGATTTTTAATTAACCATTTCAGTCCAGTACGAATATAATCATATGGATAAATAAATTTCTGATATTTATCGAGAATCCATGTAATTGTTGAAAAGGGTTCAGTGTACTTTTCATATAAATATTCTATTTCAGTATTTCTTTGTTTTATCCACATTCTTGCTGACAATACACCCGAAAGAACAGGTGAATATTTACTACCTCGAAGTTCACCTTGAAAAGATTTTAATTTTGGTTTTATCGAAAGAACCTTATCAATGTAATATTCAAAATCATTTTGTTCTAATAAAATGTCAGGATTCATCTCATTCCATTGTTTAACTATTTCAGAAATAACCGGACACGCTTCCCGATGGTCACTGCCATTATTAAGTAAGATGATTGGTGTAGCAGTATATTTTTCAATATCAATGCTTACTCTTTTTATCTTATTTAATGCTTCAATATATTTACCATCCTTTAAAGAAGTATCCAAGTCTACTAAGGAACCATAGCCTCTTACTAAATGAATAGCCAAAACAGATGCTGCTTTTCCTGGAGATTCCCAAATAAATTCCATATCTAACTTATTTTCTTCAAATTCATTTCCAAAACCTCTTTCGAAAATAATGGATGAAAGATCAAATCCATTTACAATCTGTGGAAGTTGGGCTATATGACCAAAAGGATCAGGAATATAAGCTGTTTGCATAACTCTTCCAAATTTTCTTGCTAACTGGTGCCCAAATATAAAATTCCGTATAAATGATTCACCACTGATTAAAAACTCATCTGGCAATACATACATGGGTCCAATAGAAAGTCTTCGTTCTTTTACATATCTCTTAATTTCTTCTTCTTTCTCCGGTCTTACTTCTAAATAATCTTCAATTGGAATTACTTGTCCATCTAAAACAAAATTTTTATAATCTGGGTCAGTCATTAAAATTTCTAATAACTTGTCAATCATGATAACAAGCTTTGCTCGAAATTCTTGAAAAGTGAGATACCATTCCCGGTCCCAATGAGTTTCAGGCACAATTACAATGTTAGTTGCTTTCATAAGAGCTAATAATCATTTGTATTTAATGTAAATTTGTCAATAAAATGATCATATTTAGCAAATTGTCTATTACTAATTACTTTTTATATTTATTATTGAAGAATTTGTCTAAAAAAATTGTGAGTTTAATAGATATATGATAAACCTATTTCAATACAGATTTTCCGATCACACTTGAATGTGGTTTAATTCCTAATAATTCCAAAAGAGTTGGAACCATATCAGTTGTTTTACAATATAATAATTTTTTTGATGGAATTTCTAAGGAACCACCAATAATGAATGGGACGATCATTGACTCTCTCAATCCATTATCATGAGAATATAGAGAACTATTCATAGTCTTTCCGTGCTCATAATTGAAACTATATTCACCTAATGTTGAGATTATAATATCACACGATCTAGGATTCTTAAAATATCTAGGAATTTGATCTATTATTATAGGAAAATTGATTTGATTTGTAGCTTCTAACCATTCTTCAAGGGAATGAAATCTATTATCAAGTAATTTTGCTGATTTCTCTTTTTTATTATAACCATAAAAGTCATTCCCATTAAAAGTACATCTAGTTTTTTGTTCTTTTCCAAAGCCATGATATCCAATTGATCCTCTTATTATTTTCCCCGATTCTTTTTCTTTATATTCAATATGAATTGTCCCTTTTTCAGGTTTATTATCATCATCTCTATAGTACATATATTTAACTCCTGGAATTTCCCATAATATTTCAAAAAGATTTAGTGTTTGCTTTCCAGCACCACTCGGTTTGAATTTCTGTAGTTGTTGAAATGAGGGATGATGATACCAGGTGTCTCCTGGAAAATTAAAAAAACCAACTGAGCCAATATTAGAATCAAAATCTCCAATCCCTTTATCAGGGATGTATGGTTCCAGCCCATTTTGATGAAAAAATGGCTCTAGGTCGAAGTGCTTCTTTGCTTTAAAATTACCATGGTCTGAAATTATACCAATAGCTGTAGAATCATAATATCCAGTCTTTTTCAATGTATTTATTAAAGCTCCTAGATATTTATCACATTCAATTATAAGATTGAAATATTCGGGATTATCAAATCCTTTTTGATGTATAATATCATCGGTTTGGAATATATAACCTACACTTATCAATGGAACTTCATTATTTGTAAAAAAATATCTAGGATATTCAAATGCATCTGCGATATTTTTAAAGATACCCTCTACGTCAATAACACTTTTTCCAGCAACAAAATAAGCTCCACGAAATAAAAAACAACTAGAACTTAAAGAATTTCCTTGGGGTGCCTGTTCAAATATAGTTTTTACATTTTTTCCAACATCTTTGTTTATTTTTAATAATTGGGATCTATCTCCATAATTACGGATAAAGGGTAGTTTTTTGCTCGTTGAGGGAGGGTCCATTCTATTCATCCAATGATATAATGGAACAGCACTTCCTTCTTTTGGAAAGTATCCTGAATAGGACCCTGTAACAATATCACCATAACAAGGAAAAGTTACAGCTGGATAGGAAGTAATACAATTTGAACAAGTAATACCATTATCAGCAATTTGTGTTATATTTGGAAGTTTTCCTTCCCACATTAATTTGAATATATGTTCCGCTCGAATGTCATCAAAAATAATCAGAATAACTTGGTTAACTTTAGCACTACTACTCATTTTTATCTATAGTAAGATAATAATTTATATAAATTCTAAATAAAATATTTTTTGTATAGAATTTGAATTTTAAATTTTTAAAACTTAATAAAAAGAAATAAGAAAATTCAAAAAACTCTAATGAAAACAGCTCATAAAATATATTTTAAAAACTCATCTGACATGTGCGAGTTAGACTCTGATTCAATAGATCTAATGATAACCTCACCACCTTATCCTATGATTGAGATGTGGGATTTATTATACTCTTCCTTGAATGATGAAATTAAACGATCACTCCA
>JBHLOG010000053.1:0-23757 GCA_048940765.1 Promethearchaeota archaeon | reverse complement strand
TATAGCTTCCTTAAATAGCATATATATAAGATCAAGGTAAATCCCTTTATATTTATCGTTTAACAGAAAGACAAAAGATTTGAAAGGTATATAAATCGAGATTATTCAATCAGTTATTTGTGAAATTTTATTATGATTGATAGAGCAAGAATTGATTTGGGCGGTTTTATCATCGGACGTATTGAAAAAGCAGGGAGAGTTTTTGAAATGTTAATGGATCCTGAAAAAGCATGGGAAGCAAAAAAACTTATTCGAGAAGAAATCAATAAACGATTAAAAGAGGGTAAAGAAAAGTCTCGATTAACAGTAGAAGAGTTACTTAATGATCGAAAAGTTGATTTAGAACTTATTTTTGAGAGTTATACTGTATTTGAAGATTTAAGAAGAGGTAAAAAGGCAACAGATGGAGATATGGAGGCAGTATTTAATACTGTAGAAGGATCAATAATTGCTGCTCATATTCTTTTAGAAGGAGAAATACAATGGACAAAAACCCAAAGAGAAGAAGAAAGGGAGAAGAAATTAAAACAAATAATAACTATCATAAGCAAAAATGCTATAAATCCACAAAATAAAAAGCCTCATCCTTATCAAAGAATAGAAAAAGCTATTGAAGAAGCCAAGGTTAAAATTGATTTAATGAGGAGTGCCGAAGAACAAGTTGATGACATTGTTAAAAGCATTCAAGCAATTATTCCTATTAGAATAGAACAAGTAGAAATGGCTATTAAAATCCCCACAGCCTTTACAGCTAAAGGTTATAATATTGTTGCTCAATACGCTCAAATTAAGAAAGAAGAATGGCAATCTGATGGTTCTTGGGTGGCAGTTGTAAATTTGCCTGCAGGATTGCAGATGGAATTACTTGATAAATTAAATAAGTTGACCCATGGACGAGTTCAAACAAAAATTTTAAAATTCTAACCTAAAAATTTTTAATTATCCTCTATTTGTATTGTTTTTTGTATAGGTTAGTAAAATAGGAATTATTTAGACAAAATGTGAGTAGTATTATGGAAGAAGATGAAGAATCTATAGATGAGGAATTCGATAATTTTGAAGATGAAGATGAGGATACATCAAGAGAGGTTGTTGTTCCTGGAGAAGTTTTAACTGAAGATGTAAAAAACTTTTTGCCTGGAAGAGGCACGATCTTAAATAAAGAGAGAAATAAAATAATTTCTTTGAATATTGGTTTAAAACAAATTAAAAAGAATTATGTTAACGTAATTCCTTTAAGAGGATTTTACACGCCTCGCCCTGGAGATAAAGTTATAGCTTTAGTGGTTGATAAAAATCCAGTTAAATATAAATGTGATATAAATGCTAAAGACTATGGGCAACTTAAACCTAAGAACACTATTAAAAAAACTAAGATAAGAGGTTTCAGAGGCGGTGGTGATAGGGAAGAAGTAGGTACTGAAAAATTTGATATAGGGGATATTTTAATTGTCAAAGTCCTCTCCGCAGATCGTTTAAATAAACCGGAATTAACTACTGTTGGGAAATACTTAGGTAAAAAAATTGGTGGTATTGTAATTACGATAGATCCACCCAAAATTCCAAGAGTAATTGGTAGAAACGGTTCAATGATAAAAATGTTAAAAAATTTAACGAAATGTAATATTTTTGTTACACAGAATGGCCGAATCTGGCTTAAAGGTGAAAATATTGCTCATGAAAGATTACTTATTGAATCTATTTATAAAATTGCTTCTGAAGCGCATACTGTTGGCTTAACAGATAGAATGCAAGAATATATAATGAATGAAAAAAAGAAAAGAGGTATTAAATAAATGCCATTAGTAATTAAAGATGAATATCCTGAAGTTTTATTTCGCAAAGATGGAAAAAGACTCGATGGTCGAGACACAAATGAGTTAAGACCTATTAAGATGGATGTGGGGGTTATAAAAAACGCAGATGGATCTGCGTATCTTGAATGGGGTAATAACAAAATTTTTGCCGCTGTATACGGTCCAAGAGAGGTTCATCCTCACCATTTAGCAAAACCAGATAAGGGAATTTTAAGAGTTTTTTACAGAATGGCGACGTTTTCTGTTTTTGACAGAAAAAGACCCGCCCCTGGACGTCGTGAAAAAGAAATTTCTATGATTGTAGCGGACTGTTTAGAACCTGTTCTTTTTCTTGAACTTTATCCTGGTACAAGTTTTGAAGTCTTTATTGATGTTATGGATGCCGATGGAGGAACAAGATGCGCAAGCACTACTGTAGCAGCATTAGCTTTAGCAGATGCTGGGATTCCCATGAAAAGTTTGGTCTCTGCAATTGCTGTAGGAAAAATTGATGGAAAGAAAGTAATTGATCTCTCTGGTATTGAAGATAAAGCAGGGGATGCAGATTTTCCTATCGCTATCACGTGGTATAATGAAGAAATATCATTATTACAATTTGATGGAGATATGAATTTAGATGAAATGAATGAATTTTTGGATCTTGCTAAAGATGCATTGAAAGAGATTTACCAAATCCAGTTAGAGACCTTAAAAAGCAAATATTTAAAATTACATGAAGAAACTAAGAATGAAAACAAGGGTGATAAATAATAATGATGGATGTTAAGCGAATTGTTTCAAAAATTGAGAAAGACTATATAATTTCTAATTTGAAAAAAGAAGAAAGAGTCGATGGAAGAGGTTTATGGGAATTTCGTGAATTTAATATTAAAAGCGATACTATATCCTCAGCAGAAGGTTCCGCAGACGTATTATTAGGAGATACAAGAATAATGACAGGTTTAAAATACGATGTTGGTGAACCTTTTCCAGATCTTCCTGATGAAGGTGTATGTACTGTTATGGCAGAATTACTCCCATTAGCAAGTCCTCTATTTGAAAGAGGACCTCCAGATGAGCAGTCAATTGAATTAGCACGTGTAGTTGATCGTGGAATCAGGCATGCTGATTGCGTTCAAACTAATAAATTATGTATAAAGGAATATAAAGCAGTATATATTCTTTTTGTTGATATGTACGTAATCAATTATTCTGGGAATTTAATTGATGCAGGTGGTGTAAGTGCTTTAACCTCATTAATGTCTGCACATATACCGGAAGGTATTTGGAATGAAGATAAAGGAGAAGTAGAATGGACAGGAAAATATTTTACTGGAAAAGACATTGTTAATGAATTGCCTTTGATAACAACATATGGAAAAATTGATGATATTATTTTTCTAGATCCAAATTTACCTGAAGAATTAGTTTGCGATGGAAAAATTTCAATTTCAGCTACTAAAGATAAAATTACATCAATTCAGAAAAGTGGAGCTGCAACATTTTCAATAGACGAGATAAAAATGCTTGGTAATAAATCTTTAGAAGTTAGTAATAAATTGAGAAGTGAATTAAATTTTTCACAATATTTAGCTAAAATCGAATAATATTCAAAAAAAATTTTTATTTTTCATTCAACTTATTTTTTAGTAATCTTTAATTTTTTACTTTTCGGAGTGTTTCAAAAGATCCATAACCACCTTTTCTCCCGTTCAATTCAAACTTCCCAATGGATTGAACCAAAATTGAACGATTACCTTCACTATCTATAAAAGGAACAGGAATGATTGATCCAACTCGAGCTTTTAAGATATGTTTATTACCTAATTTATCAACAATTTTTAATTCTGAGCTTATTGGAAAGATCCTGTCTTCTCGATATTGCTGATCAACTATATTTATAGTTCTCAAAGGAATATTTTTTCCATCTTTAAATAAGAACCCTCCCGTGGACATCCTTCCATCATCAGTAGTTATTGCTGCAGGGTTAATTGCTAAAGATTCATCGAACCATACTACATAATATAACCAGTTACCCACATTAGTCCAATCTCTAACTCCATAAGTGTGATCTCTTTGCCCTAGAGCATTTTTTATTACGTAATTGTTATTACCTATTTGAATATTTCCAAATAAAGTACCTATTTGCTCCCAGTGCCTATCTCCCGCCTTTCTTCCAATCTCTAATGATTCAGGTGTCATATAATTACTATATTCATAGGTATCATTTATTGGATTAAAAGAAATATCCATTTGTACTTTTTCAGTATTGCTAATTAATTCTGGATTTTCGCGTACATTAGTTAAATCCTCAGAATTATTCACAAAAATCATTCTCCCTTGAAATAAATATTTCCATTTAGGATAATTTTGATAATCATGACAAATTCCTCCTACTTTCAGAGCTTTAGTATAATCATTAATAGTTTTTTCTCTAAAATATCCCGCTGCTGATCCATTGGGCAGAAATAAAAAGAAAAAACTCATCCCTTCCTGTTTATTTGGCTTAAATCCTAATCTAGTCATCCCTCCAAGACTACTTTTTTTATCATAAAAAACAAAATAATAAGATTCATTCCATTCGGGATGATCTGTACTAAGTTCCAAATGAGTTATTGATTCCAATTTTTATTCACCTAAACTTTTTCTTGCAGTGTAACAATGCCATTAAAACCATCAATTTTAATAATTTGACCCGTGCTGAAGATATGACAAGCATTTGTTATATTTGTAATAGCAGGAATACCATATTCTCTTGAAACAACAGCACCATGAGATAAAATTCCACCAGTTTCGGTAATTAAACCTCCTATTTTCGAAAATACTGGAGTCCACCCTGGATCTGTTCGAGATACTACGAGAATCTCTCCTGCTCGCACAGTAGAAATAAGATCGATATCTTCAAGGACTCTTATGGGTGCAGTAATAATTCCTTGACTAGCTGGTATACCACGGAAGATTTTACTTTCTTTTCTATATTTTAATACATCATTAAATTCCCGAGATCCTAATAGAAATTTAGGAAGTAATTTATTTTCATATTGTAGAAAATGCTTATATCTTTTTTCTAATTCAAATGAGAGTTTTACAATTTCTTCTTTATTATATTCTTTCAATGCTAATTCTTCTATTTCCTCTTTACTGAAAAAGAAAATTAAGGTTTCATCAGTTATGATTCCTCTTTTTTTAAATATTTTCCCAATTTCTAAATATACTTTTCTGTTCCTTGTAATCCATTTATCTAAATTAAATCTCTGGTTTTCGCGAAAAATGATATACTTTCTACTATTTTTTAAAATGGTGGAGAAAAATTTCCATTTTAATAATCCAAAACGTTGCGATCTTATCTTAGATTCAACAATCTTTTCAATTAGCTCTCTTTTGTGCACAGCTTTGGTTTTTTTAATATCTAATTCCTGCCATTGATCTATTGTTAATGATTTTAATATATCAAATAGATTTATCATAGGTGGTTCTCTCCATCTAGGGTAATAAATTTCTCTAGTAAAACCACGATCACCATGAGTTTCTAAAAATCTTTCAAATTCAGTTAGAAAATTATTGATTGAAGGTTCTCTTTCTTCTAAAAGCTTTATATAGACATGTTCTGATTTATTATTAATTACAATGTTCTTAAGATCAGTAGATTTATTAATAAGAGAAGCCAGATAATGAATTTGATCATTTGTTTCTGTCAATTTATGGTTAAGTCCAGAAACAAGAATAGGATAAAACTCTAAGCATGCATCCTTACCTAAAAAACGAGTAAGAAGATATTGAATTAACAAATTCATACCAATATTATGGACAGGAATCCCATATCGAATTAACCGAAAATGATCAATCATAATTTTATCTAAATCTTCAGCTAATTCTATTAAATCAGTTAAATTATTTGTGTTTTTAAGGCTCTCTAATTTCTTATCGAATAATTTACAATAAGGTTCGAATTGTAATTGATTCCAATTATCATACGTTTCAGCAGTTTTGGACATGGATCCGTTAGGATCATGAAACATAATCCGTAGTTCTGCAACTATTCGTTGTATTAGGTGAAAAGGAAGTTCTTTCATTGTTTTTTTTCCATAAGGTCCTGAACCTTCTGGAAAATAATTTAATACATCTTCATTTCTCATGAATTTTGGGATTTCATTTTCTATTTTCCTTTTTATTACATTAAGATTAAAATAAACATGAGCATTGTATAATTTTAATAATTGCGTGTCCATTCTTTTATAACCCATGATATTGTTCAATTCTATATTTACAACCTTCGTTATCTGATCCCCTAAAAGTTCAAAAAATAAAGGACTTACATTATCATTCCAATAGTCATCTGAATAACCTCTACTCCATAAAATTTCAGAATCTTCAAGATCAGCCTTTATTGCTGTAACCGGCCGAGTTTGTAATATATTGATTGTATTATTTTCATCTAAAGCCCATTCAATGTCTTGGGGGATTCCATGAAATTTTTTTTCTATCTGGAGGCCTATTTCTGCAATTTTGATGATTTCACCATCAGATAAAGAAGTTTGATTATTTAAATCGTCATTTAATTCCTTATACACTAATCCACCTTTATCCTTTATATCTTTTGGATATATAGCCAACTTTTTTTTTCCTATCTGTCTACTCAGAATCTTCATTGAGCCTTTCTTAGATTTTTTTATAATGAACTGATCTGGGTTAATTTTTCCCGAAACAATTGATTCTCCTAATCCAAAATTAGATTCAATTAATAATTCATCATTATTTGACGTTATTGGATTTATTGTAAACAAAACACCAGCAGATTTAGCATGAACCATTTTCTGAATAATAATTGCCATTTTAATTAGATTATATGGAATATTGTTTTTGTGTCGATAAATAATTGCTCGATTTGACCATAATGAGGCATAACATCGTTTTATATAATAAATTATTTGGTCAATATCTCCTACATTTAAATATGTATCGTATTGACCTGCAAAAGAAGCAATTGGTAGATCTTCTGCAGTAGCGGAAGACCTAACGGCTACACCGTATGAAGAAAACTGCCGGTATTTTGTTTTAATTTCGTCTATTAATTCCCTTGGCAAATCAGTCTTCATAATCAAATTCTGAATCTTATTAGCAAACTGATTTAATGATTCCAATTTATTGTATTCAATATTTTCCAATTGTTTTTCTATAAATCTTAAAAGATTTTCACTAGCGAGAAACAATTCATATGCTCTTGTATTTATGACAAATCCATCAGGTACATAAAATTTATGTTGGATTAGTTCACCAAGATTTGCAGCTTTTATTCCTACTTCCTTACTTTTTTGATTAATTAGTATTAAATCCACGATAAGTGAGTCTTTTTTGATCATTTCTTACACTTTCAATAAAAAGCTTAATTTAAATCAATTATAATTTAATTTTGTAATTTTGATAAATATAAAAATTCTCTTTTTAAACTTCTGATTTCAAATTAAAGAATGTCTATTGAACAAATTTCTTTTAATATAGAAAAATTTATAGTTTATTATAGTTTTTTTATAACATCAACTATTCAATACTAATTTGGATTAAAATGGGGAAAACTAAGAAGGTGGGTATCACAGGACGTTATGCGGCTCGCTATGGAAGTACATTGAGAAAAAGAACTCGTTCAATTTTAGAAAAGATGAAAGGAGATATTAAGTGTCCTAAATGTGAAACACAGGGTAGCATATATCGAATATCAACAGGTATTTGGCACTGTAAAAAATGCAATGCTCGTTTTACAGGAGGAGCTTATTACATACAAACACCTCGAGGATCAGAATCTTTCAGAATTGCAAAACGAAAACAAAGGGAAATAGATGTCATAGAAGAATAATGAGTCAAAATAAACCTTTTTCTATAAATTCAATAATAAAACTAAAATTTAATACTTCTAAATTAAGAGACATTTCTTACGACACTTTTTTACCGGAATTCAAAAAATTACAAACTAAACGATCTAAAGTTTCCATGGAAAAAAAGAATGAAAATTTCCTTATTTTTAAGATAAAAAGCAATGATATTACTTCTTTTCGAGCTTCTATTAATGAAGTTATAAGTTTAGGGAAAGTAATAACAAATAGTTTGAAAATAGTTGATAAAACATAGAAAAAAAATAAATTATTTACATTATAAATTAAATTATTAAAGAACTCACGTTTATTTAATTAATTATGTCAATAAATCTTGAAAATTTAAATGAAGAACAAAAGAAGAAATTAATAAATCTGAATAATTTACAGCAATCATATGAATTTATAACAACACAAAGACTACAAATAGAGAGTACATTAAGAGAAACTGAATTAGCAATTGAGGAATTATCTAAAATAAATCCTGATGACACAGTTTATAAGGCAATAGGAGGGATTTTAGTTAAAAGTGAAAAAAATAAGTTATTAGATGAGAAAAAAAGTTTAAAAGTCACTTATGAGATGCGATTAAAAACTCTAAAACAAAAAGAAGACCGTGTTAAAAACCAAATCGAAACATTAAGAAAATCTCTCGAAGCTGAATTTCAAAAATAAAATTAAAAGATCTTTTTATGTTGAAATCTAAATTTAAAAATTTTTTATCTTTTATAGAAAATAAAAATATAACGATTCTAACCCATGATTCAGTAGATATTGATGGTTTAGTCTCTTGTTTTACTTTAAAATTTTTTTTGAATCAACTCTTTGAAAATCAAGAGATCTCAATATATTTTTCAGAACTTTCGAAACCCACAAAAGATTTTATTAAAAAATTTTCTGAAAAATTTCCCGATTTTTCTCTAACTTATGATAAAACTTTTAATATCTCTAAATGTGATCTTATTTTAATAGTAGATACAAATAGTTTAACTCAAATTAAATTAGAAAATAATTCAGATTTTTCATCTTTAGAAATTCCCTATATTTTTATAGATCATCATTTTTTTTCAGAGAACTCAGAAACTAATTTAAACCTATTTAATTTTGTTTTTGAAAACTATTCTTCTACAGTAGAAATAATATTAGATTTATTCAGATCAACCAATACTCAATTAACAATACCAATAAAAAATCTAATTATTGCGGCAATAATAACTGATACGGGCTTTTTTAAGCATGCCAATAACAGAAGTATTAAAAATTTGGGTAAACTGATGTGTGATGATATAAACATTCAGGATATATTTTATCTTCTTAAAAGTGATATAGATATTTCAGAAAAAATTGCAAAAATAAAGGGTATGCAAAGAGTTAACTTAATTCGCGAAAAAAATTATTTAATAGGAATTACAAATGTTAGCAGTTTTGATTCAAGTGTCGCAACAATGTTGATAAAGTTAGGATTTGATATTGCTATTGTTCTCTCAAAAGAAGGTAATAATTATCGAATTAATACAAGAGCTAAAAAGGGATTTTGTATAAAAACAGGGTTGCATTTAGGAAAAATCTTAGGAGAAATATCTGAGTTATACGAAGGAAATGGTGGAGGGCATAATGGCGCTGCATCTATTACTATTGATAAAGAGAGTAATTTTATTATAACACAAATAATTGAAAAAATTAAACAATATTTATAATTTAGATTTTAAAGAATCATAAATTATTATAGAACAAGATCTCTACGGAATTAATCCTTATTATGGATTTAGTAAAATTTATAAATTTTTATTATAGATACAAAGGAAATGATGATTATGCTCTAAATAACATCAATTTAAAGATTGAAGATAACACATTTATTTTATTATGTGGAGAAACAGGGAGTGGAAAAACATCATTAATTAGATGTATGAATGGTTTGATTCCGCAATTCTATTCTGGCTTTTATAAGGGTAAAATTATTGTCAATGGAAAAGATACTACTGAAACTTCTATCGCAGATTTATCTACAGAAGTAGGAATAGTATTTCAAAATCCAGAAAATCAATTAATTTCAATGAATGTAGAACATGAAATTGCTTTTGGTTTAGAAAACTTAGGTGTATCACCTAGAGATATTTCCAATCGAATAATGGAGAGTGCATCCTTAACTGAAATTGAACACATTTTAGATAAAGCACCTTTTGAATTGAGTGGTGGAGAACAACAAAGAGTTGCTATTGCGTCCATCTTAGTACTAAGACCTAAAATCTTAATACTGGATGAGCCCACTGCTTTATTAGATCCTTATATGGCAAGAAAAATAATCCGTTTATTACAAGAGATCAAACAAGATAAAAATATTACTATTATTATTAGTGAACATCGACTTGATTTAATCTTACCTTTATCAGATAAGATAATTTTAATGAAGGATGGGTCGATTATAGAGTTTGAATCTCGCGAAAATGTAATCAATGGTGATAACTTTCAAAATTTAAGGTTAAATAAACCTATCATTTATTCAATCTTTAATAAACTCAATAAAGAAAAATTATTTAATAAAAATATACCTACCTCGGTTCCAGAAGCAATAAAATCTTTAAAAACGTAATTAATGTGTTTGGTGATAAAAATGTCTAAGCAAATTCCCTTGATTATGATTAGAGAATTGAGTTATACCTATCCAAATGAAACAATGGCTTTAAGTAATATAAATTTGAATATTTTTAAAGGAGAATTAGTGGGAATAATGGGAAAAAATGGAGCTGGTAAGACTAGTCTAATTCGAACTTTGAATGGTTTAATTCGACCAACAAAGGGTAATATCTATATTGATAATGAAGATATTAGTTCTAAAACTATAGCAACTTTATCTAAGAAAGTAGGAATCATTTTTCAAAATCCTTTTCATCAATTATTTTCTAATTCGGTAGAAGAAGAAATCAAATTCTCATTAAAAACTATTTATCAAAATAAAGAAGAAATTCAATCAAGAACAGATTTAATCTTAAAAGAATTTGAACTTGAAAAATACAAAAATCGATCTCCATTGAATTTGTCAGGAGGAGAATCGAAAAAACTAGCTGCTGCTTCAATAATTTGTAGAGATCCTGAAATCTTGGTTTTTGATGAACCAACCTTAGGTCAAGATGCAAAAGAAATTGAATTTTTTATAAACCTAATTAAGAACGAAAGAAAAAATGGAAAAACAATAATTATAATTACTCATAATATTGAGTTTGCCTATGAATTCTTACCTCGCACGATATTAATGAGAGATGGACAAATTATTGCTGATGGTCCCACTAAAGATGTATTAAATAATTATTTTTTGATCAATCAAACATCCTTGATTTTACCACAAATCACCCAATTTCGAATTGCATTACAAAATAACGGATTCCTTGAAATGGAGAATATTCTATCTAAGAATGATATGATAAATTATCTAAGGATTTTTTTAAAAGAAAAATCTTCACACATGTAGGAGGAAATCTAATTAATGTCATTAGAATTTTTAAACGCTTTCAAATTCATGAAAAAGAAATCGTTTTTACATAATCTAGATCCACGAGCAAAATTGTTATTCTCAATTATATATACTGTTAGTGCATTGTTATATACCGAAATAATACCTTTATTTTTTATTTTTATGAGTTTAATTCCCTTGATTCTTTTAGGAAAATTATTTAAGCAATGGATTAAAAGCATCAGCGGTATATCATTTTTAATATTTTTTATAATTATATTGAATACCTTATTTATATCTTTGTCATTTGCTATAGCAATGATCTTAAGAATAATTATCATGATTTCAGCTTTTTCAATTTTCTTTCTTACCGTTGATCCTAATGATTTAGCACTGTCTCTGATTTCGATGAAGTTGCCATATGAATTTGCGTTTTCATTCTCATTAGCATTTAGATTTGTGCCAACAATAGCAATTGAAGCTCAAAATATTCTAGATGCTCAACAAAGTAGAGGATATGAAATGCAAAAAAAGGGGCTTATAAATCAGATAAAAAACCTTTTTCCTCTCTTAATACCCCTAATAATTTGTTCTATCAAAAGAGCCTTTAATGTTGCGGAAGCTCTCGAATCAAGAGGTTTTGGAAGTAGAAAAGAACGATCCTATTATTATTCTATTAGATATTCTCTAAAAGATTGGATTTTCACAATTTATTTATTATTTTTTTTAATTTTTTTAATATTTATTCGAATACAATTCAGTTTATTACCAGAAATCTTAAAGTGGAGTCTCCCTGTGTGATTGTTAAAGAATTTTATATTGAAGATTTAAGTTTAAACTATTTCGTCGGAATTACTCAGGTTAAAATAGATTTGGAAAAGTTTCTACATTACTATGACATAGATAATGAAGAAAAAGCTTTAATCAAATTTTTTAATATTATTGATGAAATTCAAGATAGAAATGAAAATTTAATGGTACAATTTGTCAAAGATAAGTATATACTAAACCAAGATCACATATTTATTGCATCTTATTATTTCCAGAAAGCATTTAAACAAAAAATAAATATTTCAAATAAAAGAAACATTGAATTCTTATTATATTTAGCCATTAATCGGCAAATAATTAAGAGTATTCAAGCCTTTGGAATTGAATTTTCTGATTTAAAAAATAGCTTATTAACTCTATGTATCATTTCACCATTTGATGCAATAAATAGTGTTTGGAATGATCTCTCTTCTGTCATTTTTGCTCAGGAACAGAAATTAACAATCGATCACCAATCACTTACTAAATATAATATGATTAAAGAATTTTATGAGATCTCTGAGACTCAAATTAATTCTGTTTTAAGATCTTACGAAATAGATAAGAATAAATTGGTATTTAATATAAGTTTAAAGTTTTCAGCACTATATGATCTTATTTGTGAAAAAATGGCGCTTTTAAGTGTGGAAAAAACAAGATAGTCTTTTTTTCATAAATTTATTCTCTTATTTTTTATTATATCATTTTTTTTTAAAAATGATATTCCACATATATTTCCTAAAATTTCAATTCGTATAATTTTATCTGGATTATCAAGATTGACGTCATTTTTAATGTTTTTAGCAATACTATCAATAAAATTGGATCTTTCTATACTCTCGTGATGTCTACGTTTTAGTGTGATTCTAAATGTGTCTTTTTTCTTAATGAAATTTTTATAATTCTTGTCTATTAAGTATTTTATAATTTTTACATCAGTTTCACAAATAAAATTGATAGGAACAATTTTTAGAATAAATTGGAAATATTCAGGGTTTTTTTGAAGAATTTTTTTTATTTTAGAAATAACTTTTTTTATATCTAAATTTGTAAAAGCTGTAATTAACCCTGGAAAATGAATTCCTGAAATAATAGGGTACGTATCACCACACATTAATAATGTAAACCACAATTCTGATTTAGCTTCGATTTCATTATACCGAGGCGTTGATATTAATAAATTAAAATTCTTTATCTGTATCACTCTTTTTATTTTGATAAAAACCCTAATATTTCTTCATCAGATATATCCCCTATTCGTAAAAACTTTATTTCATCTGAAGTACAATCAACAATAGTAGTTGGAAGCTTTGATTTGGATGTACCTCCATCAATAATCAAATCTATTGGACTCAATATTTTTTTCGAAACTTCTTCTCCTGTAATAGAGGGAGGTTCCCCAGAATAGTTTGCTGATGTACCTATAATCCCACCAAAATGACCTTCTGATTTTAAAAATTTTAAAATGTTAAGAATTATTTCATTGTCAGGAACTCGCAAGCCTATTGTATTTTGAAAAGCTGTGACTTCTGGAGGGATGAAGCAGTTTTCCTTTCTTTTTAATATTAGAGTTAATTGTCCTGGCCAATACTTACTTGCCAATTTTTTCGCAATTTCGTTGAATTCAGCAATTTTAGTAGCTTCTTCATAATCAGATACTAAAAGTAATAAACCCTTTGATCTATCACGAAATTTTATCTCATATATTTTATTTATAACATCTAAATTTAGAGGATCTCCTCCAATTCCATAAACAGAATCCGTAGGAAAGGCAATAATTTTTCCTTCGATTATATTTTCAACTGCAATTTTCAAGTACATTTCGATTTCTTTGAGTTCCTTCCCAGCAAGTTTTACTAAAAAACCCATTTAAACACTTTCCATAGGTAAAAATGTTAATTAAAAATGAGGAAGAATAAATTTAAAAATTATTTTGGATACATGTCTTGACAACTTAAATCGGCTTCTAATCGTTTCCAAGTATGTTCTAAATATTCTTGCAATTCAATTAAATCCTTTTCTGAAATATTTGCAAATCTTTTCTGCCTTGAAAGATATTCCATGAGTGGAATTCTCTTAGAAGGATCTAAGAGTGATTTACTTGCTTTAGATAATGTCATAATTCCATTTTCTACTTCATATAAAATCCAAGATCCTGTTTTAACCGCTAATTTAGATACTTCTATTGATTCTGAGCTTTCAAGTCCCCAACCAGGTGGGCATGGAGCAAGAATATGGATATATCTACAACCCTTAATAGACTTAGCTTTCTTAAATTTATCGTATAAATCAAGTGGTTCACTAATTGCACAAGTTGCAACATAAGGGATGTCATGTGCAGCTATGATTGCAGGAAGATTCTTCTTGAAACGATCTTTTCCCTTCGTGGTTGTGCTTGTCCACGCACCATGTGGAGTACTTGAAGATCTCTGGATTCCTGTATTCATATATGCTTCATTATCATAACAAACATAAATTTGGTCGGAATTTCTTTCTGCAGCACCACTTAAACCTTGAATTCCAATATCTGCAGTACCCCCATCACCAGCAAAAGTGATTGTTGTCATTTCGTCCCATCCCTTTCCGGGAAATCTATATGCTTTAGCTTTAAAAGCTGCAGACATACCTGTAGCTGCAGCAGCTCCTGCTGCAAAAGCCATATTTGTGAATGGAAAATTTGGCGCTGTTTTAGGCCATAAACCTACAACAACATTTAAACAAGAAGCGGGTGTAACAAGAGCTGTATTCGGTCCCAACGCTTTCATTGCCCATCTAAGAGCAAGTTCTAATCCACATCCAGCACAACACGAATTTCCTGGAAGGAAAAATTCCTCCTGACAGGATTCCAAAGCTTCTTTTAATTTCACCATATTTATTAATCAACCTCCAATAATCCATCCCATAAAGTTCCATCTACTATATCTTTTGGGAGTTCTTTAGTCTCATTAAATTTAACTAACGCTTTTAATTGATTTTTTTGCTGTTCAACTGTAACTTCTCGTCCTCCTAATCCATTAATTATTGGTACTATTGTAGCAGTTCCTTGAGTTTCATGTAATGCTATTTTAACTTCACAACTCACCGGTCCTCCCGTTTGAGAACCAAATGCTGTAGCTCTATCTATAACTCCAAGAACTTTCACCTTTTTAGCAACTTCAATAATATCTTCAGTTGGAAATGGTCGAAAATGACGAAGTTTTACCATTCCAACTCTATAGCCTTCTTCTCTCAAATCATCTATCGCTTGTTCCATTTGTAAAGCTAAATCTCCATAAATTAATACCCCTATATCAGAATCATTCATATGATACTCTTGAATTAAACCATTCCCATAATTTCTGCCAAAAACTTTCCCAAATTCTTTAGTAACATGTTTAATCTTTACTTTCGCTCTTAAAAACGCCTCTTGGATTTTTAATCTAAATTCTAAGTAAAAACTAGATGGCATGATAAGATTTCCAAACATCATTGGTCTTTTTGGATCCATCCAAATATGAGGCCAACCTTGTTCACTTGGTAATGGTGGCAGAAACTGATCAACAAGGTCTTGATCTTCAATAATAACTGGTTTTGAAGTATGGGAAAGAATAAATCCACCATAAGCTACGAATTTGGGTAAAAGAATATCATGATCTTCGCAAAGTTTATAAGACATTAAAATTTCATCATATATTTCTTGATGTGTAGAACAAAATGAACTAATCCATCCTGTATCACGTTGACTTAATACATCCGTAAAATCAGCCCATATATTCCATGGTGGAGCGGGACCTCGTGAAGCAATAGCAACAACAATAGGTAATCTGGCTCCTGCCGCCCAATGAATCATTTCATGAGCATAGAAAATGCCTTGTCCAGATGTTGCTGTGAAAGTTCGAGTTCCTGCCTTGCTCGCGCCAATTACAGCAGCAAAAACACTATGTTCTGATTCCATTTTTATATATTCGGTACCTGGCATTTCCCCATTATCTACAAATTCAGACAATTTTTCAACCACTGTTGTTTGCGGTGTTATAGGATAAGCGCTAATAACCTGAACCCGTGCCGATTTAGCTGCATACGCAGCTGCTTCATTTCCTTTTATTATGATAGTTTCTCTTTTTTGTAAAAAATCTTTTTTAGCTTCAACCATCTTTTATATCACTCTCTCTTACCATTTCTATATTTTTTGTAGGGCATTCTTTAGCACATATACCACATCCTTTACAGTACCGCAGATCTATTTCAAAATTACCATCCTCTTTTCTTTTAATTACGCCTTCGGGACAATACATCCAACATATTCCACATTTGTTACATCCTTCTTTAATAGTGGGTCTAAAGGTTCTCCAATCACCAGTTGTACCTATGTTTCCATCAATCGGTAATGAAATTGGAATAGGTGATAATTCCTTCCAATTTTTATATTCTTGTACCTTAGGACGTTCTTTAACTGATTTATTAATTTTTTTCCACTTTTTTGATTCAGACATTATAATATCTCCCTTACTGATTCATAAGCGTCTCTTGCAACGCTCATATTTTTTTCTAATCTCCCTTCTCCAAATTCCTTTTTAATCACTTTTTCCATGGTCTCAAGATTATAATATCCAGTAATCTTTCCAAAAGCCCCTAACATAGGAATATTCAGAATTGGGCCACTTGCATGCATAAAATTTCTCTTAATGCAAATTCCTGTTGCATCAACGATAAATATTTTTATATTATTAGGAAGTCTACTTGTATCTATAGGATTTGGACTATTAATAATAAGATTTACACCTTCCTTTATTGTTGCTTTTATTGTTGGGATCTCTAATAAAGAAGTATCAAACATAAGTATATAATCGGGATTGACTACACTATCATATGTTTTGATTGATTTATTCTTAGAAACCTTCGTAAATGCTTGTATCGGGGCGCCTCTTCGTTCAGCACCTATTATTGGAATTGCAATTGTGTCATTGAATCCTTCCTCAAACGCCATTTCAGCTAACAATTGGCTTGCAGTAATACATGTTTGACCCCCTCTACAATGCATTGATATTTCAACAATTTTTTCAACGTCTGACAATTTATTCAACTAATTTAAATTATTTCAATTGATAATAATATGTCCAATAAAGGCACAATAAATAAAAGTTCTATTGATCTTAGTTATATAACTGCAATATGAAACAATAATATAGAATTTATAATAATAATTGTTATATCAATTAATTTATTTTCAGAAAACTATTATTTTAAATTGATTTGAGAAATTTAACAAGATAATCATTCAAATTTAATATAAAATTATAAAATGTCAAGTAAGAATAATAATAAGATAGCATTTTCCTTTAGATGTCCTTCATGTCAAGAAGGAACTATCGATATTTTCAAAACAATCTATGATCTCCCCGACGGGGATAAAATGCTCATCTTGAAATTTGAATGTAATAAATGTAATTTTCATAAAAACGATATTATTCCTTTAACTACAAATATGGACCCTGGAATTATGACTTTGAATGTAACTAACGAAGAGGATCTAAAGTCAAAAATCTACCGTTCTCCTTTAGGAAAGTTAGAAATTCCAGAATTAGATTTAATCGTTGAACCAGGACCACGAGCAGATTTCTATTATACAAACGTACAAGGAATTTTGTTTAGATTTGAAAATGCTGTTTCAATATATAAAAATAATCTTGAAAAAAATGATCCAGAGAGAAGTGAAATCGATGAACTTCTACATAATTTGAACCAAGCTATAGAGGGGAGATTTAAATTCACTCTAAAAATAACCGATCCTCAGGGTGGTAGTTATATAATCCCACAAGATAAATCAAAATATAATTTTACGAAAATTGAGAACATTGATTTAGAATAAATCTAAAATATGAAATATTCATAACTTTTTATTATAAAATATTTCGTTTTAATCTAATTAAACTAAATTTGTGAAATAACATGGGAAATCAAATAAAAAAGGTTGGAATACTTACTGGTGGTGGAGATTGTCCTGGTTTAAATTCTGTTCTCTATGGAATTATGCTTAAAGCATATGATGTAGGTGTTGAATGTGTTGGGATCCTCAAAGGCTGGAAAGGATTTTTGAAAAACCAGACTCTTCCTCTTAAAATTGCCGAGCACGATGATTTACATACTATTGGTGGGACAATTCTCTATACAAGTAGAACCAATCCTTTTAAAGGAGTTAGTTCAAAGGAGGAAAAAGCAAAAGAATTAAAAAAAAAATTTGAAGAATTAGGAATTGATGCTCTAATAGCGATTGGAGGGGATGATACTCTTGGAGTTGCCAATTTTATGTTTAAATTTGCTAATGCAAGAGTAGTTGGTGTCCCTAAAACTATTGATAATGACTTGGCAGGAACACATTATACATTTGGTTTTTGGAGTGCAGTACAATTAGCTTCCGATACACTGGATAACTTAACAACTACAGCACATTCTCATCAAAGAGTATTTATAGTTGAAATCATGGGAAGAGATGCAGGATTTTTAACAATGTATAGCGGGATTTCTGCTGGAGCAGATATAATTTTAATTCCAGAAACACCTTTCGATTTAAAAAGGGATGTAATAGATATTTTGATAAAAAGAGTTAATGCTGGATATAAATATCATATAATTGCTGTATCAGAGGGAGCATATCCAAGTTTAGAATCTTTAAATCGAGATTTTAAGACAATATCGAAAGAAACAATTGATAAATTGCCTAAAGATACATATGGAAATCCTTTATTGGCTAATTTAGGTATGTCTAAAATAATTGTTGATGAATTAAATTTAAGAGATGATTTAAAAAATGAATTTCAAAAAAATGATATAGATTTCGAATGCCGTAGTGTAGTACTTGGGCACACTATGCGTGCTGGACATCCTAACTCTTTTGATAGAATTCTTGGTTTAAGATTCGGCTTAGCAGCAATGAAATTAGTCTTAGAAGGTAAATTTGGAAATATGGTTTCTCTCCAAGGAAATAAAATTGAGACAGTTCCACTTTCAGAAGGAGTAAAAAAGAAATATATTACCCCACAAAATGATAAAATGGAATTACGTGATTTACTTGTAAAAATAAGGTATTTGTCTAAACAAAAATAAATATATAAAGCTTTTTTTAAAATATTATTTGATTTAACTTATGGATGAGATAAGAGGAATCCTATTTGCTATAATAAAGAGAAAAGGAACACGTTCAGAAGGACCAGAATATTTTATTAAGCCAATAGATGATTACAAAAATAGATGGTCTGAAGTACTGATTAGGAAAAAAACTCATATTTGGGAGAAAGATCCTGAATTACATAAATTCCTTGATAAAAAAGTATTGATAACTGGAGATATAATTGAAACAAAGAGTACTATTACAGTTGATTATTCTAAAATAGAGGTATTAAAATAACTTATCCATAATGTTTTTCTTCTTCAGCTTCAGCATCTAAAGCATCTTGTTCAATATCACGACCAACCCATTTTTCACTTAAAACTTCCTTGTAATACTCATGCTGAATTATTAAATTCATTATTTCTGTTGTTCCTGTCCAAAGTTCACCTATTCTGGCATCCCGTAATAATCTCTCGATTGGATAGACAGTTGTATAGCCAATACCACCCATAATTTGCATTGCATTATTAATTACTTTCCAACATGCTTTTGTTGAAAACTTTTTTGATTCGGATACTAATCTTCTTTGAAGCGCTGGTGGTGCCCCTACATCAATAGTTTTGGCTGTATTATAGACAACGGCTCGTGCTGCATCTAATAAAGTTATACTATCTGCAACTAAAAAACTAACTCCTTGAAAATTTCTGATTGGCTGTCCAAATGCTTTTCTTTTGGAACTATATTTTGTAGCAATTCTTAAACAAGCGCGTGCAAGACCTATAAAACCCGAGGCAGTAGTTAATCGCTCTGGGATCATCATTTGATAAAATATTTTCCCACCGGCACCTTCCTCTAAAACAATATTTTCTTTTGGTACTTTTACATTATTAAACTTTATTCTACCGGCACCCCCACCTCTAGTTCCTAGAATACCATAAATATATTCAGTAGTAACACCTTCAGATCTATCCACTATGAATAAACTCAAAGCTTTATGAGGATCTGCATTTGGATCTAGATTCGTCTTTGTATAGACTAAAAAGAAATCAGCACCTTCGGCTCCCACGACAAAACGTTTCTCCCCATTCAAATTATAATAATCCCCTTCTTTAACAGCGGTACAAGTCGCTCCAAAGAAATCTGAACCTCCCCTTGGTTCAGTTAGCGCTTCAGCTGTGAATTTTTTTCCTTCACACATTGGTTTAAGATAATTTTTTTTTTGTTCCTCTGTCCCAAATGTATTCAATGCTTCACCACATATACTGGGTAAAGAAAACAAACAAGTAAGTGAGCTTCCTAATATACCCACCTCTTCTTGAGCAATGATCTCACTCTCCCAATTTAACCCTCTTCCACTGTATTCCTTTGGAAAACGTAGACCTATGAGCTTTTGTTTTGCTAATGCTTGCAACCATTCACCAGGATATTGAACTTCATCTTTATCCATTTTCTTTAAAAGTGAAGGTTTAACAGATTCTTTTACAAATTGCCTTACTTCTTCTCTAAACTTTTTGTTTTCTTCGCTTAGTAAATAATCATACATTTTCAAAACTCCCTAAATGATTTATAATACAATTAAATAATGATAGATTTAATATTGATCTAATTTTATTAGTTTACTTTTTTTTTTTAAATTCATAGTTCCATTAAAGTTCAACAATTTAAACTATAAATATTCAAAATTCCTTTCCTAACACACTCTATAGTAAATTTATAGAGTATTTTTTATAATTATTATCTCTTAGAAATTAAATCACTTATGTTCATTAAAGTTAAAAATATATTTAAGGAATATCCGAATGCATTTAAAGTGCTAACCCTTGCCACATTCATTGATATGCTAGGAAGTTTCTTACTATATCCTTTTTACGCTTTGTATATAACTGAACATTTTGGAGTTGGGATGATTGAAGTAGGGATCCTTTTCTCGATCTTAGCAGTAGGTAATATGTTTGGTGTAGTGATTGGAGGAGCTTTAGCTGATAATTATGGTCGTCGTGCGATGATCTTAATTGGTTTAGTTGTAAGTGGAATAGGAAGTATCTTCATGGGATTAGTTAATAATTTGAATACTTTTTATATACTAGCTGGCTTTTTAGGTTTGATAGGAAATTTTGGACGTCCTGCTCGACAAGCAATGGTGGCAGATTTACTCCCAAAGGAGAAACAAGCAGAAGGATTTGGGATATTACGAGTGGCTTTTAATCTTTCAGCAGCGATTGGCCCAATTCTTGGTGGATTTGTGGCGACTCAATCCTTCTTCTTATTATTTATTGCTGATGCTGTAAGTAGCTTAATTACTGCTGTTATTGTGTATCTTGTTATTCCAGAAACTATTCCTCAAAAGTTAGATAAAGATCGAGATGAAAACGTAATGAAGACTATTATTGGATATAAAGAAGTAATAAAAGATTGGAAATATATGTTATTTGTATCTGTGGCTGCTATAACAGTTTTAGTATATATGCAAATGAATAGTACTCTATCAGTTTTTTTGCGGGATGTTCATGGGTTTCCAGCGCAGAGTTTTGGTTTGTTGTTAAGTTTGAATGCCGCCATGGTGGTAGTCTTTCAATTCTGGATAACTAGGAAGATTTCAAAATATGCACCCATGAAGGTAATGGCTTTTGGAACCATTTTTCTTATGATTGGTTTTGGTATGTATGGTTTTATTTCTGATGTATACTTGTTTTTTATAGCTATGATTATTATCACAGTCGGGGAAATGATTGTATTCCCTGTTGGACAAAGTACAGCTGCATCTTTTGCTCCTGAAGATAAGCGAGGACGTTATATGGCGGTGTATGCATTCCAATGGAATATTCCAAATCTATTTGGAGTTTTAGCCGCTGGATTAGTTATGGAAAATCTTGGAGTGAATTGGGTGTGGTATTTCGCAGGAATATTATCTTTATTATCAATGCTAGGATTTTGGTTACTCCATGGGGTTACAAAGGAACGTTTTCAAAAAGAAAAAAAACCTGAGAAAGACCAAATCCTTGAATATACAATTCCTTCAATTGAATGAACTATTTAGATAATTTTTTATAAGTAAATAAATCTTTAATAAAAATAATCGTGAAACGCATCTTTCACGATTTCTTATGTACATCTAAATATTATTTTATAATAAAATAAGGATTAGCTAAATTTCAAAAATCTCTCTAGCCTTTTTTTCAATTATTTCATTTTGAACTAAATCCCAAATCTCAGCATAATAAAATTCTTTATTATTTTTCACGATTATTGGTATTCCTTCAACACATGCACTCATATCACAATATAATGCATTGAATGTCTCATTTTCCATGATAGGATCATTAAAATCTTTGGGATCCTGGTAATCTAATATAATGTAATCCACATCTTTATCAGACAGCCATTCCTTAAGTTTATTACAAAAAAAACAATCCTTTTTAGTGATTATCTTAAATTTTGTCATACAAAAACTTGTTTTTGCCTATTTTTAAATGTTTTTTCTATAAAATATGAAGTTTTAATAAAATTCAATTATAATATTAGAATTAGGATTCAAGTTCAAATATAATCTTAAGATATTCATACTTAGAATTTAATAAATTCAAAACCTGATCAACAAATTTCCTAAGATTGTTTGCATGAATCTGCTTTTCATTTATCTGTTCTATTAAAAACTCATGTATCATCTTTCTAGTATCATCAAAACCGTTTTTCTTTAAATAATTCATCCAATGAACAGATATTCTACAAATTTTTTCTACTCTTTCGTTTGGATACTCACTTTTATCGAAGATTTTTTCATGGTACTTGTTAATTGCATTACTCACTCTTTCTAAATAATCAGCTGTGCCCAATGAATATCGACATAGAGTAATTAGATTTGAAGTTGTTCTAGAATTTCTGGTATTAGTTGCAGCTTCGAAAGAAATCCATGCTTCATTCATTTCTTCCTTATTATTGTTAATTAGACCATCATTGTATAAAGCTACATTCATTATGTCACTAAGATCAACATCATGTCCTCTCTTTATCTTTTTATTAAAAATATCTCTAAGTTTTGTTCCTTCTAAATAACTTCCTGCTCCAAAATCAAGTAATTGATTTAAATTATTTGCAGCACAAAGTGCCTCATATCTTAACTCACCTGTATCAGGATTAGTCCATTGTACTTGCTTCTCGTACTCACCAGTATCTTTATTTTTTATCCATCCACATTCTTTTAGAGCATGGTCTAAAACTCCAATTTCGAAACACCAAAAATCAATATCATCAGTAAAGCGTTTCCTTCTCCAATCTCTAGTTGTATATTTGCCTAAGTATAGTTTTAAAGTACCTCGTACCATATCTTTCGTTCCACCTTTTAAGGCTTTTTTAGCTTTAACACAGTAAGGATTATTTGAATCTTCTGAACATGCGACAATATGATTTAATACTTTCCTAGCTTCCCCTGCTACAATATCACATGGAATTTTCCCATCAGAAGGATATGCTCTAGATCCTCCATCTAAAAACTTATTAAATAAATCTAAATCATTATTTGGTATCTTATACCACGGGTTATTAAACATCAACTTACTGAATATATAATGAGTGAAGCCATTTTCATCTACTTTGGTTTTATCATGTAAAGGAGAAACTTCTCTTAAATTATCTCCTTTTTCCACAGCATCAGCTTTAATATCCCAAATTATATTCATACAAAATAAAATATTGAACCTAAATTTTAAATATTTTTAATTAAAATTATAAATGCATTTTTATTAATTG
>JBHLOG010000194.1:0-5497 GCA_048940765.1 Promethearchaeota archaeon | reverse complement strand
ATGGAAAGTCCAATAAATTATATGCTCTTAGGTCGGTTTATGGATGAGAGTGAAATAGAATCTATTTTTGAATTAGCGGATGGAATGGGATTATCTAGTTATAAACAAATTACTTCAATAAATAAAAAATTAATTATGGAAGCTAAGCAAAAATTCAATAAAATTATTGCTTGTCACTGTGCTGAAAATACACGCAATAGTAATCTAATAAATGATATGTTTAATGATAACTTTATTGATATAATTATCCATGCGACAAAATTTATCAAAGATGATTTAGAAAAAGTAATTTCAAATAGTAAGTCAGTTGTTTTATGTCCTCGTAGTAATGGGTATTTTGGAGTCGGTATTCCCCCCATTAACGAAATTATAAAATTAAAGATTCCAATATCTTTAGGTACAGATAATACAATGGTAAATAATACCGATTTATTTGAAGAGATTCGTTATTTGTATCGAATTTCTAGGATTTTATGCAATTATGATAAAGAACTTCAATTGACATCTAAAGATTTACTAAAAATGGTCACAATAAATGCTGCTAAAAATTTTCATCTTGAAAATATTGGTACCATTTCTAAGGGAAAATTTGCTGATATTTTTTTAATTGACCTAAGCCACCCAAATCTTTTTTCCTCTAATTTGGATTCTGATAATATATATGATTTAATTACTCAAAGAATAAAATCAGAAAATATTATAAAGACATATATTAAAGGGGAGGTAGTATTTGAAAGAAGAGAATAAGCCCTATATCATCTTAAGCTCTGCAATGACTATAGATGGAAAAATTGCTACTAAAAAGGGTGATTCAGAATTATCGGATAAAGTCGATTGGAAAGAAGTCCATAAACTCCGAACCGAAGTTGATGCTATAATGGTTGGTAAGGGAACAATTTTAAAAGATAATCCAAAATTGCATATTAAATATTATCGTCATAAAGGATATTATAGAATTGTATTGGATAGCGATTTAACCATTCCTTTAGAATCCAATGTTATCTCTTTTCAACAAGAAATATATCCAACTATTATTTGTACAACTGAAAATGTTCCAACAACTAAAGTAAAAATGTATGAAGAAAAAAGTGTTAAAATAATTAAAGCTGGAGATGGAGAGCGTGTGAATTTGATTAAGCTTCTACCAATCTTAAAAGATTTCGGAATAAATTACATTTTACTTGAAGGTGGTGGCAATTTAAATTGGAGTTTTATTGAAAATGATTTAATTAACGAAATAAGGTTAACTATAGCACCTTGTATTGTAGGTGGAAAGGAAGCAACAGGCTTAGTAGAAGGAATAGGATTTGAAGAAATAGCTAAAGCTCCTAAATTTGAGCTTTTTGATGCTAAAGTTAGAAAAGATTACATTACATTAAGATATAAAAGGAAGTAGTAATGAGTGAATATAATATCAAGCAATTAATAGGATTGACCAATAAGCAACTAAGAGAAAAAGTTAAGGAGATAAAAGCACAGTTATCTCAGAAAAAACGAAACATAATTACTTATTCGAAAAATTTTACACTCTCTCTATCAAACTTTTGTATTAATCAATGTGGATATTGTTTTTATAATTATAAAATCCCGAAGTTAAGTGGTGAAGAGAATGTAATATTGAGAGCAAAAGAGCAAATCGAGACAATAATTCAAAAAGCTATTCAATATGATTGTAAGGAAGCCCTTGTTATGTCTGGAGAACTTCCTGGTAATTTCATTGAAGTTAAAAAAGAATTAGAAAAAAGAGGTTATTCAGATTTTATACTATATGTAATGGAAATATGTAAACATTTACTTGAATTTAATGTTCTTCCCCATACAAATTTAGGATTTTTAACTTATGATGAAATGAAAAAGTTAAAGGAAATTAATGCAAGCATGGGATTGATGCTTGAGAGCACCAGTATGAGACTTTTTGAAAAAGGAAAGGTGCATGAACATTCTCCTGGAAAATTACCAGCAAAAAGAATAGAACAAATAAGCAATGCTGGAAAGTTGAAAATTCCATTTACTACGGGTTTATTAATAGGTATTGGGGAAAAAATTGAAGATATAATAAAAGATTTACATCTAATCAAAAATATCCATAATAAGTATGGACATATACAAGAGGTGATAATCCAAAATTTTGTAAAGAAACAAGGGATTCCCTATCAACCTAAAAAACCTATTTCCATTGAAAAGATGCTCAAAATAACAGGAATTGCTCGTATTATTTTTGAAAATGAAATTGCTATTCAAGTTCCACCAAACCTAATAAGAGGTTTTGAAAAACATTTTATCGACATAGGTATCGATGATTTTGGTGGAATTTCCCCCATTACGTTAGATTATATAAATCCTGAAAATAAATGGCCCCAAATTGATGATTTGAAAAAAATTTGTATAGATAATGGTTATTTTCTTAAAGAAAGGCTCCCAATATATGATAAATTTATAAATAAAGAAGGATTTTGTTCAGAAAATATTAAAAAAATAATTGATAAAATTAACTTAGATGCTTAGTTCTCAGTTTTTCGAGCATATCGAACCACGTGTTAAAAAAATTTTACAGAAGGTATTAGATTCAAATGAATTGAATTCAGGAGAAGCGTTAGAATTATTAAAGGTAAATGGAAAAGAATTTTTTGCTTTACAATATATCGCTGATCGGGTGTGTTTAGAAAAAAAGCATAATATCGTAACTTTTGTTGTTAATAGAAATATAAATTTCACTAATGTGTGTTATCAACATTGTAAGTTTTGTTCTTTCAGTTTACCTGTTACAGAAAATGATGCTTTTTTGCTTACTATTGATCAAGTTAGAGAAAAAGTAAATGAGGCAAAAATTGCAGGTTGTAGTGAAGTTTGTATTCAAGGAGGAATAAACCCTGACTTAAACTTTGAATTTTACCTAGATATTCTTAAATGTGTGAAAGAAGTTGACCGAAATATACATACTCATGCGTTCTCTCCTCAAGAAATATTTTATATATCAAAACTTTATGAAAATTCAATAGAAGATACTTTGAAGGAGCTAAAAAATGCTGGTTTAGATTCAATCCCAGGAACAGCTGCAGAGATATTAGTTGATGATGTGCGAAAAATAATTTGTCCTAATAAAGTTACAACATCTCAATGGATTGATATCATAACAACAGCTCATAAATTAGGAATTCCGACAACATCCACTATAATGTATGGGCATATTGAAAGCTTAAATGATAGAATTAAGCATCTACACGTTATAAGAGAAATTCAAAAAGAAACCAATCAATTTACAGAATTTGTCCTTTTGCCATTTGTAAAGGAAAAACCAATATTATCCAGACTTGAACATTTCCCTTTGAATCCTAATTATGGAATGGATGATTTGAAACTATTCTGTGTCGCAAGATTATTCTTAAATAATTATATCGATAATATTCAATGTAGTTGGGTAAAATTAGGAACTAAGTTTGCTCAGGTTTCTTTAAATTATGGAGTTAATGACTTTTCTGGAACATTGATGGAGGAGAACATATCAAAAAGTGCTGGAGCTGAATTTGGAGAGTATTTATCTCCAGAAGAAATTGTGAAAATTATAAGGGGAGCAGGAAAAAAGCCTGCACAAAGAGATACCCTTTATAATATTATCAAATATTATTGATTAACCGTATAAGATCTAATATTTATTTTATATTTCTAATTATTCTTATATTTGAATTTTTTTTAATGGATATTGTGTGTCTCTAAAGTTTGTAATATATAACTTTTTGCTATTAAATCAGTGCTAACCATTCCCATTACATTTCCATCTTTTACAACGGGCATAGCCGATATCTGATATTGCTCTAATTCTCTAACAATATCAAGTACTGTAAAATCAGGAGAAGCAGAAATAACTTCTTTAGTCATTACTTTTTCAATTGTAACTTCACAAACTCCTTCAGCAGTAGCTTTAGTGATATCCCAATCAGTTATTACTCCAACAAGTTTATTTTTAGAAAGAACAGCAACAATACCACTATTCTTCTCAATCATTAATGCTGCACCTTCTTGTATACTTCTATTTGCATCAATTGTCGGTATTGGAATCATGATATCTTTTGCTGTTCGTTCACTTTCTTTAGCTTTAAGTCTTTGTAAACTAATATATTCTGCTGCTGAGGAAGGAAACATATCTTGGTTTGCTGCTAATAAATCAATTAATTCTATCATATTGTGATGAATAACATCTTCGCGATATTCTTCTCCAGCTTCTAAACGTTGTTTTGAAAGTAAAGAAAATTCCTTAGCGTGATCATTTAACCATTGTTCTACTGCTTTTCTATCACCAAGCATATTTTTTGGAATTAACAAGTGATCAGGAGTTTTTACTATATGTTCTTGAGCAGCAAATATAACTCCTCCTGAGTTTACCAAATAATCATTCGCGATCATTACTCCTTTTTCTCGATAAACAATCTGCTCCATACGAGTTCTTGATGCTTTTCTATTTGGATCTGGGGAATAAGTGTTAGCGCCTTCAATAATTAAAGCCCAATTTCCCATTCGATCAACTGTAACAGAGGGATTTTCAGATGCTCTTACTCCTAAATAGTTAAAAATTGGTGCAGCAGGTATTAAGCAGAATGCATTTTCAAGAAGTAGATTATTTGGATTAGTTGAAAATTTGGTTGGATGTTTATAACCTTCTGAACTAATTTTTTCCTTGAAAAAGTTGTTAGTGACTAAACTTTTTTTTTGCCACGTTTCAAAAAGTTCTTCGATTGGTAAACCTGATTCATTGTATAAATAACCCTCTAAATCACTTATACCAATTATTTTTACTTCTGGAATTCGTTCTTTTAATATTCGTGCTGCATGAGCCCCAACTGCTCCAAAACCTTGAATCAGTAATTTCAAGTCCTCAGTTTTTGGAATTTCTAAATTTACGAATTGTGGAAGGACTCTCAATCTAGGTAATATTTGTAGTAATGTTTGTAATGCAATTACAACACCTCCAGCGGCAGCACCTAATTCATCAATTCTATTTCCACCCATATCAGCTGGTTTAGATAAAACACTATCCAATCCATTTTCGATAGCAATAGTTTTCATATCAGCATCATTAGTACCAACATCAGGTCCTGGCAAATAAATATCTCTATATCGCCTAATTAATCGTGCAAAGCCTCGAATTACCTCATAACGATCCTCAGGAGAGAGATTTCTTTCAGAAACAATTCCAGATTTTCCGCCGCCATAAGGAAGATTCGCAGCTGCATTTTTTAGTGTCATACCTCGAGCTAAATTATGTATATCTGATGGTGTAATATCTGGTAACATTCTTATACCCCCCATACTAGGTTTTCCCATACTTAGATTATCAACAACAAGATATCCGCCAATTTCATAAGGTGATTCTTCGTCCCATATACATGCAACTAGATGAGGACCAAGTTTGTCAATAACAATTTCAATTCGAGATAATAGATGTTCATCTACATTACTAAATTCTAAATAACATTTCCCTTGATCTTTTTTAAGGCGAGTT
>JBHLOG010000193.1:0-5525 GCA_048940765.1 Promethearchaeota archaeon | reverse complement strand
ATTCTAGATAGATTTTTTGATTTTAGCACTAGGATAGGTCCATGGACTCCACAGAATTATATGATATTTGTATTTGTTGGGTATAATATTATGATAATGCAATCTATGATAGATTACATTCCAAAATCTTTAATACAAGAAAAGTACTGGAAAACTCTACCTGCTCTTATGATGGCTCCATTTAACAGATTTTATTTGCTATTTGGTTATATTATTTCTGAATTCGTAGGAATTCTTATACCTTTCACAGCATTCTTTGTAGTAATTTTAATTTTTTTCCCACTCTCAGTACTTTCAATAGTAATAATAATTTTAATGTTTTTAGGCATTGGAATAGTATTTTCAGGATTAGGATTATTTTTAGGTGTATTTGCAATTTCTAATGAAAATTTTCTGTACCTTTTTAATGTTATCACGAGATTCCTTTTTTGGTTTAGCTGTGTATCATATCCATTCCAATTATTCCCAAGATCAATCCAAAATATTATTAATTTAAATCCTATTTATTACTTGATTGATCTAATTCGTTTAACATGGATTGAAAACAATTTTACTTTCACAATTCTTTCACATCCAATTCATTTTTCTATATTCACATTTTCTTTAGTAATCTTTCCACTTGTATGTGTGTATGTTTTTAATATAATATATAAAAAATTAGGTATTACAGGGTATTGATTTGAATAATAAAATTATAGAAACTTTCAATTTATCCAAAATTTACCATCTAAAAGATAGAAACTTTATCCAAGCTTTAGATGATGTAAACATTAAAATAAACGAAGGTGAAAAATTCGGTTTATTGGGGCCAAACGGAGCAGGCAAAACCACAATGATTTCTATTTTATCGACTCTGATACAACCTTCAAGTGGTTATGCTATTATCGATGGTGAAAATATTCTCAAGAATCCTTATCGTGTCAAAAGTAAAATTGCACTCATGCTTGGAAATGATATGATATATTATAGGATTACAGGATATGCAAATCTAAAGTTTTTTTGTAAAATATATGGAGTGAAAGATTATAAAATAAAAATAAAACAAGTAGCACAGGAATTTGAGATAGAAAATTGGCTTAATGAGTATGTTGAGAGATATTCTTCAGGAATGAAGTGTAAACTATCTTTATGCAGAGTTCTACTTACAGATCCTAAAATTTTATTTTTAGATGAACCCACATTAGGACTCGACGTTAAAACAACAAAATTCATTATTGACAAATTAAAAAATTTGAATAAAACAATATTTCTAACCAGTCATAACATGGATGTAGTTGATAAATTATGCTCCAAAATTGCATTTATAAATAATGGTAAAATTATCAAAAGTGGAAGTAAAGAAGAACTTCGAAAGTTACTGCAAAAACAAATTAATGTCTTCGTTAGAATTGATGATAATAAGAATGCACTAAAGGAAGAATTGGAGCGACAAGACTTTATAACACAAATAAGTAATGAAGAAACTGGTCTTAAAATCGAATTATTAGAAAGAACTTATTACAAGAAATTGTTTTCTATTTTAGAAAAATATGAAATTACAAAAATACAAGAAATGGAACTGTCTATCGAAGATCTGTTCTTAAAATTAGTTGTAGAAGGTCATTAAAAATCTACAAGTTTTTCAATATTACAAATTACAGGGATCGTTTTAATTATTATTTTCAATTTACACATTTTTAAATTATTCAGAATTTTTAAAAATAGTTCTTAAAAAAGAGGTTTAACTTTTTTTTGCTTGATTGGGAAGTCATATAATTATTAATTCTAAAGAAAATTCCTGATACATACTGATACCTTTTAAATCGGATTAATTTTCATTACTCTTTTATTAGATTCTTAAAAACTTTGATATAGTTATTCACTACAACATTCCAGTCATATTTGTCAATTACTCGTTTATGTCCATATTCACCCATTCTTTTTCTTTCTTCTTCATTTTCATATAAATAAACAATTGCGTGTATTAATTCATTTAAGTCATTTGATTTGATCATTATTCCAGATTTATAGTTCTCAATGGCTTCAGATACTCCACCGGAACTAGCTCCAATCACAGCTAGTTTATGAAAATTAGCCTCAAGAAAAACTAGCCCAAAACCTTCAATAGCCTTTTTTGTTGCGATAGAAGGCATTATAAAAATATTTGAAGCCTTTAAATATTTGTTCTTTATAATATCGCTAGTATTACCAAGAAATAAAACATCATTTTCTAAATTTAGATTTTTTGTCAATCTTTTTAATATTTCAGTTTCAGATCCACTCCCTATTAAAAAGTATTTAAATTGGGCATCAGAATATTTTTTTTTTAAGAAGTCCATTGCTTTTATAACTAATTGAAAATTTTTTCTAGGATCATGACGACCAACACTAATTAAAATAAAATCTTTAGGATTTATGTTTAATTCATTTTTAATTTCTGAATCATTCTGTTTAAGTTCAAGATCTTTAAGAAAAAGACCATAAGGGATTATTATGATTTGATCTTCGTTTAGATGGTTTATTTTAATTATTAATTCTTTCATACTATTACTACTTACAATTATCTTGTCAATAGCTCTTAAATAATAACTTTTTAGAGAATATCGTGTCTGGACTAAGAAATCAGTACCATGGGCACTGCAAATGAATTTTTTCCTCATAAGTTTCGACAAAATAAATCCTAATGGCATAACAATAGTATCACATGTACTTCCATAAATTAAATCTGGATTTATTTTTCTTAACATGGGGTAAATTGTTGATAAATTTTTTAACAGACTTATTAAAACTTTAGGTTTAATGAAAAGATACAATAACATGTTTAGCTTGAAATAGATTTTTATTTTTTTTGCGGTAAGAATCTTCCAAATTGAGGTAAAAAAATATAGTATGTTTTTTCGCGTTTTAAATAAAGCGAGTAAATCTCTCAAATTAAAAGTTTTAGTATATTCTAAATTATCGAATATGTTCTTACCTTTATAAGTTCTATTAAAGATAAAGAGTTCTTCTTCCCTACTCCTAAATATTTTACACATATCAGTAAATAATCTACCAATTCCTCCATATATAGGATAAAATTCAGATGCTAATAAACAAATTTTCATTTTAAAATAATTATTTCCATTTATAAGAATAGATTTAAGTACTTTAAGAAAAAAGAACTAAAAAATATCATTATTTATCTAATGGATTTTTTTAATTATAGTTCATTATATTTCATTATATATCATTAAATAGAAGGGATCATTATTAGAATTTATTATATTAATGAGGTTATTTTTATGTCTGAAGATGAGCATAAAGTAGAATATACAACTGTATCTATCCCTAAAATTCTTATAGATAAAATTAAGGAACGTATGAAGGGGACAGGGTTTTCTTCTGTTTCAAGTTATGTAACCTATGTTTTAAGGCAAGTATTATCTTCTATTGAAGAAGAAGAACGCTCAAAACAAGCATTTACAAAAGAAGAGGAAGAAAAGGTAAAACAACGGTTAAGAGATTTAGGATATATTGACTAAAGGATACATCTTTTAGTTAAAAAACTAATTAATTATTTAAGAGTATAAATATGATTGAACCTCATGGTGGAAATCTGATTAATAAGAATTTGCCGAAAATTGAAAAAGAGAGAATTTTAGAGAGTTTTGATGATTTTGAAAAAATTTATATAGATATAACAACACAAAAAGTAATTAAGAATATTGTCTTTGGAGTTTTTAGTCCATTAGAAGGATTTATGAATCAAAATGATTTTCAATATGTTCTTGATCAAATGTATTTAGAAAATAATATTGCGTGGCCGATTCCCATTGTCTTAGATATAAATGAAGAAAAGGAAAAAACCTTTAATATTGATGATAAGATTCTATTAGTTGATTCAATAGACACCCCAATTGCTCTAATGAATGTAGAAGACATATATAGCTACGATAAAAAAGAATTTGCTGAAAAAGTTTATGGAACATTAGATATAAATCATCCTGGTGTAGATTCTGTTTTTAAGATGAAGGATAAATTAGTCGGGGGTGAAATATTTTTAATTACTGAGCCCAAACCACTGTTTCCAAAATTAGATCTTAAACCAATCGAGACTAGAGTACTCTTTAGAGAGATGAGATGGGATAGAGTTGTTGCCTTTCAAACAAGAAATCCTCCTCATATTGGCCATGAATATGTTCAAAAAGCAGGATTAACATATGTAGATGGATTATTTATTAATCCTGTTATTGGAAAGAAAAAAGTTGGTGATTTTTTAGATGAGGTTATTATAAAAAGTTATCAAGCACTGATAAATGAATATTATCCTAGAGATAGAGTGATTTTAAGTACATTTGAAACTGAAATGAGATATGCTGGACCAAAAGAAGCAATTTTTCACGCCATTACAAGGAAAAATTTTGGATGTGATCATATTATTATTGGTCGTGATCATGCTGGAATAGGTAATTATTATGGTCCTTATGATGCTCACAAAATTTTCGATTATTTTCCAGATTTGGGTATAAAACCTATAATGTTTAGATCATTTTCAAAATGTAGTAAATGTAGTTCAATTGTCAATGATAAAATATGTCCACATCCTCCAGAGATGCAAAGATATTTTGCAGGAATTGACATCAGAGAAGCATTAAAATCAGGAAAATCACCTGATCCAGAAGTTATGAGACCTGAAGTTGCAAAAGTAATTTTACAATATGAAAATCCGTTTGTATCTTAATTTTTTTGTTACTTTTATCAAATTAGATTATTATGGTTCCCATGAGAAATAAAAAGAAACTAGTTGTCATAGGATTAGACTCAGCCCCACCTAAAGCTTTATTTAAGGATTTCTTAAATGATTGTCCTAATATTAAAAAAATGCTAGAACAAGGTGTTTACGGAAAACTAAGAACATGTGACCCACCAATTACTATTCCTGCTTGGATGGTAATGTCTACTGGAAAAAAAGCTGGAACATTAGGATTGTATGGATTTAGGCATAGAAAAGAGAATTCCTACAATGAATTTTGGATTGCTACATCATCTAATATAAAAGAACCAAAAGTTTGGGAAATATTAGCAGAAAAAGAGTTAAAATCTTGTATTTTAGGGATCCCTCCAACTTATCCAGTTAAACCAATAAATGGTTATCTTGTTTCCGATTTTATTACTCCAGATATAAACTCAGATTATACATATCCTCCAGAATTGAAGGATGAAATTAAAAATCATATTGGAAAATATATTTTTGACGTTGATTTTAGAATTGATGATAAAGAAATTTTATTAAAAGAAATTTATGAAATGACGAAAGTTCAGTTCAAAACCGTTAAATATTTAATGAAAAATAAGATGTGGGATTACTTTAAATTCGTAATCATAGGACTGGATAGATTTCACCATGCTTTTTGGAAATTTTATGATAAAAATCACAAAAAATTTGAACCAGGCAATAAATTTGAAGCAGAGATGAGAAAATATTATGAGTATTTAGATCAAGAAGTTGGCGAAATATTAAATTTAGTTGATAAAGATACAATAATAATGATTGTATCTGATCATGG
>JBHLOG010000052.1:0-24318 GCA_048940765.1 Promethearchaeota archaeon | reverse complement strand
TTTAATGTACCTTTGGACTGAATCAATATAAAAAAGGCGATATAAAATAAATAAACCATTAGTTTCTAAATACTTACATAAAAAATAAAAAGAAAAAAAATCATCAAATTGACGATCTATGTTTTTTAAAAAAAAAAGATTTTAGAATTGATTTGACGTTATGGAACTTATATTTCCATGTATTTTGTCAAATAGGTTACCACACCGACGGTTGGGATTCCATCAACAATAATTATAGCAGTAGCCCATCCTCCTTCTGGCCAAATATGAACTTCGGGATCTCCTTCTAAAAGGTATTCACCTTTAGGGTTTACCATCATCCTAATTAAAACTGGGAGATATTGACCTTCTGTATTCGGCAAGATTATTGATCCCCCTCGATATTCTATCCCCAATTCTGTATCTGTTGTTTTAATCATTCCTTGGCCCATAACAGACCAAAGATTAATCCACAGGACTTCTCTTACATCGCAATAAAATTGTTCGCCTTCGCTTATATTTAAAACATCTGTAAGCTTTCCCTTTATAGAATAAATTTTCTTTCCTGATTCATCATAGATTTTTGTTTGGAATACTAGTTGTGCCCCTGAAGGGAGGCCGCTATCTTTATCATAATCAATCATTGCTATGATTGAAGTAGTAGCTCCAGCAATATCTCCGTCATCCCCTTTCGCTATGACTAAGATGCGCTTAGGATGGCTAGGACGAGCAGCTACCACTGGGGTAACAATTGTTATGATTACAAATAAGGTCGCGATCAGTACTGTAGTCATTTTTAATTTCATTTTCTCCATCATTTTCACCTTAAATATTTTTTTATCCAATTTTTTTTTTTTAATTTAGGTTTTATCATCAATATGATGACTGTTTATAGGTTGAGATTTAGTTGCATTTATAATTGTAGTTCCGATACTTCCATGATAGTTCCGATTAATTGTGGAAGTTCTATGAAATAGATATAAATAGAAAAAATACCGATCTATATTTTAGAAAATAAAGTATAGTTTTCTTATATTATGGGAACCATAAATTATCCTCCAGAAAAAATTTACAGACCTTTTAAGTTAAAAAAGCCTAATTATGACCACATTATTCTTTGGATGTTGTATAATAATGAAGAGTGTAAATGGTCAGATTTTCGTCAAGAACCTATTGAAATTCCTACAGGTACTTTATCTAGACATTTAGACAAATTAAGACGTAAAGACTTTGTAGAAAATTTTACTAGAGGGTATTACAGAATTACATCAGAGGGAAAAAAGAAATTCCATGAACTGTCAAGCGCGAAGAAAAAGGCTCGTAAACTAAATTATCCCCCTAAAATTATCTTAAAAAGCGGAAGGAATTACTCTCATTGGATTCTATGGATGGTTTACAATAATAATTACTGCAAAAGGTTTGAATTCCTTGAGGATCCATTAGCTATAAATCAATCTTCATTATCAAAGAATTTGAGTTTTTTAATTGAAAAGGGATTTATAATTAAGGAGGATGGAAGGTATGTAATTACCCAAGCAGGGAAATCAGAGTATTCAAGGATGCTTCAAAATTATGATTTAGATAGGCAGACTATTTTAGAGGAGGAGGGCAAAAGAATTGAAGAGATCACTAAAAAAACAATTCAATTTTTTGAAGATTACAATATTAAAGATAAAGAAATACAATTTAGGTTTCTTAACAATATATTAAAATTAGATTATGAAAAAGTAAAACCCCTATTAAAGGATGAGCAGGTTTTTCATAAAATTTTGCTTTTTCTTTCAATTAATCATCCAGATCATTATCCAGACTTTATTTCTTCTGAAGAATTTGCTGAAAAATATAATATTAAAAAAACTATACTTGATTATTATATTGATGAAATTTCAGCAGGAAAAATTTATCCATTAAGATTTTTTAAGCTAAAGCTCTCACCAGATAGAGAATATTACTTTCAATCAGATGGAGCAATAGAAAAAATGGTTCGTGTAATTACAGAAAATAAGATTACTAAGGTTTCCTACTTGAATAAACTCTTTTCAAGATCAACACCAGATATGGCTATAATAGATATAAAAGCCATTATAAATGAAATTGCAGAAAAGAGTTGTGAATTCTTATTTAATAAGGATTTGAAACCATTGTTAATTGAGTTTTTACCAGAGTACATTAAATACCTAGCCTATAAAATAGAGACTAAAAGGGAATTAAAAGAAACTTATGATAAATTAGAAGGTATTATTTGGCAGAATATAACAGATGTTTTTCAAATACAAATCTCTGAAAATCTAAAAAATCAATATGAAGAACAAATAAAAGAGATTGATAAGGAAATTGAATTAAACCCAGAAAATCTTGATTTATACTTTTCAAAGATTAGAATTTTGATTTATTTTAACCAATACAAACAAACGATAACATTATTGGACGAAATGTTGGAAATCTTACCTGAAAGTAAAAGAGATATTAAACTATTAAAAGCGGTTGTTTTTAGAAGAATGCAAAATGTTGAAGCTGGATTAGAAATTATCGAATCTTTAATTGAAAGATATCCTAAAGACAATGATCTTCTAAGTTATAAGGCTTATTGGCTACAATTTTTAGATAAAAAAGAAGATGCGATAAAAATAATGCAAAAACTTACTAAAGATGAACCCGATAATGGAATTTATCATGATACCTATGGTGAAATTTTGATGTATTTTGAAGATTATGAAGAAGCGGCTAAGAAATTTGTAAAATCAATGGTTTTAGATGCCAATGAATGGTATATTTTCCAAACATATATCAAATTAGGAATTTGTTATAAAGCAATTGGAAATCTTAATTTAGCAGTAAAAAATCTAAGGAAAGGGAAAGAATTAACAAATAAAAATGTAAAAGATCCTGAAACAAAACAAAAATGGCTTTCAATCGCTAATCTTTTTTTAACTGAAATTGAGCAGGTTAAAAAACCTTAAAACGATGATGAATTTTTTAATAATTTAAAATTCAAAAGACCTAATTAGTTCTTTTTTCAAAAAATTTATTTCATTATCTTGGATATTTAATGGAGGTAATAAACGTATAAAGTCTCTATTTAAATTAAATCCAATCAATACTCCTGCTTCAAGTAATTGATTTTTCAATCTCAAAATAATCTCACTACTTGACATTCCATTATAGGCTTGAACTTGAATACCAAAAATCATTCCATATGATCTTATCTCTTTAATAAATGATTGGTTCAGGGAAAATAGGAAATTATTAATCTCTTGAATTTTTTCCTGGCTATTTTCAATTATTTTTTCTTCATTAAATACATTAACTACAGATTTTACTACAGCAGCACCTAAAGGATCTAATTGATGAGATTGTGCATAATATAATTCATCTGAAGACAATTTCGATTCAAACTCAGAATTAGTTATTACAGCACTTATAGGATAACCATTACCAAGAGCTTTACCAAGTACAACCACATCTGGTACTATTTCATAGAGTTGATATCCAAACTTATAACCTACTCTTCCCATACCTGTTGTAACTTCATCAATTACAATTAATCCTCCCGAGTTCTGTAATTTTTCACATAAATATTGGATAAAATCCTTACAAGGCTTGAATACTCCTCCACTAACCATTATAGGTTCAAAAGCAAAACAAGCAATTTCAGAAGAATAATTACGAAAGATTTCATCTATAGCCGGTTGATATATCTCAAGGCAATTGCATTGTTCTGAATCACAAATTGGGTAAGCAATTTTAAATTTTTGCTCTTCTGAGGATGTATAAGAGGAGGTCTTAGCGGTGCCGTAAGCGCCCAAATAAGAATCTTGAAGAGAAAGTACTCTTTGACGTTTGGTTACTTTTTTAGCGAAATTAATTCCGAATTCCATTGCTTCAGTACCACTATTTAGAAATGTTAATTTATCATACTTATTTGGAAAAAACTTAAGTAACTGGTCAGCAGCTTCAATTGTAATGGGTGTAAGAAAATTCTTATTTCTATGTATGATTTCATCCAATTGTTTTTTTATAGCATTAATTATTGTTGGATGATTATGACCCAAATTTACACACCACATACCAGATTCACAATCGAGATACTTTTTCCCTACAATGTCCCAAATCCACGAACCCCTTGCTTTTTTGAGAAGAATTGGTTCAAATTGATTTGTTTCAAGTATATAATCGATCATTTTTACTAAGCAAATCTTAAATGTATTATTAAAATCTTTTTCTTTTAATTGGTAGAATTTTAAATTTTAAAATTTCTTATAATAAAATTCTAACTTGAAATGGTAGATCGCTAAATATTTCTTTAATTTTAGCTTTAAATTCTTCTGTTAATGGTTTGAATTTTTCATCATTAGATTCTTGAATTAAATAAAAATCTGGACTGATCTCCAACACTAACTCCTTTAATCCTTTCAAGTTTTTTTCATTAGCATTAATATTTCTTAAAAAAACAGTACTAATTCCTAATCTACCTTTAAAATTGTTTTTGAATAGTTTAATTCCCTCAATTACATTGTAAAATTTAACATCCTTATGATGTCTAGAAATCTTCAAGAATTCTTTTGGAGTACTACTATCCAAATGAAGTACTATTAAATCACAAATTGAAAAATCACTTCTAACATCTTCTCGATATAAAAGTGAACCATTTAGCCATGAACCAATTTTTAAACCGGGATAATTTTGTATTATTAACTGAGTAAGTCTTTTAAATCCCGAATAAAGTGTAGGCTCTCCATTACCTTTTAACCACACATAATCTGGTTCTCCATTTTTTTCAATATAATCGTAGATTTCTCTAAAAATATCCTCTGGTGGGAAGAATTCCTCTCTATCCATTATTTGCCGTGTAGTATTTCCCAATGGGCAATACACACAATTAAATGAACATGTTTTAGGTGGGTTAAAATCTACGGGTAATCTTATACCAAAAAATTCATCTTGACGGAGTTCTTTTAGGTATTTATATTCTATGTTGCCACACCTCAAAATATTTTATTCCTTTTACTATTTTACAATATTTTTATCTAATTTTAATTTTTTTAGTGATAAAAGAAATTTTTTTAATTAATATTGAAATAAAATTATTTCTAAATTAGAAAACTTTTAAGTTAATGTTTAGATTTTTAATTCTTTTCTCATATTCAATGTTAGAGAAAGAACAGTGAAATACCATTTAATCAAAATGTTGTTAAATATTTTTATAAAAATGAATGAACGTTCATTTACTAAAAAAATTTATAACCGTTACTTGCTAATCCTAAGGGAAAACCATTTATATTGGCTTTGAGAAAATAATACTTTTAATAATCTGTTTTCGAGTGAAAATTTTATATATTAAATTTTTATCAAAATACTAATTATATAAATAATTGGTTTTCTATTCAAAATGATATTAAGAGATAATGAACCTGAAAAAAATCAGATAGTAATAAATAAATTACAAGAACTCCGGGAAGCATCCAAAATTGGAGGTGGGTTAAAACGCATTGAAGTCCAACATAATAAGGGAAAATTAACTGCTAGAGAAAGAATTGAATATCTATTAGATCATAGCACATTTGTAGAAATTGACTCATTTGTAAAGCATAGATGTCAAAAATTTGGTATGGAAAAGAAAAAATTTCTTGGAGATGGAGTAATAACTGGTTATGGGACAATTAACGGACGAAAAGTATTTATATATAGTCAAGATTTTACCATTTTAGGTGGAAGTCTTGGTAACGCTCACGCTCAGAAGATTTGCAAAATCATGGATTTAGCCTTAAAAACAGGAAGTCCAATAATAGGTTTGATTGATTCTGGAGGCGCACGCATACAAGAGGGTGTTAATTCCTTAGCAGGATATGGTGATATATTTTATAGAAATGTAATGGCGTCAGGTGTTATTCCTCAAATTTCAGTTATCTTGGGAACTTGTGCTGGTGGTGCAGTTTATAGTCCCGCACTGACAGATTTTATCATTATGGGGGGAAAAAACGCATTTATGTTTGTAACAGGTCCTCAAGTTGTGAAATCTGTTACCGGAGAAGATGTTTCATTTTCACAATTGGGTGGTTCGGAAATCCATAGCGCAATTTCTGGTGTGTGTCATAGAGTTGCTGAATCAGAAGAAATTGCACTTGAAAATGTGAAAAAATTATTATCTTATCTCCCATCGAATAATTTGGATGATCCACCTCATCTCTTGCAAGAATCTAAATCAATGGATCCTTCTTTATTAGATGAAATTGTTCCTAAAAGTGAAAATGAACCTTATGATATGAAGCATTTAATTGAAATAATTGTTAATCAAGATTCATTTTTTGAAGTTTTTCCAGATTGGGCAAAAAATATTTTGATAGGATTTGGGAGAATAGATAATCATATTATTGGTATCATAGCAAACCAACCCTTATATCTAGGGGGTGCTATAGATCATAATGCATCAGATAAAGCAGCAAGGTTTATACGATTTTGTGATGCATTTAATATTCCCTTGTTAACGTTAGTAGATGTTCCAGGTTTCATGCCTGGTGTTAAACAAGAACATTCAGGTATTATTAGGCATGGTGCGAAAATGCTTTTTGCATATTCAGAAGCGACTGTAGTGAAAATAGCGGTTATTATTCGTAAAGCTTATGGTGGTGCTTACATAGTAATGAGTTCAAAACATCTAGGGTCAGATATTAATCTTGCGTGGGATTCGGCTCAAATTGCAGTGATGGGTGCTGAAGGAGCTTGTAAAATCCTTTATCGCAACAATTTGAAAGAAGCAGAAGATCCAGCTAAATTGTTAAAAAATTTTACCAAACAATACAAGCAAGAATTTTCTAATCCTTACCAAGTAGCTGAACAGGGATATATCGATAATGTAATCTATCCACGGGAAACTCGTACTGAAATAATTAAATATTTGAATCTTCTTACAACAAAAAGAGAGCAAAGTCCAAAAAGAAAACATGGAATTATTCCAGTTTGAATTGAAAAGTTGATTATTATGAAAAAAAAAGAAGAAATTCTTAAATTATTAAAAAATAAAATTCCAATTTGGGGTTATTCGCCAAAGGGAATCGCTGATCCTACACTATCTATCAAGATAAGTAAATTAGGAGGAATTGGTTTGGTTGATTTTGAAGGATTAACACTAATCAAATGTCAAAAAATTCTTAATAAGTTATATTCATCATTATCTATTGACTATTCTTGGGGTATACGGATTCCTAATCATGAAATACTTGAACAATTAGAATTTAATAAGGTAATTCCAATTATTGTTTGCCCATTTTCTCCAGATACTCTAAATCTTCAAAAATTAAAGGAGAATTCCATATTATTACTATCTGAAGTCCTTTATTTAGAAGAGGCACACGATACTGCAGATTGGGCCGATTTATTTTTAGTTAAAGGAAATGAAGCAGGTGGTATGGTTGGTACTAAAAATAGTTTTATCCTTATTCAAGAATTTCATAAAGCAGGTTTTACATTTGTCATTCAAGGAGGATTTGGTGTATACAATATATCTTCTGCTTTAGTTGGGGGCGCCTTGGGAGTTATATTAGAAAGCCAGTTATATTTGTTCCCAGAATGCCCATTGAGTCAAAGATTTAAAGACTATATTAAAACTATTAATGAAACTGATTTTTATATCGTAATGGAGACTTTTCGTTATAATTATAGGTTAATTGGAAAATTATCTAATAAATCTATCCGTAAAATTAAAGAAGTTGAAATGAAAGAATCATTAAAATTAATTAAGGGCTTGAATGACAAAAAATCATTAATTAAGCATCCCTTTTATAAAGAAATCATTAAATTAGAAAATACGCAACTTTTTTTTTCTGATCAAGATCCAAAACATTCTTGGTTACCTACTGATAATGGGATTTGTTTTTCGAATTATTTTCTTATAAAATTTGGCAATTTAGAAAATTACCTAAAAGATATAACTAAAATTATTCAACTCCAGATTAAAAACACAAAAGATCAATGGCCATTTGTTAAAAATTCCGAGTTCTCTAAACAACTTAATATTTCTTTTCCAATTATTCAAGGTCCAATGGCAAATATCTCAGATCAATTAGATTTTGCAAAAAAAATAGCAAATAATGGAGCACTACCGATATTAGCTCTTGGTGGACTATTAGGAGGTGAAGCGGATCAATTATTATTAAATGCCGCTAACAATGAAATCTTGCAAAAGCCATATGGATGTGGCATTATTGGTTTAGAGGTTGCAAAATCGCGAAGAGAAGAACATCTTCAATCTATTTCAAAATATGGTCCTAAAATTATCTTAATTGCAGCTGGTACTATTGAACTTGGTGTTAGAGTCAAAAATTCAGGTAACATGGTACTAATTCATACTCCTGCACTATCAATGTTTAAAGAAGCAATGAAGAAAGATCTACATTTTATCATATTAGAAGGAAGTGAATGTGGAGGCCATATCGGTATCCTTTCATCATTCATTCTTTGGGAACTTATCCTGGAGTATTTAGATATGCACAATGAGGAAATAAATAAAAAAATTAATATAATTTTCGCAGGTGGTATTATAAATGAAATTAGTACAGCAATGCTCGCAGTTATGATTGGAAACCATTTAAATTTAATAAATCCAGGAATCCAGATGGGTTCTGCTTATCTTTTGAGTGATGAAATAGTAAACACAGGAGCTTTATCTTCTGTTTATCAAGAACTCTTGTTAGATAATTCTTCTACTATTATAATTGGTACTACTGTAAATACTCGGGCAAGAGTAATTCCTTCAGATTTCGTGTTTCAAACAATTAAAGAAGAATTATATCAAAAGGCTCAAGGAATTCCTATTTCAAAGCGAAAGGAAAAATACGAAAAAGAAAATTTAGGTGCACTAAGAATTGCCTCGAAAGCCGAGATCTGGAATGACAATCATAAAGAGGGAAGTGGAACCACGCAATTTACATCTATTTCTAGGAATAAACAATTAATGAGTGGAATTTTCATGGCAGGAGATTGTATATCACTTCAAAATAATCTCAGAAATATATCACAAATTCATTACGATGTAATTCATGGTGGAAAAAATTTTATTAAACTAAATACTGATCATTTCTTTAAAGAAACAACCGTAATAGATGCTAAAATAGAAAATTTTCCCTCATATGAAAGAATAACTACTGATAATAAAATTGCTATTGTAGGATTAGGAGCTATTTTTCCAGATGCGGAAAATGTTTCAGAATTTTGGAATAATATTATTAATAAAAAATATTCTATTATTGAAATTCCAGAGGAACGATGGGATCCAGAAATTTTTTATAGTGCAGATCATACCAGCCCTGATAAGACCTATTCCAAAATTGGAGGGTTCATTAAAAATTTTAATTTTAAGTCCATTGAGTATCGGATTCCTCCAAAGATGGCAGAAAGAATGGATCCAGTTCAAAAATGGGCTATAGTGGCAGCAAAAGAGGCCCTTAATGATGCAGGTTATATTGTTAATGGAAAAGAACGATTACCTATTGCAGTGATTATTGGAAACTCTTTAGGGGGTGAAATTCAGCGTTCTAGTAATAAACGTGTTTTTTTTAATGAAATTGCATATCGAATTAACAAAGCTCGTTCTGAAAAATTATTGAATGATGACCAGCATGTTAAACTTATCGAATATCTTAAGAAAACTATGCTAAATCCTATCCCTACAATTAATGAAGATACTATGCCAGGTGAATTATCTAATATTATTGCAGGTAGAGTTTCAAATGTTTTTAATTTAACAGGTAAAAATATGACTACAGACGCTGCCTGTGCTTCAAGCTTAGCCGCAATTGATACCGGAGTTAATGGGCTACTCGCTAAAGATTATGATATTGCTCTTGTAGGTGGAGCTGATCGTTCAATGGATCCTTCTAGTTATATCAAATTCTGTAAAATTGGAGCATTATCTGAAGATGGATCATATCCATTTGATTCTCGAGCTAATGGATTTGTCATGGGTGAAGGTGCAGGTTTTATTGTTATAAAACGACTAAATGATGCTATACGAGATAAAAATAAAATTTATGCTGTAATAAGCGGAATGGGCGCATCTTCAGACGGAAAAGGAAAAGGAATTACAGCTCCCAATCCCGATGGACAAAGACTAGCTATTGAAAGAGCTTTTACATCTAGTAAATTAACACCAAAAGATGTTCAATACCTTGAATGCCATGGAACTTCTACTATTATTGGTGATGCAACTGAGCTGACTGTATTAAATGATTTTTTTAAAAGTAGAGATTCCGATCAAAAACTTGCTATCGGCTCAATAAAAAGTCAAATTGGTCATCTTAAAAGTGCAGCTGGAATTGCATCTATAATAAAAACAACTTTATCGTTATATCATAAAATTATTCCACCTTCTGTAAATTTTGTGAATCCTAATCCAAAAATCAATTGGGAAACAAGTCCATATTATGTAAATACTGAACCAAAAGAATGGTTATCTCCCCAAAATGGGAAAAGGAGAGCTGGAGTATCTGCATTTGGATTTGGAGGTACCAACTATCATATGATTCTTACAGAATATCTTTCACAATCTTATGATAACTCTTCAGACAGAATTCTAGAAAATTTAATTTCAAATCAGTCACAGAAAGTAAAGCAAACTTATGATGAATTCTCAAAGGATTTATGTTTCTTATTTAGTGGTCAAGGAAGCCAATACGTTGGTATGGGAAAAGAATTGTATCAAAAATATAAAGTTGTAAAGAATACCCTTGATAAAGCAAATGAAATTTGCAAAGAATATGGAGGATTTGATCTTCTTGAAATAATATTTGGATCTCCAAATTTAACAAAAGAAGAAAACTCATATAAAATAACTCAAACTGAATATACTCAACCTGCGATTTATTCAGTTGAAATAGCACTAGTTAACCTTTTTAAATCTCAAAATATAAACCCTGGAATTGTTGGAGGACATAGTTTAGGAGAGTTTACTGCTTTGACTACTGCAGATGTGTTAAGTTTTGAAGATGGATTAAAGTCAGTAATCATTCGAGGAAGGGCAATGGCAGAATTACCACCAGGGATTCAATGTACAATGGCAGCTATTTTTGCATCTTCAGAAGTAGTAGAGGAAATTTTAGATGGAAGTTCGATTGATAATGTTACTATATCAAATTATAATTCTACTTCTCAAACTGTAATTTCAGGTGAAATTTCAGCAGTTGAGTCAGTCGTGAAGATTTTTATAGAAAGAGGTATACGAGCTTTGAAATTAAACGTTTCAAATGCCTTTCACTCTAAATTTGTAGCTCATACTGAGCAAAAGTTGAAAAATTTTCTTGATTCAGTCGAGTTCAAGCCTTCTAGAATACCTGTATTTAGTAATGTCACCGGAAAAGCTTATCCTAATAACCCCGAGGAGATCAAAAACATTCTACTTAAACAGATTACTTCTCCGGTGAGGTGGGTTGATGAGATAAAGAATATTTATGAATCTGGAGGAAGAAAATTTATAGAAGTAGGTCCAAAAAAGGCTCTTTTCTTTTTTACTAAAGATATTTTGAGAGAATTTAAAGATATTGAAACATATTTTACACTTTCGCCAAAATATCCTGAAGTAGAACATCTTCAAGAAATTTTCAATAATTTTCTAAGTGTAGAACCAGTAAAATCGTTTAGTAACTTTAGAACCCCTCATCAACCATTGAAATTTATTAAATCAGTTGGTTTATCAGATCCACCTAACTCTCTTAAAAAACAAGAAATTCTTAGTCCGAATATTGAATTAGACAAGATAAGACAACTTCCGTATTTTAATGAATTTTTGGAAGAACAAAAAGAACTTTTATCTTCAGTTTTGATTCAAGGTTTTCGTAGCTATATTAAGAAAAACCAACTTATACTTAATGATCAATATAAAAAGAAAGAAAATAGGTTCAATTCTGATCCAATAGTGATCACGGGTGTAGGTATTGGGCTCCCTGGCATAAAACGGAAAATTTTTGATGATAAAAATATTGATGATATTCTCCATGGAATAAATCTAATAGAACCAATAAACATAGAATTTCAAAATCAGTTGTTAAAAAAAAATATTGTTCGTTTGGATAAATCTCCAAATGGCAATGCTAAATTTATACATATAGATGATTTATCTAAAGTGATACATTTAGCGGGGCAATTGGGTGATTTTAATCCTTCTGATGATTATCAACTTGAACCTAAAATGCTTAATGCATTAGATATTGCATCTAAGCTTGCGATTTGTGCAGGTTATGATGCCTTAAAGGATGCAGGAATTCCTTTAGTTCGAAGTAGAATAAAAACATCAACAGGTAAACATTTATTAGGAGATTGGGCATTACCCGAAGAATTACAGAATGATACTGGTATTATTTTTGCTTCAGCTTTTCCAGGATATGATAATTTTGCTGAAGAACTATCCAGTAATTTTGTTGAAGGATCTAGAAAGCAAACTAAAGACTTTAATCGTGCTTTTCTATTTCGAGTATTATCGATGGGTCATTCTCAGTTTGCACAATTAATAAAGGCAAAAGGCCCCAATACCTCTACCAATGCTGCTTGTGCCTCTACACCCCAAGCAATAGGTATTGCAGAAGATTGGATTCGAACTAGAAGATGTAAACGAGTTATTGTAATTACAGCTGATAATGTTACGAGTAAAAATCTTTTTCAATGGATTGGAGCAGGTTTCCTAGCGAGTGGCGCAGCAACGACAAAATCTTGTTGGGAAGAAGCAGTACTACCATTTGGTGAAGGTAGAAATGGGATTATTTTAGGTTCTGGAGCAAGTGCGTTTATTATTGAACAAGAATCTGAAGCTAAGGCTCGAGGGGTTAGACCAATTGCTGAGATCCTAGGATCATATTTTGCGAATAGTGCATATCATGGAACTCGGTTAGATCAAATTCATATTAGTGAAAAGTTAGAAGAATTTGTTTTAGAAATGGAGAAGAGACACGGTCTTATTAAAGATGAATTAGTAAGTAAAGGAATGTTTGTAAGTCATGAAACATACTCCCCTGCCCGTGGTGGAAGTGCTGAAGCAGAATTAAATGCTTTAGAAAGAACGTTTGGTAAAAAAGCTTATAATATGTTAATAATTAATACAAAAGGGTATACAGGCCATGCAATGGGTGCTGGAATCGAAGAAGCTGTTGCAATAAAATCAATGGAGAAAGGCTACATTCCCCCTATAGCAAATTTGAATCGGATCGATCCAAATTATAAGAAATTTAATTTTTCGAAAGGATCCAATGAAAGAAAAGAATTTGCATTACGTTTTGCTGCCGGATTCGGCTCTCAGTTAGCTATTGTATTATTCCGTTTAAAATCATATGGTAATCGTATTATTGATAGAAATTATGAATATTGGCTTCAAAATATACATGGAAGTGGGAACCAGTTATTCACGGATGGTAGAGTTTTAAAAATGAAGACAGAACGTATTTCTCCTACCCCACTTACGGAAATATCATCAATACAAAAAGAAACAACCCACGAAACGAGTTTATATATAAATAATGATATAATAAATCAAATAAAGCATATTATTTCATTAAAAACAGGGTATGATTCATTAGATATTGAAGAAACTTATGATTTAGAAGAAGATTTAGGAATCGATACTGTTAAACAAGCTGAAATATTCGGAGAAATAAGAGACACATGGAAAATTGAAGTTGGCGACTCATTCAATTTAGCAGATTACCGAACTATAAATGATATTGCTCAAATGCTTAGTAATGTTTTGGGAAATGAACAATCATCTGATGAAGCACTTTCTAGAATTGATATTAGTCAACTTGAAGATAAATTAATTATGATAATTTCTGAAAAAACAGGGTATGATGTTGATGATATTGATGTTAAATTTGATCTAGAAGAAGATTTAGGTGTTGATACTGTTAAACAAGCAGAAATTTTTGGAGAACTACGGGATTCTTTAAATATCTCTGAAGATACAGAAATAAATTTAGCAGGATTGAAAAATATTAAAGAAATAATTTATAAGATTCAAGAATATTTAAGCAACCAAAATTTCGAATCAGAAATTAAGATTGCTCAAGAAAATATTATTAAGGAAATTGATGAATCAAAAGACATAAAACAAGCAAAAAATCTAGTAAAGAAAATTATAGCTCACAAAACAGGATATGATATTATTGATATTGAGGATTCCTATGATTTAGAAGAAGACTTGGGGATTGATACTGTAAAACAAGCAGAAATTTTTGGAGAACTACGAAATTTTTATAATATAGAAGAATCTGTTGAGATAAATGTCATTGATTTACGCACTCCACGTGATATTGTTGATTTTATTATCAAATCCATACGTAATAAAACAACATTGACCGAAGAAAAACTAGAGACTTCCAAAGAAAATATTGAGATATCAAAAAAAGGTGAGGAAGAAGAAATATATATTTCGCAAGTAATACCTTCTCGAATTTTTGGTTTAACTCATCTGGAAAATAATCCAAAATTAAAGAGTTTAGAAACTTTAATAATAAACATAAATTCAGGGCTATCAAATTATCAAAGTTTATGTAAAGATTTACAAATAAAAGGATTAAACCACAAAATCTTCGACATGAAAAGTGAAGAAAATTTTGTAAAAAGCCTAAACGATAAAGAAATTGAACTATTACCAGATAATGAATTTAAAATTCTCATTCTAATTGTCCCAGATAATACTCAATATTCCCTTAAAGATAGTTTATTCGTTTTTGATAGTTTATTTATCATTTTTCAATCAATAAATATACCAGCTCTAGAAAAAATAATCGTCATTTCTCCAGAGGAAAATTTTGGCTGGAAACAAGGAGCTAATCCTCTCTCTTCTAGTATTGGTGCATTTATCAAAAGTATAAATAGAGAATTTCAAATTCCTATCAAACTTATTAATTCGATGAATTCGGAAAAGATTATACAGGAAATTTTAACTATGGATCAAATTGAAGAGGTAGCCTACAAGAACGATATCAGATATACCTTGTTAAGAAAAAGATTGGAAAGTGTTCCAGAATTGAACAAATATTCAATAACAAAGGAAGATATATTATTAGCTACTGGGGGGGCACAAGGAATCACTTTTGCTTGTATTAATGAGCTAACAATGCATGTTAAACCACAATTAATATTGTTAGGATTAGCACCATATGATGATTCATTATATGAATACCTAGAATATAATCTTGAAATGCTAGAGGAGAAAAAACAAGAATTAACTAGGTTATTGAAATCAGAAAATGAACGGGTAACTCCTGTCATGATCAAGAGAAATTGGAAAAAATTTCTTGATAAATTAGATACACTTCGTAATATAGAAATTTTGAGGAATAAGGGACTTTCAGTTCAATATTATGCAGTTGATGTGACTGATGATGAAAAAATGAAAAAAGTTTTTAAACAAATTGAAGAGAATTCTGAAAAACCAATTACAATAGTGGTTCACGGAGCTGGTATTGAAGAATCGAAGAGTTTTTTGAAAAAGAATTTGAATTTAGCTCATAAAATTGTAGACGTTAAAATAGGAGGTTTTATTAATATTCTAAAGCACATAAATCTTCAGAATATTAAATATTTCATAGCTTTTTCATCAATTGCAGGACGGTATGGTAACCAGGGTCAAATAGATTATGCATATGCCAATGCATTTTTATCAAGGTTAGCTTGGGACTTTACACAGCGTAAAATTCCCTTTTTGACTATTGATTGGACAGCTTGGGCTGACATTGGAATGGCTGTTCAAGGTTCAACATTGCAAATTCTAACTCAAGCAGGAATTGTTCCTGTTCCATCGCAGATTGGTGTCAAAATATTTTCTAAATTACTTCTAAATAATTACCAAGGAGAATATATAGTTGCAGGAAAGTTAGGAATTTTCGAAGAAAAACTAGATATTAGTGAAAAAATTAACAAATCAAATTATCCTATGTTAAATAACATAAATTTCCAGTCAGATTTTATAATTGGTTCAAACACTCTTAATTGTGAATTCGACAATTATTTACTTGATCATCAAATTCAGCAAAAACCAGTATTTCCGGGGGTTATGGTTATAGAAACTTTTGCAGAATTTTATAGACGAGTCTTTGGTAAGCCATTAAATTCAATTTCAGATATCAATTTTCAAACTCCCTTGAAGATACCAGTAAACAAGACAATTGAGGTGGAATTAAAATATAACAAATCTACTGATGAGATCACATTTAATTCGAGGACTTATCCATCTGTTCTGAAAGGGAAACCCCTGATTAAAAAACATTTCAACGCGGTCTTTAATAAACCTCTGAAGAAATTGAAATGGAAAAAAGTTACATTTTCAGAACCATTATTCCCACTCCTAGAGAAGAGTGAAATTTACGAGCTTTTCTTCCATGGATATAAATTCCAAGTTCTTAAAGAAGTTATTCAATTAGAAAAAGAAAAAATAATAACAAAGGTTGAAATTCCCACAACACCACTCATCGGTAATGATAAAGATAATAATTTTCAACTCGCCCCACTCGCAATTGAAAGTGTATTTCAAACTGCTGCTCTTTTTGATGTTATTATCAATAACCACTTTTCTCTTCCCTCTAAAATTTCCAATCTTGAAATTTTATCAAAGAAAAAACCAAAATACATTATTGCTGAATTTATAAAAAAAGATGAACAAAAATCTTACTATAACTGCATGATCTTAAGTAAAAATCGAGTAATTATCATGAAAATCATAAATCTTGAAATCATTCATGCCCCATTTTCAGTTAATCTCACTAAAAGACTTTCTGATTATTTAATTAACCTTAAAGAATATTATCTTCTGAAGAATGGCAAACTACCTAATAATTTTCATATTATACCTATTCACAAAATGAAAGAAATTTATCAAACAGATCCTAAATTTTTAAAATATTATCTAACGGAAAAAGAGATTGAGAATTCTTCCCGATTTAGAAATAAAAAACGAAAATTTGAATATTTTTCAGGAATCATTACTTCCAAAGAAATTTATTTAAAATATACATCTGAAATCATCTCATATCATGATTTTGAAGTTCAAAAGGATGAAAAAGGAAAACCTTTTTATTATTCACTTAAAAAAAAGCAAAAAATACCGATTAATCTTTCAATTAGTCATTCACACGATTTTTCAGTGGCGTTAATAAGTAAAAATCAAGTTGGCATTGATTTAGAACTAATAGAAAATAGGTCTCCTTCATTTTACACGGAAGTTTTTACTGAATCAGAAAGGAATGTTATATTAGAAGACGCAAAATTAGGAACTATTTACTGGACTGCTAAGGAAGCTTTCTTAAAAGCGATTGGAGAAGGATCTCACATTAATTTCCGTGATATTGAATTAAAGTACAATAAACAACAGAATAATTTTACTTTGAAATTCTATAATGAACTACTAGATTTCAATAAAAAACTCAAAATACAACAGTTAAAATCTAAAATAACTGAAAAATATGTGTTGACCTATTGTGAAATTTAATTTCTTAAAGTTTTAAGACTGATATGGGGAAAATAATGAGAAAAGAAATAATAAGTATCAATATACGTTCTGAAAAACTACACAGTATTCTATACTTACCTGAAATAAATGATCTCCCTATAAATAATTTTATATTTCCGCTCGTAATTCGAATTAATGGAATGCCTGGCGTTTCACCAGAAGATGATGAAAATAGATTTGCCCGTCACTTCATTGAGAATAACATGGCATATTTTACTTTCGATCATCAAGGAGTTAGAGAAAGTTCGGGGATTTTTACATATTATGATGCTCAAGCAAATATTGAACGAGTAATAGACCAATTAGTACAGCACTCCGAAATTAATCCTTTTAAAATAGGATTATTAGGGGAAAGTTTTGGCGGGGCTATGGCTTTCTGCAATGCAGTTAGAGATCACCGTGTTCAATGTCTGGCGATACGTTCTCCTGTTTTTGATACTGAAATTATTCCAAAAAATCCATTGTTTAAATATTTCGCAAAATATTTAACTCAAAATAAGCAAATGCGATTTCCTGAGGGTGATCTGAAGGAAGCATATGCTGAACAAACAAAACAATATAATCCTAATAAATTAGCAAATAAATTGACAAAACCAGTTTACATAATAGCAGGAAATAAAGATCAATTATTTCCGGAAAATGGATTTCATCAATTATTCAAAAAAATTAAATCTGATAATAAAAAAATAGACATTATTGATGGAGCTGACCATAATTTTACAAATAACAACCTATTTTTAGAGATGTGCAGAAATCTTACTAAATTCTTTAATAAATATTTACAATAGTCTTTTTTATTTATTTTAATTTTCAATTTTAACTAACTTTTGTTCCTGTTTTACATTTTCTCCTATTTTTATATAGATACGCATTATTTTTCCGGCTATTGGAGATAATATTCGATTTTTCATTTTCATTGCTTCTAGTATGAGTATCTGTTGTTCTTTTTCTACAATTTCATTCTCATCAATTAAAATTTGTATGATTTTACCTGGAATCGGAGCTCTAACAATAGCTTTTTTTACCTCATGTTTTTTAACACTAGTATCAACTGTTTTTAAATGAGGTTTTATTTCAATGTCGATTTCTTCACCCTCGAGTAATAGCTTTCCGTTTATATATTCCAGGTTAAATTGATAATCTTCAAAAGAAACACGAAACAAGCTTCTCGTTTCCTGAATAACAATAGGATCATAAATATAATCATCGATTTTAATTTTTCCATCATCTAATAAAGTTATAATATATTCTCTTCCTCTGAAATATACTTTTTTTTTCATTGATTTTTACTTTCTCCAATTAAATCAAAGTTACTTCGTAAGAATTCATGATTAAAATTCGTTATTTTTCATCCTAATTGTTCAATTTTAGCAAAATCTCGCCATTTATTCAGAGTAGTTTTCTTCTGGAATATATAAGTTGGTTGGAGAGAAATATTAAACATTTTAAATATTTGCATTATTGCTGCTAATTTCATTCTTTCAAAATGCTTGAGATTTTTGGAAATGTCTATTTGGTTTAAAAAATCTGTAGAGAGATGCCCTTGTTTAAACTCTTCTGTTTCAATAATTACTTTATGTAAATCAAGGTTTGTTTTAATTCCAGAGATTGCGAGTTCTTTTAAAGCGTGTTTGGAAGTCTGAATGGCTTTATGTCGATTTCTTCCCCAAATTATAAGTTTTCCTATTAACGAATCAAAATTGTTAGGAACAACATAGTTTGGATATAAAATACTATCAAAACGCACATTTGGGCCTCCGGGAATGATCAATTGAGTAATTCTTCCGCTATAAGGCAAGAAATAATTATAAGGATCTTCAGCATTTATTCGATATTCTATTGCATGTCCATGGAATGCAATTTCTTCTTGTGTGAACCCTAATGGTTTATTTAAAGCTATATTTAGTTGTTCCTCAACAATATCAATTCCCGTAATCATTTCTGTAACCGTATGTTCAACTTGAATTCGCGGATTCACTTCATTAAAATAGATTTCACCATCTTTCCAAAGAAATTCTACTGTTCCTGCGTTTGTATATCCCAATTCATGAACAAATGAGCAGACTTTTTGCCCTAATTCATTGATCGTATGCCTTGGTAAAAAAGAAGGAGCCTCTTCAATGAGTTTTTGATAGGATCGTTGAATAGTACATTCCCGATCTCCTAAATGAATGACATTTCCATAATTATCCTCAATAAATTGAATTTCTATATGACGTGGAGCTCTAATAAACTTTTCAATTAACACCTCATTTCGCCCAAAAGAGTTAAAAGCAATAGATTGACACGTGTTTAAAGCAATTTTAAGATTTTCTTCTGATTCTACAATTTCCATCCCTCTACCTCCACCCCCAAAGGCAGCTTTAATAATTATTGGGTATCCTATTTTGTTCGCTACTTCTTTAGCTTCTTTAAAAGTATAAATTAATCCATCTGAACCAGGTATAACTGGTAAACCAACTTTTTTTGCTAAAAATTTTGCTTTAGTTTTATCTCCTAAGAAATCAATAAGCTCTGGAGGGGGTCCAATAAAAATTTTATCTATTTTATTAATTTCTCTAGCAAATTTTGCGTTTTCACTCAAAAAACCATAGCCAGGATGAACAGCATCAGCTTTGGACCTTTCTATAATTTCAATTAATTTCGGAATATTTAAATATGTATCTTGAATTGACCCAGTTCCCAAATTGTACGCTTCATCAGCCATTTTTACATGTAATGAATCTCTATCTTCATCAGAAAATACGACAATGGAACGCAGATTTTTTAACCGGCATGCATGGATCACTCGAGCCGCAATTTCTCCTCGATTAGCAATTAGTACAGATCCCATCAAAAACACATTTATCTTTTCAAATTATTTTAATTAAATAATTACTTATATAAAATATTAGATATTTGATCAAAAATTAATATATAAAATTTTTACTTGAAAACAGATTATTAAAAGTATTATTTTCTCAAAGTAAAAAATCAATAGCTTTCCCTGAGGATTTGAAAGTAACGGCTATAAATTTTTTTAGTAAATGAACGTTCATTCATTTTTTTGGAAATCAATTAAAGTCATTTTTGATTATATAGCATAATTAAATATTTTTCCATATCTAAATAGCATTTTATTAGTTTTCAATATTTTTAAAAATCTATTTTCAACTTAGAGCTAAATATTTTTAAATAAAAAGCACTTAATGAATAACTTAAGAATTTACATATATTATCTTTCTAATGTTTTCTAAAATAAAGATTATCTATATAAATAAAACCGATTCTACTCAAAATAAGGTAATCGAGTATATTCAAAACAGCTTCTATCCATCAATTCTACTAGTAGCAAAAACTCAGACTAAAGGACGAGGTAGAAAGGATAACGATTGGTATTCTCCAGAAGGTGGATTTTGGGCAACACTTGGTTTTTGTGTTTCAACTTTCTTAAATAAAACACAGTTAGCTTTATTTCACTATTTTACAGCATTATTATTAACTCAAGTTATTAGAGATGAATATTATTTATCAGTTCAGATTAAATGGCCAAATGATTTATTGTTTAAAAACAAAAAACTTGGCGGAATTCTAATTGATTACATAACTGGACCTAATAAAAATTATATTTTAATTGGGATGGGGGTTAATCTAAATAACTCGAGTAGTAAAATGCCGGAAAATCTAAAACCAATTGTAATATCCATTAAAGATATTTTGAATAAATCTGTTTCTTTAGATGATTTTGCTCATAAAGTTTGTTATTATTCCAATAAATATTTTACACCAATCACAGAATACAATCAACAAAAAATTCAAACTCTCATCCAAGAATACAATCATCATTCTCAAATCTATGGAAGAGATGTCATTCTGAAAGATTCCCAAAAATACAATTGTATTGGAATAAATGAGGATGGATTTTTACAATTTAAGAATAATAATATTTATTTAAATTTAGCAATTGATGATGCAGTAAAAATTAAGAGGATTTTATGAAACTTTAGATACTATTCTTTTCATAATATATCAGGTTGTTACTTTAAAAAAAAAGAAAAAAGTATTATACAGTCATTTAGGATGTTCATTCTTTATTATTGTTGCAGCACCCATACCCAAACCCACACACATCGATGAGATTGCATATTCTTTACCTGATTCTTCAAGCTGAAGAAGATTACTTCCAATTAATCTACATCCTGTCATACCAGTAGGATGTCCTAATGCTATTGCTCCACCCCAAGGATTAAATCTTTCATCTTTCCAATCTAAACCAAGTTCATAACAACTAGCATAAACAACAGGACTAAATGCTTCATTTATTTCAATAAAATCCATGTCATCTAAAGACATATTAGCTCTCTCAAGAACTTCAGGAATAGATTCAATTGGTCCGGTGAGCATTAGAATAGGATCTGTTCCAACAACAGCATAATTAACGATCGTTACTCTTGGTTTAAGTCCTAATTCTTCAGCTAAACCTCTAGTCATCCACAATTGAGCAGCAGCACCATCACTAACAGGACAACTATTTCCCGCTGTTAAAAATGCTTGACTTTTTCTACCAATTATGGTTCTTAGACTTGCTAATTTTTCCAGAGATGCTTCAGGGCGTGGGGTTTCATCCTTTTCTGTTAATTCTGATAAGCTTGGATTTTCTACCACTTGATTATTCTCAAGTGTTGGTTTTCCATTCTCATCCAATTTAGGACACCAAATTGGTTCAATTTCTTTTGCTCTCTTTTCCCAAGTTGAACATGCTTTTTGATGTGAATGCAAAGATAAATTATCCATCTCGTTTCGAAAGTCTTCAAGGTTTATTCCGGCTTTTTTCATCCAATGGAGTCCCATAACATGAGCAGAATTAATTTGTCCTGCAAATGAAGTTTTATGCTCTTTTAATGCTTGTGCTACAAAAGGGTGAGTTAAAATTTTTGCATTAGGAGCAATCATAACTGGTTTATTTTGCTACTTATCGAAAATGTAAGTATCAGCCATAATTTCATATCTATTCTGGACTTCAACTCCTCCACAAATAACACAATCATGAATTCCAGAAGCAATTGCTTGCCAGGCAGAAATTACTGCTTGTGCGCCGCTGGCACATTGACGATTTATAGACATTCCAGGCACACTTACAGGTAAATGAGCTGCTAATGCAACTGTTCTTCCAATATCTAAGGCACAATCACCAATTTGACTATTACAAGAAACCATTGAATCTCCAATTATTTTTAGATCAATTTGATTTCGTTTTAAAATTGTTTGATAACAATGCACAACTAAATCATCTCCCCGATGTCGTCCTACAGTTCCTCTTCTCTTACCAATAGGCGTTCTTACGTAATCAACTAGAACGGGTTCACGTTTGGGATCCTTGAAATATTTTTCATACATAATTTCGGGTTCTATCATAAAATTTCATTTCATTTGTTAAATTATACAATCAAATGCAAGTTGACTAATTAATTTTATTTAGTATTTTAATAAGTATATAATTATGATATTTCAAATTAAGAGAATGAGTAATTAAAGAGGTAGATTATATTGCTAAAAGGAATTCATTTTCTTTTAACATATAGTTGCAACTATACATGTGATCACTGTTTCTTATATTGTAGTCCCGATTCAAAAGGAACCTTTACATTAGCACAAATTAAAGAAGTACTTGATGAAGCAAGTAAGTTAAAATCTGTAGAATGGATTTATTTTGAAGGGGGAGAACCTTTTCTTTATTATCCAATAATGGTTGAAGGTATTAGATTTGCGAAAATGATGGGATTTAAAGTTGGAATAGTAACAAACTCATATTGGGCTACCAGCATCCAAGATGCAGAAATTTGGCTCAAACCATTTTCAGAATTAGGAGTAGACGATTTTAGTATAAGTAATGATACCTTTCATTATGAAAATGAGCAAGAAAATCTATCAAAAATAGCTAAGAAAGCTTCTGAGAATCTAAAGCTCCCTATTACGACTATATGCATTGAAGAACCAACAGTTAAAAAGGAACAGGAAAAAGGAGAACCTGTTATTAGTGGTGGTGCGATGTTTAAAGGAAGAGCTGTTGAAAAGTTGATTGAAGAATTACCAATGAAACCATGGGAAGAATTGAATGAGTGCCCATATGAAGATTTTAGGAGACTTGGAAGAATTCACGTTGATCCATTCGGGAATGCTCATATCTGTCAGGGTTTAAGCATCGGAAATTTCTGGGAAACACCTCTTTCTAAATTAATTAAAAATTATAAACCAGAAAATCATCCTATATGTGGTCCATTAATTCAGGGTGGTCCTGCTCAATTAGTAAAGGAATATGATATTGAGCATGAGGATAAATACGTTGATGAATGTCATCTTTGTTATCTTGCTAGATTAAAATTAATCGATAAATTTCCAATGTATCTAGCACCTAGGCAAGTATATGGTTTAATGGAATAGGTAAAAAAGGAATTTTTAAATTGGATTTTAACAATGGATTATATTAATGGATTAATATCTCAAAAATTTAATATAACTTATGTTGTATTTATAGATATAAGGGTTAGCGACTAAACTATCTTATTACTATTCATGAATATATTTCAGAGTGTATTTTTAAATTGCCTTTTATTTCTCTTTACCAATATGTAAAAGATAGTTCAGTTCTATTATATTTTAAAAACTCCTTATGTTAATGTCGACTTATAATTTTTTTTATTCCATTAAATCATTTTCTTTTAAAAGAATTCAAATATCCGAACTCTATTATTGTAATAGATTAAAAAAAAATTTCTTAATAAGATCTAAGAACCTAAGAAAGCTTATAAAACTGAAAAACAATGGTATATATTGATAAAGTTAAATTACAAACCCTCTTTAAATGGTATATGCAA
>JBHLOG010000192.1:0-5623 GCA_048940765.1 Promethearchaeota archaeon | reverse complement strand
AAGCTAGCTTTATTATTAAACTCATGATATCAGATTAGAAACATTATTAAAAGCTTTTATGAAATTCTACCTGTAAGGTTAAATAGAGATTTATTCCTAATTAAAATCTCATTTATAACCATTTAATTTCGTTTTTCCGAAGTTTTTTAGTTAAATCCAATTAGATGACTTTATTAAATACAGAAAAGGTAAATTCAAAATCTGATTTCAATGAAAATTCCTTCAAAAAAAAAGAACTTTAGTCAAAATTATAGTACAAAAGGCTTTTAAGGAAATATTTCTTCCTTAATTTTGATCCATAAACTGCGAATCATAAAATCATGACTAAACTTCTTCCAAAAGAATTAGCTCACGCAAAGGAGCTTGTAGATCAAGCTAAATTCGGGGAAGCGCTTGAGATAATAGAAAATTTTGAAAATGTTGAATCGCTTTTGCCTGAAGATCAGCTCTCAGTTCTTTTGATAAAAGCAAGGATATATCGTTATACTCATCAATATGAAAACCGTTTAAAAATTTCCGAGCGTGCGTATCAAATGAGCCAAGATTTAGGATTGGTGCCTGAATCCATTGAGGCTCTTATCGGAAAAGCAATCATAGCATTTATAGGCGATTTCGATAAGGCATCTACTTATATCAAAGATGCAGAAAGAAGACTGAATTCTCTTGCAGATGATCCTTCAACAAGGATGCTCAGAAGAAGTTTGTTACTAATGAAATCTTGGATCTTGTTACTTAAAAGAAATTTTAATGGAGCAACAGAATCAGCCCAGGAATGTCTGAAACTAACTAAAATAGAAAAAATAGACAATAAATTAGATCTTGGCATGGCTTATACGGTATTAGGATGGATAAATGCAGGACAAGGTAATCGAACCAAAGCTTTAGATTATGCCATGAAGAGTTTAGAAATCAATAAAAAACTAAACCATGCTGTTGAAATCGCAGTGGACTATTCCTTAATCGCATATATATATCGCTTTGAGGGAGATTATGATCAAGCTTTACAATACTGTAAACTGAGTTTATCGATTAAGGAAATCGACAAGCGAAGTAGACTTAATGTATTAAGGATTTTAGCTGAGGTTTATTACTTGAAGAGTGAATTGAATCGGGCTTTAAAGTATCGACAACAAGTACTTGCACTTGCAGAAGAATTAAACAGCACAGATGCAATAATCATGGCCTTACTTGAGGTGGGATTCTTATACAAGGTCATTGGTAAATATAATCTAGTTATAGAATATACTGAGCGCAGTTTAACACTTTCCGAAAAATGGGGTTTTATCATTTTTATGGCTCAATCGCTCCTCCAACTTATTCTTACATATATTGATGAAAAATCTCGTGAAAAAGCAAATCGATACTTTTCTCGTTTGTCTGAACTATACAATCAAACAAAGGACAAGGGGGATATTGATATATCCTTTTGGTATTTAATGGCAAAAGCATATATGATGAAAACAAGTACAAGGATGCGCGATCGCGTAGAAGCCCAAGCACTATTTAAAGAGCTGATTGATTATGCCAGTGAAGATGTTTTAATTTTCTCTTTGAGTAATTTATGCGATCTTTTGTTAGAAGAGTTATCGATGCATAATGATCCAGAAATATTGGATGAGATAAACCCACTCATTACTAAAAGTTTAGAATTGGCAGAAGGAGCGCGTAATTATGCCTGGTTGGCTGAAACAAAATTGTTACAGGCAAAATTAGCGTTAATTCAGATGAATCTCGAGGAGGCGAAAAGATTGATGGTAGAAGCGCAACGTATCGCCGATTTACATGGTCTTAACTTATTAGCATGGGGGATTTCCAGCGAACATGATAAATTACTAGAGCAAATAGACGTCTGGGATACTGCTAAAAAAGAAGAAGCACCCATATCAGAACGGGTTAAATTAGCATCGACTAATGGAGTTTTAGAACGTATTCAGGGAAAACGTGCAGTAGATACTCCTGAATTGGTTAATGAGCAATCTATGGTGCTGTTGATTCTAGCGGAAGGAGGAGTTCTCGTCTTCTATTATCCTTTTTCGGATAAATGGAGGATTGACGAAGATCTTTTAAGTAATTTTTTATCGGCTTTTACCTCTTTTAGTACTGAATTTTTTTCCAAAGAGCTCGATCGGGTGAAATTTGGTGATGATATGATGCTTATGGAGTCGATAGGCTCTTTTTCATTTTGCTATTTGTTTAAAGGGCAGACATATCTCGCAAGACAAAAGCTTACTAAATTTACAGAGGAAGTGCAAAATAATAAGTCTTTATGGCAGAATCTAGAACATCATTTTAAGATGAGTCAAGCTCTTGAATTAAAGGAAAGTCCTCAGCTTGAATCACTGATAACGGAAATATTCCAAACTCCACGGATCAGTGAAATTCTACAATTCACTGAAGAAAGAAATCAATTCTTAGAGAAAAAGCAGATTAAGAGTCTTTTACCAGAACCTAAAGATGCATTAAAACTAAAGAAAAAAGAAAAAATACCAAGGATATCAGCGAAAGAAGAAAATGAATTGGAAAAACTTGAATCTGAGATGAAAGTAGAAGAACAAAAGTTCATCTGTGTCGTCCATAAGGGACAAATAGTAGGAACTGTATATATTTGCCCTAATTGTAATACAAGTTATTGTTTAACATGTGCTTACTCACTAAAAGCAAATGGAGAAAAGTGTTGGACTTGTAACGATGAAATAAAGCCTTAGATTTAGTAGTTTGTCTTCTTTTATTTAAGAAAATGTAAAAAATTAAGTCAAGCATAGTTTTTTCTAAATCTGAGTATTCAAAATTATTTTCAATGATTCCAAGGAATTTTTTCTGCGATTATAGGTGTAGTACTGTATAGACAAAAGAAAAAAAGTGTTATAAGCTCTGACTTTTAATTTTGTTGCAGGCAAAATTAGCGTTAATCCAAATGAAAATCGAAGAGGCAAGAAGATTAATGGTTGAAACGCAATGTACTTATTTTGGTTTGGGTTCGATTTTTCGCTCATTTGTATTTTCCTCCGTTTTAAGAGACACAAGGTTCGAGCCTTTTTAAATTTTGTCCCAATTTTCTGTGAAAATTGAATGGAAAGGTAAATTCAGCGTTTGATTTCAATGAAAATTCCCTTGAAAAAATTAATTTGTATTTGTCATTCCATTAGATTTAAACCTAAATTACAAACTTAGGGTATATACTTCTTTACAATGCTGGCTACCATCTCCACCTTTCTAAAATCGGAGTTTGGAGGTAATTCATCTGAGATTCCTAATAATAAATTTGGAGAGAACATCTCTAAGACTCTATAGGTATATTCTCTAACATATTTAAATGAATATTGAGGTAGAAAAAGTATAGCAGGAATTCCATCCAGTAAAATTTTGTTTCCAATAGATTCTTGTAATTCTTTTAGAGTTACATCTCCTTGGGGTTTGGCAGTGAGGGCTTCTAATCCATCAAATGGTAAATCTTCTAAATAAGGTAGTAAATCTCTTAAAGAGCCATCCATGTGAATATGGCAAAATTTTCCAAACTTATGTAATTGTTTTACTCTTTTTTCATAATGAGGAATTAGATATTTTTCAAAATATTTTGGTGGTGCTAAATTAGCATCGATATTTTCGCCAAAATTTAAAATTTGAATGGGTGAGTGACATAGAATTTTAAACATCTCATCATCGCAATCTTCGATAAAGTGCATAAAATCATGGATTTCACTTGAAAATTTCTTTAAAAATAATATTGTACGTTCAAATCCCATATACTCTATTATCAACCTCATATATGCACTTCTGGCAAAATAAGTACCTACCACTCCTCTATCTCCAAGTATTTTCTGTGCTAATTTAAACATAGGTAAATAAAAATGGAATTTTGAATGCTCTAAAATATATTTCATAATTTTAATATCATGAACGGTTTTTATAGGGTACTCTACAAGGTGTCCGCCTCTACTTTTTTTAAATAATTTCCCTAATCTGGTTTTATAAACTGTAATTAGTGTCCTATCTCGTCTATCAAATCTCCATCCAATTTGGACATATTTTACCTTTTTTCGGGGCCAAATTAAAGGAATGTAAAAATCTTCTATTATATATCTAGGACTGGCTTCAAGATAATCATAAATTTTAAGCAAATTTTGTCTAGAAATATATTCAGGTATCTTTCCAGCGCATTTTTCATCTGTTCTTGGTCTTTTCCATAGCTTATTTCCTCGATACCAATAATAAAGCCGAGGAGAAAAAACTATTTTATCTAATGGTTTATGATAGAATGTATTTAAAACACGTTCCCGAATCGTTAACTCTCTTGACATAGAATTTTATCAATTTAAATTCTAAATAATACTTATCATAATTCAAAAAAACAGCCTAATAATATTTATTTATCTAGAGATAAAATATTGAATGGAAATAATTCACGTGTATATTTTTTTGTTTGAACTTTTGAAAAACTGATAAATCTATCGTTTAATCAATGATAATATGAATTCAATGGGAGGGAATATCTTAATCTGAAAAGAATGAGGTATATAATATTGAAGAAACAAAATAGATCTCCACATGTTCACAGTATCTAAATTAATAGAATTTTCTTTAATCTTTTCAAGTATTTCCTCTTCCGGCCAACTTGAATCAGGATGTAAGATATAATCAATATCTTTTTCTTTAGTATTAATCATTGAATATTTGACATATCGAAATGGATATGCTAATATCTCTGAGAGAACTTTATCACCTCTTATCATATCCTTAGATATTATCATGCGATTATAATTTTTTATAACAGAAGGGAAATGGGGATTTTTGGTTCCTAAATCGAAAGTTGCTAAAATATTAATATCAGGGGACATTATTCTGGCGGCTGCAGCTATTGCTTTATCAAGCCTATCATATCTTCGATGATATATTGATTTTCTGTATTCTGAAATCGCTCCAAACATATTTTTTTGATTACCAGTTATTCCACACTCCCAATGATGTTTAGGAGGAGCGAAACTAATAATTTTAACATTTGGCTTTAACAATACCTCTGGTAATTTTAAAGGAACATCTAAGCTTAAACATTTCATTTTAACTGTAGTATACTTTGTTAAATTTACGAATTTACACTTATTTTTTCTTAATATTCCCCAATATCCTCTTTTTTTTAAAACATTGTCATTTATTGTTAATGCACGCATGTTCGCTTCGCAAGCAAACGGTTTACCACCGAATTTTTTAATTGTTTTTATGATTACCTCACAAATTATTGGATCTGAGTATGTAGTAGGCATGTAATTAATCCCACCACCCAAATTTAATTTAATAGCAACTAAATCTCCTTCATTAATAATTTCTTCTGCTTTAATTTTACTAAATGCTTCTGATACTGATCTTTCTAAATTTTCTCCTTTTCCTAGCTTTTGGACTAAAACTGTTTTATCTTTCTTCAAAATTTCGTGCTCTTTTTCTTGACCATATAATTTACCAATTTTTTGCTTTACGATGAATTTTTCCGTATCATATTTTATCATTGGTGGTCAAAACCTAATTTTATTATTGCTTTTTTAAGTAATTCAATCTTTGCCAAATATATACTATAAAAAGAGTCAATTTAATGTTTCCTATATTTCCAAATGATTAAATATCAAATTTCTTA
>JBHLOG010000191.1:0-5682 GCA_048940765.1 Promethearchaeota archaeon | reverse complement strand
AAGCGAGAACTCTTCATTAAACGTGTTTATGAAATTGTTAACGAATTAAAAATTCCGTTAATAGACGAAAGAGTTTATGACAGCGTAAAATTCAATACAGGAGCTTCTATCGCCGCAGTGAATTTCAAATTTGAGGAAGATGAGTCAGTGATTCGGGGCTTTTTAGGTCTTGCTGAATATTTTCACACTGTGGTGATAAAGAGGAAAGATGAGTTCTATATCCCACATTCCTCTATTCTCTTTAGATTAATTAGCGCCTAAAAATGTCTAACAAATTTTTTTTACTTTTCTTTTATTATTCTCCAGTCTTTTTCTTAAACTTCTTCAATAAGAGATGATCTTAAGAATGGATTTATAATATTTAGATATAATTATTATCTTTAACATTTACGTTTCTTGAACATCTAACCAATGTTCATAAGCGTTCAGCTCTACAAAAAATAATGTATACCGAATACTTAGGCAAAAAAGAATAAAGAATAAAAAAAAATAGTATTTGTACTAATTAATCCCATGTTTTTTTTTAATTCTATTAACTAGCCATTCAGGCATAATTAAGGATAAATATGAAAGAACAATGAAAATTAATCCAAAAACCCAAGCGATATAAGTAAACTCAGAATATCCAGGATGATCAAAGAAAGTAATCATTAATGTATCCATAATTAACATTACGAAAAGTAAAATCAAACTTATCATGGAATAGATTAATAATTTTAATCCAACATACATAACTTTATCATCGACGTTCCGCTTAATCTTTTGGCAAATTAAAGCGATATAACCATATATTAGAAACGAAAATAGCACAAGACTTCCAGTAGTATAAAGGCGTATATTTAACTCACCTTCATAATCTACTTGAGGTACGCCCCACCAATTCCAAGGAAGAAATAGAATAATAATTAAAATGATTCCAATAACTATGATTAATGGAAAAGCTCTTCTACCTTTATTTGTCATATGGCTAGCAAATATAAATAAAAAAATGTCGGCGCAAACTACCATACTATAGGCTAATGGGAGAGATATTCTATAGATTTCTTTATAAAAGTCCGTTATTACAGCTTCAGCTAACCCTATTGTTAATATAACCAAAGCTGCGGTAAGGAAAGTAAATACTAGTGCTAAATAGAGGGGAGGTAGCACATTTCTTTCTCTCCATTTCTTAAACATCTTAATTGAAACTACAACTGCAAAAATTGATACGAAAATATAATAAATAAAGATCGGAAGAACTCGTAATTCAAATGGTGTATAAGTCATAGAAGAATGATATAACTTCACCTTTAAAAATTTATATAAGATTTAAAAACAATTTTTTTACATATTTATCTAATTTCTTTTATTATATATCTTTAATAAGAAACAGTTTCAATATTAGACTTGTAGTATTTAGATTTTGTTATTATCTTTAATACTTCTGATTCTGGAACATCATGCCAGTGTTTATAAGCATCAGCTACAGCAAACCACAGCACGTCTCTAATGTTTGGACAAAAAAGATAGTCTACTTTATTTTTTACAGTTAAAATGGTTCTTAAAGGGGCTGTAGGTACAGCGATAAAAACTCTTTTTGGATTATATTTTTGAATCATATTTATTGCTGCTAACATTGTAAATCCTGATGCTAATCCATCATCTAATAAAAAAATGTTTTTATTGCGAATTTTGTCCATATATAAATCTTCAGAAAGTAATTTTTTGCTATAGAATCTTAATCTTTCGTTAATTTCTTTTTTTGTTAAATTAATTGATTGATCTACTTCTTTTTTTGAAAGGTTGAGTTGATTTAACAAAGGTTCATTAATTAAAACAGTACCATCAGTTGTTACTGCTCCGAAACCTGCCTCTGTATTATAGGGAATCTTAATTTTTCGAACTATTAAGATATCATAATTTAAATTGTATTTAGAGCAAAAACCTTCTGTTACTGGTACTCCCCCATTAGGAATAGCATAACAAAAATACTGATTAGAATTATTTGAAATATCTTCTTTCAAAGATTTATTTTCTGCTTCAATAAATTCGGTTAATTTCTCTCCAGCTTTAAATCTAGATTCATATTTTTGAAAGGACATACCAAATAAATTACCAAATACTTATTTTAAAAATATGTTAAAAATGTTAATGTAATTCAAAATTATATTATTTCTTTTTAATATATTAATATGACATATTTAAATATTTGAGCATGCAATGGATAAGTAACAATTTTTTGAAAATTCCAAAAACAAAAGATGCATTATTATGAAAATCAAAAACAAATTAATTTTTATTTTATTTTTTAGTATGTTCATTTTCTTATCAACAAGTTTAAAAGTTTCTGTAGCAGCTACACCTGATTGGGTCGGCGTTAAAGCGGGAGATAAATTTAAATGGTCTGTTACAGTATATGGTAATACGTATGTTCAATTTTTTGAAGATATAACAGGTTCAACTATGTCCACAGGACCGATATCTGATATGGGACTTTCTCTTTCGGTAAGAATATTAAATGTGAGTAATCAATTGTATGATTCAACTTTTGACTTCTATTGGGTGAATGTATCCGTAATTGGTACAATAAGTGCTGCTGGGGAATCAGAAGAATCTCCTCCTATTGGTATTGTTATCCCAAGAAATACCACGTTAGATTATTTTTCTACGATAGGTACTTTTATGAACTATTATAGTACTGGGAATGTTATGTACCTAGGTTACTTCTTTGTTGCAAAAGATCTAGATTGGTCAATTATGGCTAACGAGCTAAATGTAAGTATTCCTCCGGTTCCACAGCTACCTGATATAAATTTTACAGTTAATGCACGGGAAGCGGGTTTAGAATTCTCATTTTCAGGTGGTACTATCGAGAATATGACAATAGCTCCAATTTACGCATATGCTGACTTTAATAAAAATGGCGTTGTAAAAAAGGCTGTTGTCAAATATGGAGGAGATAATCTTATTACTCTTGGTCCTAAAGAAGAGAAAATTCCTGGTTATGATCTTCCAATTCTCTTAGGATTAACTATTATCAACATAATAGGTATAATATTTTATATACAAAAAAGTAAAACACTCAAATATTAAAAATTCTAATATTACTCTTTTTTTTTGTATTTTTTATATATCTAATAAATTTCAGTAATATGAATAGTTAGAATAAGAATAATAATAAAAATCATAGTTCTGGAAACTCTACACAGAATAATAAAAAATTAAAATTAATTTTTGTATAGAAAACCAAATTATATAAATTTAAATAACTGGATTAGGATATTTATTATAAAAATCTCATTCTAATAACAAGGTTAAATAAAATATAAAATGGAAGAAATTATGAAAAAAGTTAAAATTTTAACTATTTTTATGGCAATTGCAATTACTTTAATTCCTCTTGCGAATTTTTCAAGGGCACAATCAAACGGTTATGTTGGAGTAACAGAAGGAAGTGAATACCAATGGAGCATTAAATTAAATCTAGATGGTGTTAACAATGTCATGCATAATGTTGAAGGATTAATGACCGAAATACAGAATGAAATATCAGAATTGAGTTTATTCGGACTAGCATCCAAAAAAGTTCCTGAAGCCATGGAAAATGTATCCCGTACTATTTTAGATAATATTTTACCCGTGGGTTGGGAGGGTTTAAACATATCAGAATTACTTGAAGCAACAGTTGAGAAATTTGTAGAAGATCTTAATTCCACAGTGCTTGCTGGATATGTTCCAGGAAATTGGAAAACGTTGAACTATTCTACATTTATGGACTATGTAATTGAAGGGCTTAATTCCACGATGCCACTAGGATGGGAAGATCATCCTATTCCACACTTAATTACTTTAGCTATTAATGAATTTAATAATTCTATTCTATTTGGATTAATACCAGAAGCATGGGATCAAATGACTCTAGATAGCTTTTTTGAATCTGTAATAACAGAATCTTTTCCCTTAGCAACAGAAAGTTTTTTAACATATATAATGATGGATCAGCTGTTATCACAGCTTTATACAGTTTTACCTCCTGGTTCAGAAGGACAAATAATTAAAGATCTTTGGCCCTACATGATGCCACCTGAAGTATATGATACAAATCTAACAAGTGTGCTTGATGGTCTATGGTATGCAATCAATAGTACATCACCACCAGGATGGGACTCTGGAAGTATGCTAGAACTTTTAGAGTACCAAGCAGATTGGATGAATACAAATCTATCTTTACAGGATCCAATGCTTGATGGAGCAAATTTCTCATCAATTCTAAAGTGGGGAATTGATGAACTGATGTATATATATAATTATACATTACCTCCGGGAATGTTTCCTCCTAATTGGTTAGATATGTCAATCAAAGATTTAGCCACTTTTATGATTGAGCTTCAAAAAACACAATTTATCTCCACCGTTTTGCCACAATGGGATTCAATGTATGCTGCTTTAGAGACAATAGGTGCAACTTTTCCTACTACTTATGGAATAAAAGTAGCAATAGATAATATCGGTGCAGAACGAACATCAACTTTGGGAGGTCAAAGAGCAACAGAAATAGAAATGACGCTTTTTATTAGTATTGATATGCAAACTTGGATGGAGTTTGAAGAATTAATGGAGAATCTTACAAGTATGATGAGTATTTTCCCAGCAACGCCACCACCTACACCACCTTTTGAAGATACAGAGTCAATTACAAACACAGTGTTATATTCTCTTCTTAATATCACTATGGAAGGTTATATTATAGATCCTTCCTCATATTCAGATCCAAAAATGGCTTTATTAGATCAAGCTGTTTTCACACAAGGTTTAATCGTTGCAACTAATTATAATTGGGCAGCTATAAATACTGAAGCTACAATTGCTACCGCTGGAAATCTCGATGCTTTTGAACTTACGGCATCTTGGAATTCAATAGGGCTCCTTAGTCAAGCTACATTATCTTCTGATGGAGTAACCGCAATATCCATTAATTTAGTGTCAGGTGGAGAAATTCCTGGATATGAGATAACTATTATTATGATTGTAATGCCATTGTCAGTTATCGGTATTATCTATTATATACGAAAAAGAAACAGGTAAAATATAACTAATAAAATTCTTATTTTTTTTTTTAAAAATTTATTATTAACAACTCATTTACATTCTTATGGATTTTGTGCAATCTGTTATTTTTTTGTTTTTAATTGTACTTTTTCTCTCTATGCTAAAATCTAATATTTTTCTTTTAGTATTTGGCTCCACTATTTTTATATATTTTATTTTACAATTATTTTCATTCGATCCCATTGAAATACTTACAATAGCCATGAATGATATATTGATCAATCCAGTTGGATTAGTATTATTAATTATACCTTTAACTATTGATAGTCTAATAAGAATAATTAAAAAATTTAAATTGAAAGTAAAAATAGGATAATAGTATCATTCTATTTTACTTAATCTAAAAATTCCAAAGTAAAATAAAGTTATCGCGATTAGAATAGATATTCCAAGGTTAATTAATATTATGAATATTAGTCCTAAATAAGGATTTATTATTTCTGGGATATTTGGAATAAAGATAAAAAGAGCTATTAAAAATGAGGTAATCTGAAAAAAGAAAATCAAATAATTATTAATAATTAGATTTTTGCGTCTTTCTTCAAATAGGGGTCTAACACATTGAATTCCTAGAGCTTGCAATAAGATTGTTAC
>JBHLOG010000051.1:0-24833 GCA_048940765.1 Promethearchaeota archaeon | reverse complement strand
TTTTTATTATTTCAGAGATTTTTGATTTTTCTTTACTTTTTATTCATTCTATAAATAATAAGGTTTTAAAATTGAGTTTTGATAGAGAACAATTAGCTGAAAAGATTAAAGGAATGGAACAAAATGAAGCAATTGAAATGCTTTTATCCATATTAACTACCTCAAAAAATGTGGAAATAAAAGTAAAAGCAGCTGATCTTTTAAATCAATATAATGATATTGGAAATAAATATTTTCAGGATATAAAAACAATTTTCCTAAAAGATCATCATCCACATATAAGGTTAAAATTAATCGATATATTGACAGATAGTTATCAAAAAGAAGGTATTGCCTTCTTAAAAGAACAATATAAAAATTGTAAAGATGGAACAGTTAGAAAGTATCTTATTGAAAACGTGGGACAAGAAGATCTAAATAATTCAACACAATTTCTTATTGATGCATTAAATGATTCTGATTTTGAGGCTAAAAAAGGAGCTATAGAACTATTAGGAAAAGGTTTAGTAAGTGAAGCATTAAAACCTTTAATTGAGATGCTCCATTTCAGAAATGTTGAGATTTATGATTCTCTTATTAAAACTATTGTAAAAATTGGAAAGAAAGGAAATTTACGCATTATTCATGAATATCTTAATACAGAGGATCCTAATATAAAACGAGAAATACCTGTAATCCTTGGTAAAATAGGTAATAAAGACAGTGAAAAAATTTTAATTGAATTCTTAAAAGACCAAAATCCTATAATACGAAAAAATTCCGTAAGTGCATTAGAACATATAATTGAGTTAAAAAATATAAGATACATTTTAGAACTGTTAGAAGATAAAAATATTGAGGTTAAAAAAGAAGTAATTCGCGTTTTGGGAACTCTTACAAGTAAAAAATCAATCAAACCTCTTTTAGAATTATTAAAAGAAAATGATGTAAAAATCAGAAATCTTGCCAAAAACTCTCTTAACAAAATTCTTGGTAAAACTAGATCTTTTGAAGTTCTCTATGAGATTGCGAAAGGAAGAAATGTTAATGCAAGAAAAGCAGCAATAAAATTATTGGGTATGTTGAAGGATGATCATGCAATTGACATCATAATTCCCACTCTCAATAGTAAAGTAGCCAGTATAAGAAGAACTGCGTATAAATCACTATTAAAAATATTAGATAATAAAAATAGCGATAAAGTTGTAAATGCATTATCTGATAAATCTTGGCAGATAAGAATGTATTGTACAAAAATCTTAGGAGAGATCAGAGACCCTAGTATTATCAAAATTCTCTTTAATCTAATTGAAGATGAAAATGGAAGTGTAAGAAAAGCTGCTGTTGATGCTTTAGTTAAATTTGAAAGTGATAAAATTATAAATTTTGCAAAGGAGTTATTGAATAGTTCAAATTGGAAGACTCGTAGATCTGCAGTCAGATTATTTTTAAGTAGTGGAAATAAAGAATCACTCGACTCTCTTATTACGTGCTTAAATGATGATGATGTGTATATTAAAAGTTGGGCCGCAATGGCATTAGGAAAACTTAAAAATATTGATGATATTGAGCCCTTTACTCAGTTATTAAAAGAAGAGGATGAAAAAATACGAATATCTGCAGCCAAAGCTTTAGGTGAGATTGGAAATAAAGATGCTATTAACTCTCTAATTGAAGCTTTAGGAGACGATAATTGGGATGTAAGAAAAGAAATAGAGAATGCTTTAAACCAAATTGATCCAGATTGGATAAATAATTTATAGCATATATGTTTTTTTGTATAATAAATCCATTTATAGCTCTAAATCAAATATAAATACATTTTAACAACTTTTTGAATTATTTCATTAAGTTTTTCTAATATTAAATTAGCATTAGATTCTCTCTTTACAATCAAAATTAAAAATGTTTTAATATCACATTTAAAAATAAGAATTGTCTTTTCTGCTATTTCAGCTATTATTTTGCCAACCTCTTGTTCTCCAATTGTTTCACCACTACCTACTGCGCTTTCTAATACGGAAGCACACATAGAAGTAAAATTCTTACTATCAAATTCCTTATCTAAATTCTCAATTATAAGCCCTCCATCCCGATGGGCAAAAATAATTCCTTCTAAATTGCTTTGATTCTTTATATCTTCAAGAAATTGGTATAATTCATCAAATTTTAGTAAATTAGAATCATTCATATAATTCATTAAATTATATATTTCAGTTTTTATAAATATGGATAATTAATTAAAACTATTTAATTAATATATTATATATGATTAACGCGAATTCCGAAGCAAGAATAATTGATTTAATAAAAAGTTCGAATAAGGAATTTATTCAAAATGAATTACAGCCATTTTTAAGGATTCCAAGTCATACTCTTAATTATGAAGGGATCATAGAAGCTAAAAATTATCTTGTTTCATATATTTCAAAATTTTGTGAAAAAATTAATGAACATAAAGGTGAAATAAATCCTTTAATAATCGCTGAAGTGGAGGGAAAAATCAAGAAAGCTTTATTAATTTACATGATGTATGATACTCAACCTATTAGTGGAGAAAAACAATGGATAAGTAATCCATTTGAAGCTGAAGTAAAAATTCTTCCTCCACCACTCGATAACTTAGGGCAATGTATCATAGCCAGAGGAGCTTACAATTCAAAAACACCCTTATTATGTTTTTTGAATACAATAAAAATTTTGAAAAGAGAAGAAAAGCTTCCAATTTCATTAATTCTTTTATTTGATGGCGATGAGGAAAAAGGTTCGCTTTCCTTATTAAAATTCCTTCAAAGTTCAATTAACAGAATTTTATTTAAAAATTGTATAGATGCTTATTACCCATCAACAAAACAAGATTTAAATCAAAAATCGGTTTTAAAATTAGGATACAGAGGCATTTTATCGTTAACAATTAAAATTTCATCAAAAAATAAAGAACCTCATTCTGCTTTCAGTGGAATGATTCCTAATCCCGCTTCTGACTTAGTTTCCTTACTTAATCTAATATATTCCAATAATGAATTTCATATAAAAAGTCTGAAACATCCTTATGAATTAACTAATGAAGAAAAATCCATTATCCAGACTCTTATGAAAGAATTTAATGTTTATAAATTGAAAGAAAAAGCTGGAATTGAACAAACAATAGAAGAAGACCCTCAAGAACTATTTATTAATTACCTCTATAAACCTACTTTTAATATCTCAACACTAAAATCAGGCTTTTTAGAGGATGGGATAAAAAATTATGTACCTAACCAAGCTATATGCAATATTGACATTAGATTCGCTCATAATGTATCAAATGAAGAAATTTTGAAAGAGATTGAAGAAAAGATCAATGATTTTTCTAAAAAGACTAAAAATGAGATTGAAATTAAGAAAAATTTAGGATATGAAAGTTCTCGAATTAAAGCAGATTCAATCTTAGTTAAAAGTTTGATAAAAAGTGCAGAGATTTTAGGATTTCCAACTGAAATTTGGCCATTAAGTGCTGCAGCGGCCCCTTTAAGCAAAATTCAGAAAATTCTAGGATTAGATTTCATAACAGGAGGTTTGGGAATTGGAGGATTTGCTCATTCTGCAAATGAATTTATTCAATATAACTCAATAATTAATACTCGATTATCTTATTATTATTTTTTAAAAAATTACTCAAAACTACTGAAACAAAAAAATTAAATTAATCAAATAATCCTATAAATCCCCTACTTCTTGACTTTATTGCATTCTCAGGACATAATTCCATACAGCAAAGACAAGAAATACAATTATTCCGAGAAAAAATAGGATAACTATTTTCTTCGAATTCTATCGCTTCAACGGGACATATTTGAGCACATTGACCACATTTGGCACATTTCGTTTTTATTAAATCTGGAATTTTTTTAGTAACTTTATATGCAAGATGTCCTGTCATATAACTAATAAAACTAGTTGTACTACTTCCCGGGACATTAAATTTCGGAGTTTGTTTTTTAGCATCCTCTAAAGACATTCCAACAATATCTATATTATCTAAATCTCCAACTCCTAAATTTCTGTTAATCGCACTTTTAATGTGAGGAACATTTTTAATCATTACTTTCCCAATTTCTAAAGCTACAATATCAAGTGCTAATTCATCTGTTCCAACTAAAATTAAATCCCATTTAACCATTTTCCCTCCTCCAGGTCCCATATTACCTTCCATAATCTCTTGCAAATCATATATTGTTAGTCTTTTTTGTTTATTCCTCAATATCCATGAAAAATTATCAGCAAGAACCTCCCCAAATTGGTTAGCGTTCTTACCTAATAAGTGGTATTTCGCTTTTAATCCTCCTGGTATTATTCCCCAATAATTTTTAATCGCACCTGTTATAGTAGCTTCTATATGGCTTTTTAATCGGGGTAGATTTATTAAAATATCACAATTTTTTATAGCTTTAGCCACCCGAAATTCTTTTAATTGTAAGGCATTTTCAATTGATTCGATAACTGGTACTTCTCGTTCAAAATCAACAACTCCTACCCCATAATTTTCACATATTTCAAGTAGACCGATTTTTTTTGCTACATAAGAAGCATTTTTTCCTTGTTGACCAGGAGAATCTCCTAAAGATACATTATCCATGGGAATTTTTCTTTCTTTTAAATATAAAATGACTCCCTCTACAAAACTAGGTTGTGTACATGCATCTTTCTTTGCTGTAAGTAAATTTGGTTTTAAAAGAATTTCACTGGAATTAGAAAAATCAAATGGTAAATCATTTTCTATTAATTTAATTGCTTTTACTACGGCTTTGGGTGTTGAATTGTAATCTCTAACATTTATTATTCCAACTTTTGTTGACATACTTTAAATCAACTAACTTTAAATCTTATTTTAAAATAATTTTATACATTATTTGTAAAGATTATTTTAATTTTGAGTTTTTTAATTATCTAAAACGAATTATTTTTATAAATCAAATATATTATAATTATAAAAAAAATATAGACAAACTTAGTTGAACAAAAAGTTACAATATAACAATTTAAACTAAAACTTGCTTTTATAATAAGAAAAGATCAACTTGAATAGAAAAATATAAAAAAATGAAGTAGAAAATAAAAAACTGGTCGAGGAAAATGGATGACGCTATGTTTAAAGTTTGTATTTTCGGAGATGGGGGAGTCGGTAAAACAACGTTAGTGAATCGATACCTCACGGGTGTATTTAAGAGCGATTCACAAATCACTATCGGAGTAGACTTTCATGTAAAGAAAATAGAAATTGATGGAAAGCGAGTAAGTTTGCAGATCTGGGATTTTGCGGGAGAAGACCGGTTTAGATTCCTTATGCCTAGTTATTCAATTGGATCTTCAGGAGGTATCTTTATGTTTGATATAACTAGATATACTAGTCTTAAAAATTTTGAAGATTGGTTAGCAATTTTTAAAAAAGGTAATCAAAATCAGGAATTGCGAATTCCTATTATTATGGTGGGAGGGAAATTAGATCTTGAATATAAAAGAGCAGTTTCGAGTGAAGAAGCTTTTAAATTGGCTAAAGAAAACAACTTAAGTAGTTATAGAGAGTGTTCGGCTAAAAATGGACAAAATGTTGAAGACATTTTCATTGAAATTGGGTGTTTAATGATGAAAAAAGCGGAACTTTTAGAAAACACTATTAACAATAAGAATGAAACTACTCATTTTTAAAGATTTCATCTAATTTATTAAGTATCAAATCTGGGATTAGATTTTTATCAATTTCATCGGAATTTTTTGCTTTATTTTTTAAATCCTCTATCGTTTCTCTTGTTGATACTCCTGTTAAGACTGCTATTGTTTTTATCCCTGCGCGGTTACCTGCTAATATATCTGTATTTAATCGATCACCAAAAATACATACATTTTCAGGAGATATTTGATGATCATCTAATATCATTTTAATTCCAAATGGTTCTGGTTTTCCAAAAATTCTAATAGGTTTTCTATCAGTACAAGTAATTAAAGCATTCACCATCACTCCTGCACCCGGTTTAAGTCCATCATCAACAGGTAAAGTGGAATCGGCATTTGTTGCATAAAATTGAGCTTTACCTTCTAAAATACATTTTTGGGCCAAAGCTAAATTGCCATATTTAAAATCTCTATCTAAACCTACAATTACAAAATCAATTTCTTCAATATTTATAGGTTCAGTAATGATCTTATGACCTAAGGATAGCAACTCCTTTCTTAAACCCGTTTCTCCAATGACAAATATATTAGAATTTTTCTTTAATTTTGTAATTTCTACTGATGTAATGGAAGCACTAGTATAAAAATCAGATATTTCACTTGAAATATTAAATTCCTTCAATTTATTTACATAGGATTGCCTTGTTGCTGTAGAATTATTAGAATTATATATAATTTTAATGGATTTTCTTTTTAATTCCTTTATAACTTTATCCACATTGGGAATTAACGTATTTCCACGATATATTACACCATCTAAATCAAATATGGCTAATTTAATATCTTTTAATTCATCGATTAATTCTCTCATTTTATTGTTACCAACCAACTGGTAATCCTAATAATAATATCAATATCTGTATGCCTAGAGGTATAAAAATCGGGTTTAAAATGTTATCAGCGGTATATATTGGAAAATAATCAGTAATAAAGAATATTAATGCTCCAATTATAGCATAAACAGGTCCTACGAGAATTAATCCAATAATATATGCGACTATTATTCCTGCAAGGAATCCTTCCACTGATTTGGTATCTTTACTTCTTACCTTGACCTTATGTTTTCCATACCTTCTTCCAATTAATGCCGCTGCTGCATCCGAAAGACATGCAATAAGGATTCCTGTAAAAAATGCTAAAATATGGATTATGCCTGCCATATACAACATATAAGAAAAAACAAATCCGGTTATAATGTAAATTTGTGGACCGGTTGCATTAATTTCTTTATTCCTTAACATTGATCTTGTTAAGAAATTAAATATTGAATATTCAGGACCCCAGAGTATTCTGATTAAATCAGATATAATTGCAAACATTAAAGCTCCTATTAATCCCATCATGGTTAGATATTTAAGACCGAGAGGATCTCCGATATAATATGGATACAAAGATAAATCCCCCCAAGTAAATTCATAAGCAGGAGTTATATCATTAATAAGCATAACTACACCATCACTTATTAATTGGATAAGTGGTGGGACAATGAAAAAACCAAAATATCCAATTACTAATAAAAATCCCATCAAATGAAAACTCTTTCTAATTACTTCCATTTTAAACGGAATATCTTTCTGATATGGATTGTCACTAGTTAATCTTTCTACATATCTTCTTAAAATTGATTTTTTTTCAACTTTATCTTCCAAATTTTCATTCTCTAATTCCATTTTCTTTTTTTCTCTTTTAATTAAAAAAGAAAAAACCAGAGCAATCCCTAAATTCATTCCAATCCACCATACCATAAATCCGTTATATGGATAATCGAAAAATCTAAAAAATAAATTATAAAATCCAAAAATTAAGAAACAAACACCACAAACAATTGTTGATGTCCCACCATACTTATTATTCCCTTTAATTCCTCTCCGACCAACATAAAGCATTAAACTTGTTAGTATAAAAAAACAGAGTGATAATGTTATATTATATATAATATCAACAGCAGTCCAATAACTCATAATTATATTGATAGAGAATTATATTAATTATTTTAATAATTAATAACTTAATAATTAATTTCCCCTTAAATATGCAAAACCAGAAAAGTAATTTTCTTAAAACCCTATCTAAAGAATCAACGACTAAAATTCCACTATATTGTACTGGATATCCCGAAGAAAAATTTATTCATAATTATATTAAATCTTACAATCTTGATCCAAACAAAAAGAAATTTATCTTAAACGATAGGAATTACTATATTATTGAAAAGATGGGTTTTGATGCCATCTCTTTATGGGATTTCCGAAAAGGAAAAGGAGGGTATATTTTAAACAACCAAAGAAGAGTAGATGGATGGGGCCGAATTTATAAAGGAGATTGGTATATGTGGGATGGAGTCTTCAAGGATTTTAATATTGTTCAAAATTGGAGCCATTTAAATCTTCCCTCCAAAAATAATGTAAAACTGTTAAAAAATTTTCTAAATAATGTGAATTACGGTTTAGAATATGTCATTTCTTTACCTGGCTTGTTTGAAAAAACTTGGCAATCTATGGGACTTTTATATTTTGCCAAATGCTTAAGAAGGAATATTAATTTAGTGAATATAATCATTAAATTTTTTTCAGATTATCTAAAGGCATTAATTGAAGTTCTCCAGAACACTGGAGCAACTATATTCCTAATAGCAGATGACTACGGATATAAAAATCGAACCATTATTTCTAATAGCGTTTGGAAGAAACTATTCTTTAGAGAATATAAAGAGATTATTAATTACATCCATAATAGAAAACAGAAAGTAATTATTCATTCTGATGGTTATATCCCAAATATGATTGACATTTTTATCGATTTAGGTTTTGATGGCATTCAAAGCCTGGAACCTAATGCTGGAGTAGACATTTTTAGCCTCTTCAAGAAATTTCAAAATCAAATTTGCTTTATTGGTAATATAGATATCTCTTTCTTATCTTTTGGAACTCCTTTACAAATAAAAGATTATGTTATCAAATTAATTAAAAAAGCAAGAAAATATAATTGTTATTTAATAGTATCACCTGCGCAACAAATTAATTCAACTTGTGTCCCCGAAAATATTAATGCAATGATAGAAACTACAATAAATATTTAAATAATAATTTTGATATTTACTACAAATATATACTTTAAAAAATAATAACAGTGCTTAAGGTATTTTATTACAAAAATTTCAAAAATTAATTAATAAAGAAGTAATAATATAATTTATTAGACTATAAGTAATACAAAAAAATAAATAAAATTAAAATAAGAAAATTATATCTTATATAATAAAATTATTTCACAAATTATATCCTCAAAAAAATATCCTAATTATAAATCAAAATAAAAAATGACCTCTATGGAGCCTACTACTGAAAATCTTGATGATATATTAAAAAAATTGCTAGCAGCCATCCCAGAAGTAAAAGCTGCCGCAATAGTTTCTGCCGAAGGTCTACCAATTGCTTCAGCGCTTCCACAAGGAGTAGATGAGACAAGAATTGCTGCAATGACAGCTGCGTTGCTCTCATTAGCCGAAAGATCTGTTATCGAGATGGAGAAAGGAGAATTCGACCAATTATATGTCAAAGGAAGCGATGGATATTTATTAGTCTTACAAGCTGGCCCCAATGCCGTATTAACTGTTTCTACTACGAAAGATGTAAGATTAGGATTAATATTTTTGGATTGTAAGCGAACCTGCGAAAAAATTGCGAAATTAATCTAATTAATTTATAGTTCCTTCTCATCTTTTAAGAATTTTTATTAATTTTTATATACATTCGCCAATTGCTTATAACGATTAAAGATTTATAAAAAGCATTAACGAAATTTATAATAATAGTTTATTTCTAAGAATTTTGAAAAATGAACAATTAGATTATTTGATTTAAATGAGTGATGTTGATTTAAATAACTATATGTATGAATTTATAGAGAAAATATGCAATGAAATAGGACCAAGAGAGTCAGGTACTGAGCAAGAAATACTCGCTGGAAATATAATAGAAGAAGAATTGAAAAAATTTTGTGATGAAATTCATCAAGAAGAATATATTAGTAGTCCTCATGCATTTCTCGGAGGAATCAGATATGCTGCTTCACTGGTTTTAGTATCAATACTTCTTTATTGGCTTTCTTTATTAGTTGACCTTAAAATGTTGCTAATTAGTGAAATCTATAGTTTTATTTTCATGATTATAGCTGTTATTCTTATTATCATTTCCATTAGTTATTTTATATTGGAAGTAATGAAATACCATGAAGTATTTGATTTTCTTTTTCCTAAAAAAAAATCAAAAAATGTTATTGGAACTATAAATCCTTCAGGTGATTTAAAGCATAGTATAATTTTTTCGGCACATCATGATTCTGCATTTGAGTTCAATACGTTTTATTATCTGAAAAGATTTGGACAAATTATAATTAATGTTGGATATCTTATTGTAGTAATAATCTTTATTGTAGTTATATTAAAAATAATTCTTCAATTGCTTTCAATTGAATTACCGATATTATATTTCTCATTTGGAGTTTTATTCATCATTTTTAGTCCCATAGGACTAGTTTATATATTATTTCACACCTATCATCCAGTCTTAGGAGCATTTGATAACTTATCTGGAGTTTCAGCTGTCTTAGGAATAGGTAAATATCTATCAGAAAATAAAGATAATCCAAATATTTTCCCTAAACATACTAAAATTTATCTAATTTCTTTTGCGGGGGAAGAAGCAGGATTAAGAGGGTCAAAACGATATATTATTACACATTTTAAAAACTTGAAAGAGGAGGAGACTATAGTTATCAACATGGATAGTATAGGAAAAAAAGAAGTTGTAGTTATTCATGATAGAGAACCTGGAATAGGAGCAAAACATGATCCAAAAATATATAAACCATTATTTGAAATCGCTAAAAAAGTAAATCCTAATGCGAAGATATCTCCTCTAGCATTTGGAGCCACAGATGGTGCTGCTTTTAGTAAAAAAAGGATTCCTGCGGTTTCAATGGGTTCACTTAATTTAAAAGATGAACTAGTTCCCTATTATCATACAAGACTAGATACTCCTGAAGTTATTGAAAAAGAAGCCTTAGGACAATTCGTTGCCATCTGTCTAGAATTCTTAAAATATGTTGATTCGCAATAAGATGATAAAGCGTAATATTATTAAAATCTATTAAAACATTAATTATTTAAAAATAAATAGAGATAAGATAGAAAAGTTAATATACTATATTTTTTAGGTTAAAAAATAAATTAGATTATGAAGGTGAATGAAGCATAGAAGGAAAATTAATATGTGCGTTATTATTTGGAGAATCAGAAACTGAAAAACAAGTTATCGAGATTGCTTCTAGTTATAAAAATTGTCCTTATATAAACCTCATGACTACTATAAAAAACCAACTTTATGCGGTATTTTTTCTCCCCAAAAGGCAAAAATGGTGGATCGAATCAATTGAAAAATATCCAAGCGACACATTTGGATTAAAAAGTGCTAAAGTTACTTTTTTAGATAATGTTTATTATCCGAAAGAGTTAAAACTCCGAATCCCCAAAAAAGTAATAAATATTAGTCCATGTGGAGCAAATTGTAAAAATTGTCCAAGTAGGGATAAATGTTGTTGTTGCCCAGCCACAATTTTCTATAAAAACCAATTAACAAAAAAAGTAATACATTAAATTTTAATTGAAATATTAAGAGATGATAAAAATTCAAAATAAGAAAAGTCCATATTTTATAGACCTTAAAAATACTCCTCAATTTACACAAATGGAAGGATTAGAAACGACCATCCTCACGGGATTACACGGTGAAAAGATGATGATGGCACTCAATGCTACATTACCAGGTCATTCAGTATCTTCACATTCTCATAAACATGAACAAGTAGGTATAGTTTACGCCGGTGAGGCAAAACTACAAATTGGAGATGAAGAGCGACATGTTAAGAAAGGAGACTTTTATTGTATTCCAGCAAATACTCCCCATAGCGATACATGTATCGGTGATGAACCTTTTGTTATGCTAGATGTTTTTTATCCTGTAAGAAAGGATTTTTTAAAAAAGTTAAAAAAAAAATTTAATAAATAAAAAATAAAAGATTTAAGTTAAGTTTTTTATTATTTCTTTTATCCTTTTATTTTATTTCCCAATTTCGTTAGTATTGGGAGTATTTTAACTATTTCCATTGCAGAAGTGCTTTTAACGAGTTTAAAAATACCCGGTTTCGCAATTCTCCACATAGCTGTCATTTCAGTTAACTGTTCTTCAGTTTCAGCTTCTATTATGGTTATACCCCAATAATCAGAAGTACTAACATACCAAGCAATTTCTTTTGTACCTTCTACTGGCCACAATTTTTTGCTTATTATCATTTGGGCAACAGTTGCTAATTCTGATGGATCGAAATCTGGATTAAGTTCCCAATATGTGATAAAAATCATTTTATAACCTCCTTTACATTTTTAATATTGGATTTGTTTATGTATAGTCTTTTTACTATACATTAAAATCCAATAAACATACGAACTATTTAAAAATTTCTTTAAGTTAGTTAGAATGAAAGAAGAAGCTTATTCAAAATCTATCTTGACACACTCAAAGCATTTTCAATTACTTCTTTAAGTTTATTTTTCTCAATTTCCGGACCTACTTCAATAATTTCACCATTAATATAGATTCTTCGCTCAATGCCATATTTCTGTAAAATTTTTTGATCAACTGCTGAGAATTCGTTAAGAATAACCTCATTTCCGTATTCTAAGACAACTTCTCGAACTCTTTCCGCTTCAACATCACTAGTTAAACAATATCTATTCCAAAATAAATCTATAACAATTTTTCCTTTAACGGGCTTAAAATTATAGTTTTTCTTCCGGAAACGAGGAAGCTCAGCATTTCGATTAAATTTTTTCCAAAGAATTGCTTTTTCACCTCGTTTTTCTGCTACTTTAAATCCTAATTTTAAAAAATATTCTGCTGGCATAAACCAAAAATCCCAAAAATAAGCAACTGTTGCAATTCCTTTACGTTCTTGATTATAAGTTTCTTCTTCTGCTGCCTTAATTAATTTTTTTCCAATACCTTTATGAGAAAATTTCGAATGTGAGACTAAACATGGAAATATCATTAATTCTTTACCATCAATTTGCCAAGGATTTATTTCAATTGGCATAATGTATAAAAATCCTGCATGAATTCTATTTAAAAGAGCAACTTTAACTTTCAATCCATATTTTTCCATACTCCTGAGCCAAGATATACGGCGTGGAGCAGACATTTCATATTCGATATTTTTTTCATTTACATGAGTACAGGTACCAACATAATATTCATCATCCTTAGTCATATCTCGAATGATAATTCCCATTTCGAATGATCCCCACAATAACTTAAATTATTTTCTTAACATTTTCTTGAATTAATTTCGCATTTGGAACGATTGCATTTTCTAAATTTGGTGAATAGGGAATTGGAATATCTGGAGTGTTAATTCTTAAGATTGGTTTCTTTAAGTATTGAAAACCCTCTTCTGCTACAAATGCTGCAATTTCTGCGCTTACTGAACATGTTTTACAGCCTTCATCCACGATAATCAATTTTCCTGTTTTTTCCACAGAATTAAGAATTGTTTCTTTATCCATTGGAACTAACGTCCTTGGATCAATAACTTCACAATGAATATTATCTTCTTTTAATTTATTCGCGGTTATAATACTTTCTTGGACCATTGCTCCCATAGCAACAATAGTTACATCATCACCCTCAGAAAATTTTCTTGCTTGTCCAAATGGTATCGTAAAATCTTTATCTAATGGTACCTCACCAGTTAAGTAATAAGTTCTCTTGTTCTCGAAAAACATTACAGGATCATCTTCTCTTATTGCTGTTTTCAATAATCCTTTAAAATCTCGTCCATTAGATGGCATTACAACTTTTAACCCGGGTACATGCATAAACCATGATTCAAAAGACTGTGAATGTTGCGCGGCGCCCATTATACCAGTTCCAAATGGAACTCTAATAGTAACAGGAACAGAAATTTGACCTCCATACATATATCTTGCTTTTGCGGCTTGATTCACAATCATCTCCATACATACAGTTAAAAAGTCCGCAAACATAATTTCCGCAATGGGACGCATTCCAACCATAGCTGCTCCAATAGCACAACCTAAAATCGCATTTTCACTAATGGGAGTTTCGCGAACTCTCTCAGGACCAAACTTTTTTAATAAACCTTCTGTTACAAAAAAGGGACCTCCAAACTTACCAATATCTTCTCCTATTAAGAATACAGATTCATCACGTTCCATTTCTTCTTCAATAGCTAATCTTATAGCCTCCAAACCTTTCATAGTTTTAGTTTCTTCAGTCATTTTAATTTCCTCCTAAATTCATTGGATTTTTATATAAATCCTCTAGAACATTATTGATATCTGGTTTTGGACTTTTTTTAGCTAATTTAACACTTAATTCTATTTTTGCTAAAGTATCTTCCTCAATTTCTTGAATTAAAGCTCGATCGATAATTTCATTTTTGATAAGTTTTATTTTATAGGCTTCAATTGGGCATTTTTTTTTCCATTCTTCTTTTTCTTCCGTGGAGCGGTATTTATCAGCATCTATTGTCATCTGCCCCCCCCATCTATAAGTTTTGCATTCAATCAACGTAGGACCACCTCCTTTTCTTGCAAATTCAACAGCTTCTTTAACGGTTTTATATACCTCGATTACATCATTACCATTAATGGTAAGACCTTTCATTCCATACCCTTGAGCTCGGAGAGAAAGATCTTTAATAGCAGTTGAATAGTCAACAGGAGTGCTCCATCCATATTTATTATTCTCTAAAATAAAAACAACAGGAAGTTTCCATATAGAAGCAAGATTCATTGATTCATGTAACATTCCTTGGTTTGCAGCACCATCACCAAAGAAAGTAAGAACTACCTTATCTTCATTTCTCATTTTTGAAGCTAAGGCAGCTCCAAGGGCTAAAGGAGGTCCTGCTCCTACAATTCCATTTGCCCCAAGCATATTTTTAGAAAAATCAGCAACATGCATTGACCCACCGCGACCCTTGCATATTCCTCCTTCCTTTCCGTAAATTTCTGCCATGAGTGAATTAACATCCCCACCTTTAGCAATAAAATGACCATGACCTCTGTGTGTAGATGTAATATAATCATTATTATTAATCGCAGCACAAGCTCCAACAGCTATAGCTTCTTCACCTGTATATGCATGTACTAAGATTGATTTGATTTTACCCCTATCTTTTGTAATTCTTTGTTCAAATTCCCGAATTATTAACATCTTTTTATAGAGATTAATTAATTCATCAGAACTCAAGTCTTTAGGTAATTCAGTAATACTCATCTTTAAACACTCTTTATTTTGAAAAAATTGTTCTTTTTATCATTTTATATCTAATAAATTGAAATTTAATCGGGAATATTTAATTCTTTCTTTTCATTGATTAATATATAACAGCAGTAAAGATTTTTTAAAAAATTTAATGAGTGAATATTTATTATGGCTAAAAAGAATCATTATTACGCCATTATAAAGCCTTATCGTCAAGATTTCATTACAAATCCAAATGAAGAAGAAGACAAAATTATGTCTGATCATTTTAGTTACTTAAAGTCTTTACTAAGACAAAAAAAATTAGTTCTTGCTGGTCCAACATTAATTCTTGAAGATCCATTTGGACTTATAATCCTTGAAGGAGAAACAGAAGAAGATGCAAGAAAATTACTTGAAAAAGATCCTTCAATTATTGCTGGAATCCAACAAATAGCAGATTTTAGACCTATCAGACTCTCATTGATAAGAAAATAGAATTTCTAAAAAAAGGTGATATTATCTTTATTTATAGTAATTTGATGAGATTAAAACCACAAACTATTAATTTTTTTATTCATTTCATCCATTACTAAATTTCATCAAAGTTCATTTTTTTTCGGGTACATTCATATGTTCAAACTTTATACTATAGAAGGAAAAATTGAGATACCTCCATTTTTATTTGACCAAGAAAAAACTGTAAGTGCAAGGATAATTCTTTCAGAAGATTATGAAGGAATCATAACAAGAGACTATGGTTTTATTATTTCAGTTGTGGATGTTCTTAATGTTGGAAAAGGTATTATCATACCAGGTAATGCAAATACATTCCATGAAGTTGAATTCACTATTCTTACCTTTAAACCAACGATCTCGGAGATTGTGGAAGGAACTGTTGTAGAAATTGTTGATTTTGGTTCCTTTGTGCGTTTAGGACCATTAGATGGATTAGTTCATGTATCACAAATCTGCGATGATTATATCTCTTACGAACAAGTTGGAAATAGATTTATAGGTAAAGAAACAGGAAAAATCCTTGAAGTTAATGATCAAGTAAGAGCAAGAATAATTGCAGTTTCCTTAGGTACGGGAAGAAGTGGAAAACTTGGATTAACAATGAGACAAAAATTTTTAGGAAAAGAAGAATGGATTGAAAATGATATTGAAGAAATATATGCCGAAAAAGAACGAAAAAAAACAGAAAAAAGTGAAGTAGAAGATCATTCAGAATAATCAATTTGAGTGAAAGGTGAGGAACAATAAAAGAAAAAGCATGCAAAACTTGTCATTTAATAACTAAAAACGAAACCATATGTCCAAAGTGCAAAACACATACTTTAAGTGAAGACTTTACGGGAGAGGTTATTATAATTAATCCTCAAGAGTCTAAATTTGCAGAATATCTTAAGATTCATTACCCAGGGAAGTATGCTTTAAGAGTACGCTAAAACAATGCTGTACATAACTCGTTATATTTTTTCTTATCCTATTTTCTTAGTAAATATTATATAAAACTCTGTCTTAATATTCTTGATTTAAATGGATTATAATTTACGAATTCCTTATGATAAAAGGCATTTATTTACAGAACCCCTTGATATCCTAATAGCAGGTTCTCGAGAGGATACAATTATTCAAGTAGAAAATATCTTTCAAGATTATATAAAATCCAATGACATCATAAACTTTTACATTGTAGGAGATATTGTTGCTAAAGATTTCCTTTCTAATACTTTCTTGAAGAACTTCATCAGACTCTGTATTATCGATGAAAAAACTCAAAGAAATCATATTAATTTAGAATTTGAAAAATATTTTGAACAAATTATTCAATTTCAAAACCACGAGGGAACTATAAATAGAGATTGCTGGAAATTATTTAGAGAAGTTATCAGATCTGAGAAAAGAACATTAATCAAAATAACTGATGGAGAAGAAGATTTGTTAATACTCCCACTTATACTTGAAATTCCTTTATTGAAAGGAGTGAAAAATTTTGCTTTTTATGGCCAACCTCCCATTACCGATTCTAATTTTGTAATTCCCGAAGGAATTGTAATTGTTAATATTGATAAAAATATTCAAGAAAAGGTTAAAAAGGTTATTTCAATAATGGATCGGTTCTAAGCATTCAATACAATTATTTTATTTATGATGTAAGTCTCAATTCCATTAAAAACCAAAATTTTATTTTTTATCTATACTTTTGAATGTTATAATATAGTAAAAATCTTTATTCAGTAAAGACATCTGACTTTAAAAAGGAAGTACAGTAAAAATGTCATTAAATATTGAAATAACCGAAGAGAAAAAGAACCCGTTAATTGAACGAATGGAAATTACATTTAGAATTGATCATTTTGGAGCTAGCTCTCCAAATAGATTAGAAGTCAAGAAAAAAATTGCGGCGCTTCAAGGTAGTAATGAAAAACTTACTATTGTAAGAAATCTTAAGACTCATTTTGGAGCATCTTATACTATTGGTAAAGCATATATATACAAAGATGCAAAAGAGCTTCAATATTTTGAACCATTTCATATTCAAGTACGAAATCTTGAAAAAGAAAAGAGAGCAGAAATCATTCAATTAAAAAAAAGAAAAGAACCTTATAAACATCTATTTGAATATTAATTATAAATTAAAATAAAGATTAAAATGGATTCATCAAAATATTATAAAATTGAAGGAAATAAGTTAGTAAGGACTCATAGGTCGTGTCCTAAATGTGGCCCCAGTTTCTTTCTTGCTAATCATTATGATAGATGGTCTTGCGGAAATTGTGGTTATACTGTATTTAAAAGAAAGGGTACCGCAAAGAGCAAAACTACAAGAAGGACTCCTAGAAAGCGCACTAAAAGTATAGATGGCTAAATTAGGTATTAGAGTTATCTTCTACATGAAATAATAAAGCTATAATATTTTTTATTGAAAAATTCTTTTTTCCCCTTAAAAATCACGCTCTAAATTGAAAATTTGGCGAAATGCATGAAGAAACTATGTTTAGGTATCGAATCTACAGCTCATACATTTTCAGTCGGAATTCTCGACTTTGATGGGAATGTATATAGCTTAATAAATGATGTTTTTATACCTGAAGAGGGTGGTCTTCATCCTGCTCTAATTAGAGAGCAACATTTAAGCAATTTTATGAGCATTGTTTACAAAGCTCTTAATGAAGCAAAAATCTCGGTAAAGAACTTAAATTTAATTGCATTCAGTCAAAGTCCTGGTTTAGGACCGGTTTTAAAAATTGGTGCTTGGGTGGCACGATCATTGAGCCTTTTATTAGAAATTCCAATAATAGGAGTGAACCACTGTATAGCACATATTGAAATTGGGCGTCTAAAATGTAATATTACTGATCCGCTTACTCTTTATGTTAGCGGGGGGAATACTATTGTTAGTGCTTTTGAATCACAGAGATATCAAATTTTTGGTGAGACTTTGGATTTACCTGTAGGAAATATGATTGATTCTTTTGCCCGAGATGCTGGCTTACAGCATCCAGGAGGCCCAAAAATAGAAAAACTAGCATTAAAATCAAAAAAATATTTATTGTTACCTTATGTCGTTAAAGGAATGGATTTATCATTTTCAGGTTTGTATACTGCAACAAAACGGTTATTAGAATCGGAAGAATTTAATAAAAAATATAATTTAAATGATGTAGCATATTCATTACAAGAGACAGCTTTTAGTATGTTGACAGAGGTAACAGAAAGAGCACTTGCCCATACCGAAAAAAAGGAAGTTCTTTTAACTGGAGGGGTAGCCGCTAATAAAAGACTCCAACAAATGATTGAATATATCAGTAATGAACATGATGCTAGATTCGAGGTTGTGCCTTTAAAATATGCAGGAGATAACGGAGCAATGATTGGATGGACAGGTATTCTAAGATATCTATCAGAAGGAGGAGATAATATCTCTGAAACAATTATTAAACCAAAGGAGAGGATGGATCAAATCACTATTCCATGGAGGGTTAAAAATTAAGATGAATTCCACTATTAATAAAAAAAAAATGATTCATAAGGGCGCTGAAGCGAATCTCTTTTACGGAAATTGGTTTGATAAAAGCGTTATCTTTAAACATCGTCTTCCAAAACAGTATCGTTTAGAAGAACTGGATATAAAAATAAGGACTGAACGAACCCTAAATGAAGCGAAAGCATTGATTAAAGTAAAAAATTATGGTTTATTAGTCCCCCAAGTATTCGAGATTGACACTCAAAATGCTACAATCATAATGAAATACATTGAAGGAGAAAAATTAAGAGACATTGTAGACACCTTAAATGAGATAAAAATTAAGGAATATTTTAAAAAAATTGGATACTATATTGCTATGCTTCATATGAATGGGCATATTCATGGTGATATTACTACAAGTAATATTATCATAACCAGAAACGAGGATATCTTTCTTATTGATTTTGGATTACATGATTATTCAGATACAATAGAAGATAAAAGTGTTGATCTACATCTATTTAAAAGAGTATTAATATCAACACATGGAAAGAAATATAAAAGCTGTTTTAAAGCTTTTCTTGAAGGATATATATCAGAATATGAAAAAATAAATTCTATCGAATGCCATAAAATCATTAAAAACATTAACGCCATCGAAAGTCGGGGAAGATATGTAAAACCAGAAGACAGGATTTTTCTATAAGAAATTTAATGAAGTACTAAAATATTTTCAACTAAACTATTAATTAGTCATATGAAATGTTCATCAATATAATTAAATAAGAAAAATAATTTATATCTGATTTTGAATGCTTTAAATACTCAACAACTTTAAAAATATATCTTACTTATAATATTATATTGGAAAAGAGTGAAAGATTAAGGGAAGGGAACTTATCTACATTCTGATTCACCCATATTGTTAAATATAAAGCTATTTCAGACTTGGGGTTCCTTGGAGTTTTACATATGACAGATGAAGAGAAAGAGACCAAAAAAAAATCCAAAATGGTAAATATAACGATTAATTTGCCCCATATTTACGATGAGAATATTAAAAAGTTAATTGGTATGAAGATCGTGGCTAGCAGGTCTGAGGCAATAAGAACGGCTCTACGAGATTTTCTACATAATGAGTATAGTAATCTTAAATTGTTGGGATATTTTGAAGAAAGTTCATAACCACCTTATTGCATCTTTTACTCATAATTAAGATTTATAACTCTAATTTACTTACTTGTACTATATTATAGTTTTAAAGATAAATTATGCTTTTCTATAATGTCATAGAGACTGGTGCTTTAAGGAAGATAAATAAAGTGGATTTTAGTGAAAATAAAGTATTTTTAATAGATGATTTTAAAACAATTTATTTATGGATTGGCTCAAAAGCATCTAAAAAAAAGAAAGAATTAAGTGTCAAAAAAGCAGAAAAATTGAAAACTGAAAGGAATCAATCTATTAGTATCCAAATTAATGATCAAAATCGAGAATACGGCTCTTTTTTAGCAATTATGGATATTTTAAGAAACGGAATAACTAGCGATATTTCCTCTGAAAAAAGGCCTGAATTAGAAATAGAAATTGATGATACAATGGAACTTATTGAGGCAGGAATCGATCCTGACTTAGAAGCTGAAATAACATTAGCTGCTCATAAATTAACACAAGAAAATCACTTATATGAGGATTTGTGTAGAAAACTAGCTGAGTTACAATTATCATTTTTGAAAAAGAATCTTACAGAACAAGAAATAAAGAAAAAAACAGAGGAAATATATAAATCATCTTCGAGTTATGACGAACTCTGCTGGTTAATTGCTGAATTAAGTAAACTTAGAGAAAAGAAACTCTGATTTAATCTACTTTTTTACATTTGATTGTTAGAGGTATTTTATAATTATATAAATTAATGTGTCTTGCAAACAATTCATTGATAGCTTTAATATAACTTCCTCCTTTACCTACTGCTATGTGATATGCATTTAAGTTTTTTAAGAAGCAGATTGAAATCTCATATTTCCCTTCTTTATTATTTACATTAATATGAACGTCGTGAATGCATAAATCAGGAAAAAAGTTGAAGATTAGGTTTATCAGAATATTATCAAATCTAATTATCAAGATTTTCTTATTCCGAATTTCATGTCTTATAGAGTTCAAATATGTTTTTGCTTGAAAGTAATTATGTTGATCAATAAAAAAAAATATATAATTAGTATCTTCGATTCTGATAGGGATAATGATATATGGATTTATTTGGGTTTTATTAAAAAAGTAATTATGAAGTTTAATTTCATAATTGGAATATCTCTTAATAAACTGTAATAGCTGATAGAGAATTAAATCATCAAGCATCGTTATAAACATATATATATATCTTAGGACAGCTTTTTAAAGTACAATAAAATTCTATATTTATAAAACGATACTAACTCCAATTGCATTAGAAAGCACAGTAGCGAAGAATATTTGGATAATGCTAAAGGAAATTATGACCACTGGATAAAATGAATTGACATTTTGAAAAATCTTGGTATTCTGAATAATTACTAATAAGAATACTATGTACATAAATAAGACAGAAGGAAAGTATGAAAATTTTTTCATCAATCCCATTAAGCTTATCATTATTATAATGGTAGAAATTATCAATATTCTATTCATTGAACTTTCTGATTTTAAAAATTTCAAACTAGGATAAAGTACTTTTCTAAGCAAAATTTCTACAGATAAAAATACAGGAAATGCTAAATAACCTAAAATAAAATCTACAACGAAATTTGAAGGCCAAATGAATCCGAATGGGTAATAAAATGAGAATAACATATAAATTCCAATAAAGTAAGCAGCAGACATTGCTGTAAAAATTAAATACTCTATTTTAAATTCCGACTTAATCTTCTCTTTTAATATAAAATTGAACCTCATATTTTTAGATTTTTTAAAATATATCACTAATTTAACCACTACAAAAAATAAAATCATACTAACTGAGCCATATATAATTCCAACCATACCAAAAATTCTTTCAAATATTAACCAATTTAGTAAGAACGCTCCGGTATAAGCGATCGGTTTGATAACTTGTCTTCTCTTATTTGAATTATTAAATTTTCTATAATTGAATGAACGAGGCTTATCAAACTTGTTATTCTTTCTAAAGAATAAACTAGCTGATACAGATATTAAGGATATTATAGTTATGAAAATTAATAGAATATTTATGAAAATTAATATATAATTGAAGTAAAATGTAATATGAATAGGTCCATTTAGAGTAGCGGAGTTGAAAAAATGTTGCTCAAACCATTCAATTGAGTTAATAAGAATACTATTTGAAAATAATTGATGACCTCCTCCAATTAGAAAGCCTGAAATTTTAATGACAGTACAATTCGTTAATTCCTGAGCCGTTAAAGCATTTTCAGTAAAATCTAGTATCTCGTCATTTTCATGGTGGATTATTAATAGGTTTTCAGTATTTTCCTCATTAAGTAAATTAACTGGTATATAATTAATTAGATTTTCATTATAAACAAAACCAAACCTTGGCGGAGTGAAATTAACAAGTGGAGCTAATGCAACGTTTACTCTAAATCGGGAGTCTAATGCTTGATTCATCAAAATAATCATCCCTCCAAGCGAATGCCCTATTAATCCAATCTGAGAAATATTAACATCAAAGTAAAAAGACATTGTCTCTAATTTATCTAATAAATTAGAACAATCTTGAGCTATAGCAGGAATACCAGTTATAGGATCTATATTATTAATATTTCCACCACTCTCTCCATGACCTTGATAATCCAGAGCAGCAATAAAAAAGCCTCGTTTTGTGAATTCGATTGGTATTCTAAGATCGAAATCTCTCTTGGAACCGATTCCATGGCAATAAATTATTAAAGGGCGCTTTTCTTGAAAATTAAGGGTTTTTGAGGGATAATATAAGTTAGCATATAGAATGGATCCAGATGATTCAAACTGAACCCTTTCATAGTTATTATAACTTTGTGCCTTGTTGAATTGCAAACAAGTTAAAGTAATAATTAAGATCATTATGAAAATTAATAATTTTCTAAGATGATAATGATCCTTATACGTCATTTCACCAATTATTATATATTCTTTTGGTCCTTCCAAAACTGCTGATTGCTTCTTTGAGATTATTTTTTTCATAATTCTCATTTTTCAAATCTTATGAAACCACAACAATAATATATGAAATTACCTATTTAAATGTTTTCATGAATTTTGAATTTTAAAAATAAAACAACAAAATTAAGTGAAAAGATTTATTTTATATGAATTAATCTGTAAAATAAAAAAAGGAGAAATCTTAAAAATACGAGGTGTTGAGTTTATCAACGAAACTGAAAATGATCCATCTACGAAATATAAAGATATTTTAATTGAAAAATTGAGATTATATCAAGGAATATTAATTTTTATCGGATTTTTCACATTTATTGGAATTCTACTATTTACGCCATCGATAACGACTGCAGATATAGGTAATCTTTTGTTATCAATATTTGGAATTATTCTTATTATATCTGCTTATTTAGTAAGTATACTTATTATTATTAAGGATCATCGGAAAATGATAAGACAATTAAAAAAATAAAACTTTAAAAAAACTTATTGAAACCTAATACAGATTTTCATCTTTCTTTAAAATTTATCGTCTTCCTCGGATTTTACGTGCTTCTCTTTCTACTTCCCGTAAAATCACAATGTCATTCATTCGTATTGGACCTTTTACATTACGAGTTAGGATTCTATTTTTATCTGGACCTTCAAGAATGCGTACCTTGATCTGTGTAATTTCTCCTGTAAGACCCGTACGCCCAATTACTTGAATAACTTGAGCAGGTATTGATAGATCGTCTACTGAAACTCCCTTGGATTTATCTAATTTTACCAAGAACTTTCACCAATATTTTTTATTTCTTAATTTCTTTTAGGTTCTTAATTACATCATTCAATATGCCTTCATTTCCAGTACCAACATTTTCAACGGCAATTGCACTTGCAGATACATTGATTCTCACCGTGTTTCCTAATTCTTTTTTAGTAGAAAGATAACCATAGGGGATACTCTTCTCTTCGCATAAGAGTGGAATATGAAATAATATCTCTGGTGGACTAACATCCTCAGCCATCACTACTAATTTCGCTTGAACCCGTTCAATTGATTTTGTCACTTCGTTCATACCTTTCCGAATTTTAGAATCTCTAGTTTCGGCAATTTGACTTAATGCATTCTTAATTTGACTTTTTAATTTGTCAGGAATTTTAATTTTAACATATGAAATTTTTAATCACACTCATTCAAATATATTTAATTTTAGATATATTTTCATAAATCATCGAGTTAGAATGATAAACGTAATTGTAGAGATTAAATAAAATTTTTCATTTGGGTAAAAAAATCCAAACATTTCATAAATTTTATTATGAGGACTACAAAAAATCAAACAACTAAGAATTATAAATATAAACATAGCACTATAATTAATAGTAAATTAATCCTTAGAAGAGATTAGCTGTTTTAAAAATCATAAAGATGATTATATGAAATTAAATCCAAAAGAACCTAAAATCATACTTCTGGGGACAGGAAATCCTAATCCTGATCCTATGCGTTTTGGTCCTGCATTAGCAATTATTGTGAATAATTCTTCATATTTAGTTGATTTTGGTGTCGGAATCACCCGTCAAACATATTCAGCTTATTCAAATTTTAGAATTAGATCACTAGAAACTTCTCAATTAACTAAAGGCTTTTTAACCCATTTGCATTCAGATCATACCCTTGGTTATCCAGATCTTAT
>JBHLOG010000190.1:0-5724 GCA_048940765.1 Promethearchaeota archaeon | reverse complement strand
TTTCTGCTGATGAGCAGGGATATATCTTGGTTTATGGTATTAGTGAAATAATGAAAGGAAAGGAGAAAGAAGCTTTAGCAAATACAACTGAAGGAAATCTCTTTCTAGCATCTAAGATGGATGGCTTAAGATTTAAAACCGAAGTATTAATGGACTTTAATGAAGCATATAAAGTATTAGGCATGGCACCACCACCAGAAGTATAAATTTTAAATTAATTTTTTTTTAATTTCATATACTTTTTATACAACCTAATTTATCAAGAGAATTTTAATTAATAAAACAAAAGAATATAATTATCTTAGTATTACTTTTTTATAGAGTATGTTTAAATGATTTACTATTAAATAATAAAGAGAAGGTCCTAAATTTTGTCTAGATTAATGGAAATTGCCAAGAACGGAAACACTACAAAAGAAATGGAGATTGTCGCCAAAAATGAACAAGTTGAAGTTGATTTCATAAGACAAGGAATTAAAAAAGGGAGAATTATTATTCCCAAATCCAATAGAAGAGACTTAGATCCTCCTATTGGTATTGGTAAGGGCTTATTAGTAAAAATCAATGCAAATGTAGGTTCTTCTAAAACTGTCTGTAACATCGATAAAGAGTTAGAAAAAGCTAAAATTGCTGTTAAATTTGGCGCAGATACAGTTATGGATTTAAGTACAGGTATAACTGAATCAGATGTACAAACAATTAGAAAAAAAATACTTAATGAACTTAAAGTACCTATAGGTACTGTACCTATTTATCAATCTGCCTTGAGAGCGATAGAAACTAAAGGAGCTATTATCCATATGGACGAAGATGACATGTTTAAAGTAGTAGAAGAACAAGCAAAAGAAGGCGTTGATTTTTTTACAATACATGTTGGAGTAACAAAAGAAATTGTAAATTATTTAGTTGAACATCCGCGTACGATGGGAGTTGTGTCAAGAGGTGGGACTTTTTTGGCATCTTGGATATTAGAAAATGAGATGGAAAATCCCTTTAAGAAAGGATATGATTATTTACTTGAAATGGCGAAGGAATATGATTTTACTTTATCCTTAGGAGATGGCTTTAGACCTGGATGCATATTTGATTCTACAGATTATGCCCAAATACAAGAATTAATTGGAATTTCGAAATTAGTAAAAAGAGCGTGGAAAGCAAATATCCAAGTTATGGTGGAAGGTCCAGGACATATTCCTGCTCATCAAATCGAACATAATGTTAAAATTCAAAAATCTCTGTGTGAAGACGCTCCATTTTACGTATTAGGACCTTTAGTTACAGATATTGCCCCTGGATATGATGACATTGTTAGTGCAATTGGGGGAACAATTGCTGGTTTAGCGGGGGCAGATTATTTATGTTATGTAACTCCATCAGAACATCTTGGACTTCCTACAAAGGAAGAAGTAAAAAGAGGTGTGATTTCCTCTAAAATTGCCGCACATGCAGTAAATATTGCTAAATATGGTAATAGAGCTTCAAAATGGGATTATAAGATGGATATAGCTCGTAAAAATTTAGACTGGGAAGGTATGATAAAGCATTCTATTGATCCAGATTTAGCGAGGGAAGTTCATTATAGAAATGGAAAATCTATCGATAGTGAGGTATGTAGTATGTGTGGAGAATTTTGCGCTATTAAACTTTTAAAAGATACTTTAGAAAGGAAAAAAAAATCTAAGAAATAAGAAATTTCTTTTATTAGATAACACCTAACACACTTGGACACAATTTACGACATGAATTACATTTTTTAAGAGTATAACCTTTTTCTGTTTTGATAATTGAATGTTCTCTACATGCTTTTTGGTTTACCGTGATTCCATTTAATGCTCCTTGAGGACAAGAATCAAGACATATTTGGCAGTCAGGTAAGCATGCTTCATACTCTGCTATTTCATCTCCTTTTAACTCAATATTGATTAACACAGCACCAAGCTGGATCATATTCCCAAAATTCTCATTGATCAATAATGTATTTTTTCCTAGAATCCCCAATCCTGCAAGATAACCTGCATGTCTTAACGATAAAATTGCTCTGCCATATTTTCTTTCAGGTTCCCAGTGTTCATATGGATCATCAGAAGGAATAGGAACACAGTTTATTCCTAACTCTTCAAAAAATTTCACAATTTTTAGAGTTAATTCATCAACTTCGTTAACAATAATCGAACTAAAATGAGAGTATGGGATGCAACTTGTTGCTAACAGAAGTGATTGAGGAATTGCTTTGGCAAAAACAACAACTGTCTTGCAATCTTTATATATATTTAATGGGTGAAATCCCTCAGGAGCTTCATTAAATCTTTCAATCGGGGCGAAACCACATAAATCAGCTCCAAGATCGTCAATTTTTTCTTTAACTATTTGGTGATTCATAATAATTATCTAATAGTTTTTCTCATTAATAAAAATAGGGTATAATTATATTTAATTAAAGAGAAATTGAGTCAAAATTTTCTTTATTCTTACAATTTTTTCTCGCTCAAAAAAAAGCCTTTTAAGAGGAAATTAGGGGCATAAACAAAGACTAGTAAGTAAAAATACGTTTATTTTTATAAACATCCAATCTTATTTTAGTTTTGTAGGTCTCCTCTTCCATAAGTTGATGGATTCATAAATAAATATTATTGAGCCAAAAATTAAAAAAAATAAGAGAAGTAGGCTCCCAGGATTGGTGATAAACTTATCACCGTAAATCGCAGCTAGAAAAATGTATCCTATAAAACCTAGTATATAAAAAATTAAGTATATGGAAAATCGAGGAACCATCCAAAATCCAATCCGCATATAAAACCCTAATATTCCCTTTTTCAGTGATTTATTCACCCTGTATTTATCATCTTTGTCACTCTTAGATATAATTCCTAATTCCACTAATTTCTTTATTTGATATGATGCAGTCCCAGGAGATGAAAAATTTAGTGCTTTCTGTATTTCTCTTACTCCCGCACGATTATGAGTTAAAATATACCAATATACCTGAAGTGTTTTACCATGCAGTTTTTTTTCTTGCTGAGCATTGAGATGATTTGCTTTTACCTCAGTTTTTAATATAGTTTTAGTGTATACTTTTTTAGATTTTGGTTCTAATATTATCTCTAATCCTTTTATTTTGTCTAAATTTTTATCAGATGTCATTATAGACCATATTCCTCTTTAATTTTTTTCGAAAATTTTCGATTCTTTATAATGATGAATGTAGAAATACTAATTAACGGGCCAACTATAATGATAATTATAGGAAGGTATTTAAAAGTCAATTCAATTAAATGTGGTAAACCAACACGAAGAATCACATTTCCATTTAATTGAACTTCAGAAAAACGGAGATTTAAATTTGAAGCAATAACCTCCAAATTAATCCATGACTGGTTATTATAATCCCATTGAAAAACTTCTTGGTCCTTAAGTCGATCAGATTGAAGCTCATCTAAATCATAATAACAACGGAAAATGTAATCCAAATCAGAGTTATTGACTTGAAATTCATAGAACTTTCCTTTTTCTCGTTGTTCGGGGATTAAATTCCCTAGTTCATGAGTCATTGTCATGTTACTCTCTACTAGTTGGTTTTCTAGAGAGACAAGACCGTCAGTAAAAGGAAAATAAATAGCGTCTGAAGATACTTCGATATGATCCATTGTATATATGTCATTATCTTGTGTTTGAGTGTTATAATTGAAAACTAGTCGTCCATCTTTACTTAATTTAATAAACGGGGTTACATTTTCTGCTCTCCAGTAAATCCTTTTTGTCTCCGTCATTAAAAGAAGAGGAGCATCTTCTTGAGCAATTCGTTGCACCTGAAAGTAATAATATTCCCGCTCTTGTCTAACAGGCGTTTGTTGACCTAAAGTTGTATAAAAATCAATCTCAGAATTTGAGTAGCTCCCCCAATTTATGTCTCCTGATGTATGGAGAAGTGTCTTAGTTATGCTAGGATCCATTAACGGAGCCCATCCAATAAAAAAAATATCAAAATTACCCGCAAAAAGATCTGAAAGTGTTCCATTAATAATATGAGCACGGATGCCAACTAGATCGAGATCGTCTTTAATCACAATTAATTTATCATAGTTTACTATTAGTGATACGAGTTCAATATCAAACCGATACCCATCCCCAAGCGGAGCATAACCTGCATTATCTAGAATGGATTTCGCTAATTTAACATTATACGGATATCCTTGAATTGATTCATCATGATATGGATCTCCGGAAAAAACAACGCTCCGTTGTGACATTACGCTTTCACTAACCCCCCCATAGTCTTGATTGACATGCTTTTGTTTATTAATAGCATAATTAATCGCTAATCTTACATTAGGGTCATCTATTATAGGGTTGAGATGATTAAAAACTCCATAATGCATTGTGTCAAAACCCAAGGACTTTTCCCAATAGTTATCATTTTCTGGCAATGGATCTACAGCTCTATTGGAAATTGCGAAATTTCCTTCATGAGCCTCAAAAGCAGTTTGAAAATCCTCTTCTGAACTATAAATAACCCATTGAACTTCTTCAAAAGGAGGAACTCCACGAAAATGTTGGTCGTTACGGATAAACTTTTGAAATATTGCATTGCTTGCATTTACATCTAAATAATAAGGACCAGTTCCAATTGGGACAACCATGTCCTCCCCTCCTTCAAAACTGTTTGGTGAGAGAATCACACAAAATGCAGCTTCTTGATAGATAAAAGGAGCATAAGGTTGGTAAAAATTAATAGATACTTTATATTCATCTATAATTTCAACAGATTCTAATGGCATTTCACTAAACTCAGTAATTGGATCAGGTATATAAGCAGGATGGCTAGGATCGATAAATCGATCATACGTAAATTTGACTGAGGATGCATTAAATTTAGTACCATCGTGGAATGTAACATCGTCTCTTAGAGTAAAAACCCAGTGTTTACTATCATTTGTAACGACCCATTGTTTAGCTAATGCTGGTATAGGCTCTTCACTCTCAAATGAATATTCGACTAAAGGATCGAAAATTATTGTAGCTAAGTATGAAGCATAATTTCGAACCATATCATATTCAATAGATATCACATTTGGTGAAATATACTTCAATACTTTAGGTGGGTCGAGATTAGCTGATGATTCGATCTCCTGAGAAATTCCTGATTCAAAATCTCCTCTCGGTAAGTTAAAATTTGAGATTATTGGAACAATTTGAATTGTACATAGAACAATTATACAAATTACAATAAGACGTTGATATTTCATCACTTCACACTCTACTTGTTTTTTTTAAATCTTATTATTTAATTTTGATTGCGATTAATTCATTCTCTTCCGAATTTATATACCTATGTTTTGTACACATCGTTCAAATTATCGTACACTGTCGTTATTATCTTAAATTTTGTTTTTTAAAAAATATATTCTTGCTAATTATAATTACTATAACTGATAAAATGCCAATTAAAAAGAAAAATCTATATCCTAGAATAACAGGTTCTTTTTGAACTTTTATATAATCAATCCTTATTAAAATATCTGTATCTCCGTCCGCATCTATTACGGTTAAGATCACAGTATAAGTTCCAGGAAAATTATATTGATGAATAGGATTTTCTTCAGTGGAATTTGCAGAGCCGTCCCCAAAATCCCACAGAAAAGTTGCAGGCTCATCTCCCGGATTACCTCTAAACTGGAATTGAACGATATTATTAGATAAACTAAGTTTAGTAGCATTTGCTGTGAA